>CAJUOA010000029.1 GCA_910587785.1 uncultured Oscillospiraceae bacterium | reverse complement strand
ACCTGAGGTATCTTTTTTCGTCAACTCCCTGCTTTGAAGTATACAGGAAGCTCCTAACAAGGCTTGAATGTTGGCCGACTTTGTGCTATGCTTGAACATGAACAAATCGACAAATCGGGATTTGGAGGATTTGCAATGATAACAATTCCTGCACATGGCATTACCTATATTGAGCAGGTTGATGGAAGCTGCGAATGGTATTGGGGAACCCATTATATACACGGGGATTTGTATGAGGCCGAGGAACTATATCGGGACCATCACCCTGTAAATAGTAATTGCCTCATATTCATCCATTATCCTGATGGCCGTGTTGTTGAACCCATAAAAGGAAAACCTGGGCAATATTTTGGACGGCCAATTTCATGTGATGGGAAAATACAAATATTATTAGCAGATTTCCCACAATCAGCAATCTACATTTTCCAATATGACGATACCGCAAATCAGATCACCGAAATTGCCTCACTACCTATGACCGCAGTAGAAAACTGCTATAATCTGTTGCTGAGGCGCTATCCTCTCATGCTGACTCGGGCCGCAAATGATGGAAGGTTTCAGATTGTCTGGCCGGAGACAGTGGAACTTGAGATTGAAGAACCAGAGACTTTTGTCGATAGAAAAGACGACCAGCTATTTTTTTCTAAGTGGCACGAAGAGCCGGAGTATCGGGAAGAAATTGTTGTTCGAAAATATCCTACCGGGGAAATTACAGAAGTTATTCCAGGAAGTTGGACACAAATGCCAAATGGACAAATATGGATTTTGCAATAGTTTTTCAGATTTCAGTTTATCAGGGGGATTTCATCTTTTGGGTGAATTTATCCTTGACAAATGCCCTTTTGATCCTCCTTTTTCGTCTGGTGCATTTCGGGGTCCCGCTTCTTTTCTACATTTTTGGTGGAGCTGGGCGCGCTGATGAGTATGGCGTCCACAATGCTGTCTCCACGCATCATCCATCCGGCCTGCTCCAAACAGCGTTTATGGCGTCAAAAAACAGCTTTCCAATCCCGTGTTCCTCCAGCAGATGCCGGAAATGCAGCAGAGTGGCGGCGTCCGGCACGTCCTGATCTAAAAAGTTGATCCCCATGAATTTCCACATGGCATAGCTGTCGTAAATGGTGCCCTCCACGCCCTCGTCCGACAGGCTGAACCAGCATTGCAGCAGATACATCCGCAGCATGATTTCTATCTCAATGGGTGGACGCCCGCGTTTCCACGCCGGATAGTACAGCCTGATAATTTCCACCCAATCCTCCCGTGGAACGATCTCCTCCATGATCTCCTGAAATTCTTCCCGCTTCGTTTTCTTCTTTCGCCTCCTTATCCTTCTATTTTACCATATTTTCCTAGCTAGTGTCAACACGAGTTAAGCACGAATAGCGAATAGCGGCCCGTCAGAAAATGCTTGATAGCTGGGCAGTTTGGGAAACCAGTCCAGCAAATGGTTTTTTGTATAGTCGTAGATCGTCTTCTGCTCGAATCTCCGCTGGCTGATCCCCCTCAGGTATACCGTGATACACTCCTCATCCGCAAATTGGGGACGGAAATTGTTGCTTTGGCGTTGCATTACTGCTTCGATTGCGCTACTATTGTCACAGACAGTGCAATAGAGCTTTATGAGATTTGTTTGCCACATACTTACATTCTCTGCTCTTTTGCGCTGTTTTTCTACCCCTTTTTAACTCTTGATTCGCATTTTTGATAATGATGTCTTTCAGTTTGTGCAGAATGTGTTCGCTGCGAATCCTCCGCCTGCTCTAAACCGGTTCTCAATCTTTTCAGTTCCATATCCCCCTATTACCACTTTTTCCGAAATTTTGCTGGTTTTTTTGACACGCAGAGCGCATGCGGACGTGAAGCTACTGGCGGCTTTCCCCTGCGCGGGAGGGGCGGAGAAAAATTTGCCCTTTTTCTAAAAAGGGGCTTTACAAATCGGAAACAATGGGGTATAATGCTATTCGTCCCGGGCGATTAGCTCAGCTGGGAGAGCGCTGCGTTCGCATCGCAGAGGTCGAGAGTTCGAATCTCTTATCGTCCACCACTGTGAAAAAGGACTGGATGCCGTGGGGCACCGCCTACGGCATCCGGGACCTGCACAGACAAAACCAAATACGGATGTGGGGGTATAGCTCAGCTGGGAGCGCACATAATCCGGTGAACGTACCCACTTCTCCAAAAAATTTCGCGCCTCCATCGCACTTCATGCGATGTCGGCGATTTGGTTGGCAAAGTTGCCAACCAACCCGAAATCGCACCACTCTTTCACTATTATAGGGAAAGAAAGTTCTGAAAATTTAATAGCCCGTTGGGGCAAAATTAGGTCTGGGGGTATAGCTCAGCTGGGAGAGCGCTTGAATGGCATTCAAGAGGTCAGCGGTTCGATCCCGCTTATCTCCACCAAGAAACAACCAGATGCAAGGCCAAGCCTTGCATCTGGTTGTTTTAATTCAATTATTGTGAATTGGACACCTTGATTTGTAAAATGGAAGGTTTCTTCTGGTATGCCGAGAAGATTGGCTCACCTAAAGGTAACGTCTTTCGAATTAATCAGTCAAACCCTATGTTATGAATGACAATTCCGTCAGACAGGCTACCTGATTTAGTTACCTCGGATGACATCTTGGAAAGGGTCGAGAGGATTCTAAGTGAGTTTAGGAATCGGAATAAACTACAAAAATATGGATTAACAAACAGGCGAAAGATTCTTATCGAAGGAAAGCCTGGAACTGGAAAAACAATCACTGCCCCAGTCATTGCGTCAGAACTGGATTTGCCACCCTATACAGTTCAGATGGACAGGGTAGTAACAAAATTTATGGGGGAAACAAGTGTCAAACTCCAGTGCGTTTTGTCAAGGATATTTTTCAAATAAATTCAAAAAACCGGACACAGCGAATCGTTCACTGTGCCCGGTTTCATTAAGAAATATTCTGTTATGCGTCCCTAATCAGGTATAACATCTGATTTTTCAAGTCAACACGGTCAACATCGAAATCAGCGTTGTAAATCACATTGGAGACCGGGCGGTTGCCGCCTGGATACCAATAGGAGTAGAATTTGAACGCCGATTTGCAGAGGGGCTTTCCGATCACCCGCTCAACGTCTGCGAAAGAGAGGGTAACGCTGTTCTCCGTCTGCTGGGAAAGGTACTCGCCCAGCGGGGCAAAGCTGGTATTCACAGCCACATACCGCTCCTGGGGCGGTTCTACGGCAGCGGGGGCTTCGTCCTCCAGCTCGGTGGGCAGTTCTACCAGCCCGATGAAGTTGAAATACACATCAACTCCCTGCTTACGCTTATAGCGTCCCACACTCACGCGCTCATGGACATCAACTTTTTCCACAAACTCATTGAGCATGGGCGTGGTCAGTTCGTCAAAGCAGGTGTAGCGGTCAACCAAGGCCATAAACTTGTCCACCCTGCCGGTCTGTTCCTGCATAGTTTCCATTTCATCGGCCAGCCGCTTCAACTCGCTTTCAAGCTGTTCTTGCGCCGCTTTATACTGCTGGAAAAGTTTCAGAAATCGCTTGTCCGTCAGCTTACCCGCAACATGATCCTCATAGGTGCGCTGGATCAGCACATCCAGTTCATCATACCGCCGCTGGCCGTCTGCCAGGGCTTTCCGACTCTCCTTCATCTGCTGTGTCTGACGGTCAGAGATCGTGTCCATCACCAAGCGCTCAAAGGCTTCCCGGTTGGCTTTCGCATACTCTGAAATGGAGCGCAGTGCCGACAGAATCAAATCCCGCACAACCGCTGAACGGATAAAGCGCATCGTGCAATCACTGGTACGCTTGCGATAGCTGGAACATGCATAGGAATCCTTGAAATGTCCCTTGCCGTTATCTCCCCGTTCGTTATACAGCCTCGCACCGCAGTCAGCGCAGTAGAGAAGTCCGGTCAGCGGATTGGCTTCTCCCAGGCTGGTGGGGCGGCGTGTGAGGTAGGCACCGCCGCGCCATACTGGCTTTCGCCAGCGGTCCCGGCGGAGCCGCCTCCAGAACCGGACTTACACGTCTCCGTGTATCCGGCTCCTCGCACAGTCACCATCACGGCTCTTGGGCAAGTGTAGATTGATAACAATAGGGGCACAGCGCCAGCGACTTCCGGCGCATATGCAGCATCAGCCGTTCCGCCTCGGTTTTGCCGGTGAGCTTTTTCGGGGCGCGGACATGGTGCATACGAATGACTATGCTTGATGGTGGCAATATAAAAGAGAACTTCAATTTTGATGACGCTGGCCAGCCGCTTTCAACAGCGGCGGGAAATATGCCTGATATTGAATGTGATTATGATGATTTTTCTTTGTCCGTAGAAGTGACCTTGCAAGCTGGTCAACGTCAATATGAAACCGAGGGAGAACCAGTAGCCCGACATTATGGTCAGTTAAAGAAAAGGACTGGAAAAGATACCTATTGTCTCTTTATTTCTCCAACTATCAATCCTGCAACATTAGCGCACGTTTATGGCTTGAATCATCTTTCTATTGCGCTATATGGGGGAAAATCTAAAATTGTACCGTTGGAGTTAGATCAGTTTATGAAACTTATTGAAAACTTGTATAATTATGAAACACAACCGATTCCAAGTGACATTTGGCGTTTTCTCGACTGTGCTATTAAGCTTTGCGAGAAAGCGACAGATGAAAACCATTGGCGTTACGGTATTCAAGCCTGCGTTGATATGTGGTTAGCTTCATAAATAGGGTCTACTCCGCAACCTAAGCAAACAACCGTCTCCACATGCCTCGTCCTCGGAAACATATCCACCGCCGCAACCCGGACGGCGGCATATCCCGCCTCCGCGAACCGCCGGACATCCCGTGCCAAGGTTCCGGGGTCGCAGGAGACATACACCACCCGCTCCGGCCCCATGGCGGCGACGGCCCCGGCCACCTCCGGACCCAGCCCCTTCCGGGGCGGGTCCACCACCACCACATCGGGCCGCAGGTGCTCCCCGGCGAGGCGCCCGGCCACGTCCCCCGCATCGCCCAGGAGGAACTCCGCGTTTTGGATGCCGTTTCGCGCCGCGTTCTCCCGGGCGTTCTCCACGGCCTCGGGCACGATCTCCGCGCCGATAGCCCGTCCGGCGTGCCTGGCCATTGCCAAGGTGATGGTCCCGGCCCCGCAGTAGAGGTCCAGGACCGTCTCCCGGCCGGTGAGGCCCGCGAAGTCAACAGCCTTCTCATACAGCCGCTCCGCCTGGTCCCGGTTCACCTGGAAGAAGGCGGGCAGGGACAGCCGGAACGTCAGCCCGCAGAGGGTGTCCTCCAAGGTGTCCGCGCCCCAGAGGGTGCGGTACTTGTCCCCCAGGACCACGTTGGTATCCCGGGTGTTGACGCTGAGGACCACCCCCGCCGCATCCGGCAAGGCCTCCCGGATGCGGCGGACCAGGTCCTCCTCCTTTGGCAGAGCCTCCCCGTTGACCACCAGGCAGACCAGCGCCTCCCCCGCCCGGTTGGTGCGCACGAAGACGTGCCGCACCAGTCCCCGGCGGGTCTTTTCGTCGTAGGCGCTGACGCCGTTTGCCCGGAGGTACTCCTCCACCGCCGCCGCCGCAGCGTTGGCCTGGGGCGTCTGGAGGCGGCAGTCCAGGGCCGGGACCACCTGGTGGCTCCGGGCCCGGTAGAACCCCGCCCGCCCCTGGGGGCTCACAGGAAACTGGGCCTTGTTCCGATAGCAGTCCGTCTCCGCCGCGCCCAGGATCTCCTCCACCGCAAGGTCCACCCCGCCCACACGGCGCAGGGCGTCCTCCACCCTCTGCCGCTTGGCCTCTAGCTCCTCGGCATAGGAGATATGGCGGAAGTCACAGCCTCCGCAGGCGGGATAGTGGGGACAATCCGGCGCCCGTCGGGCGGCGGCGGGCGTCAGGATGGCTTCCACACGGGCGTAGGCAGTGGTTTTCAGGACCTTCAAAATGCGCAGGGCACACCGCTCACCCCGGACCGCGCCGTGGACGAACACCACCTGTCCCTCCACCCGGGCCACGCCCAGGCCCCCGGCGGTATAGCCGGTGATCTCCGCCTCGTGTATCTGGTTTTTTTCCAGCATGGGGTCACTCCTGTTCTGCCTGTGCGGCAAAGTACGCGTCGCACCAGCTGTGCCACTGCTCCTCCTGCTCCTGTGGGGAGAGAAGGGCCATATCCGAGACGTGAAAAATGCCCCTGCGGCGGGCCTCCTGGACGAAGCCGCCGATGGTCTCCCGCAGCTCCTGCTCCTGGGCGGAGGAGAAGACCATGGCGGTGCGGATGCCCCTCTGCCAGGCGGTGTAGAGCCGGGTGTGGCCGTCCAGGACCACCAGAGCGCCGTCCAGCTCCAGAACCGGGATCACCAGGTCCGCCGGGCCGTGAAGAAACTCCCCCACGGCGGCGCACTTCTCCCGGTCCACGGAGAACTGGGAGGGCTGGAGGCTGTCGATGGGCGCCTCCCGGCGCTCCACCGGGGGCAGGCGCATCAAGCACCTGCCCCCTTTGTCATAGAATTCAGTGATGTGCCCGGCGTAGAAGCGGAAATTTTCTACCGCCTCCTGCAAGCCCTCCTCCGTGATCCGTTCCGCCGTAATGACTGCGGCCCGGTCCGAGACCACCCGGAAGGTCCAGGGCTTTCCGTCCACCAGGAAAGCCCCGTGCTGGGAGAGGACCTCCCAGGGGAACCGGGGGTCGGAGTAGCTGTCAATCCGTTCGATGTCCATAGTTCCATCCCATAAGGCGAAACAACGTTTCGCCGTAAAAAGTTTTTCTTCTCTTGCTTCTTCTCTTCTTTGTACACAAAGAAGAGAAGAAGATCACTCCTCCCACTTGTCGATGAGCTGCTTGAGCTGATCGGCGAAGCGGGCGAGGTCCTTGTTGGCGCGGCCCTTGCTGCGGAGGATGACCTCCTGGAGCAGCTTGCCCACGCCGGAGAGGCGCTCGTAAGCGGCGGAGATCTTGACGCCGAACTGCTTGCGCTCGGGCAGGTAGCCGCTCTCCACCAGGCGGTTCTCAATAAGGTCGTAGACCTCGGTATACTGGGGCGCGTGGGCGCTGAGCCCCAGGTGCTTGAGGCTGTCGGCAAAGTAGGGGGCCACCTCCCGGTCGCCGTGGACGATGAAGAAGTGGGCGGGGTTCTCAAAGGACTGGGCCCACTCCAGGAGATGGTTGCGGTCGGCGTGGCTGGAGAGGCCCTTGAAGTTGACAATCTGGGCCTTGACGGCCACCTCCTCGCCGAAGAGCTTCACGCACTCCGCGCCCTCCAGCAGGGAGCGGCCCAGAGTGCCCGGGGCCTGGAAGCCCACGAAGACGACGGTGCTCTCCTCCCGCCAGAGGTTGTACTTCAGGTGGTGGCGGACACGGCCCGCGTCGCACATACCGGAGGCGGAGATGATCACCTTGGGGGTCTTGTCGGTGTTGAGCATCTTCGACTCCTCCAGGCTCTCGGTCATGTGCAGGCCGGGGAAGGAGAACATATCCGCCCCGCCCTTCACCAGCTCCAGGGCCTCGTCGTCCAGATAGTCCTTGAGGTCGCCGCAGAAGATGGTGGTGGCCCTGGTGGCGAGGGGGGAGTCGATGTACACGGGGAAGTCCCGCACCGAGCGGACCAGATGCTCCTGCTTGATGCGGCGCAGGAAGTAGAGGAGCTCCTGGGTGCGGCCCACAGCGAAGGCGGGGATGACCACGTTGCCCCCCCGGCCCAGGGTCTGGTCGATGACTTTGGCCAGCTCCGCGGTGTAGCTCCAGACCTCCACATGGTCCCGGTCGCCGTAGGTGGATTCCATGACCACGTAGTCCCCCTTTTTCAGGAGCACCGGGTCCCGGATGATGGGCTGGTTGAGGTTGCCGATGTCGCCGGAGAAGACGATGGTCTTCGTCACGCCGTTCTCCGTGGCGTCCACAGTGATGCTGGACGAGCCCAGAAGGTGCCCGGCGTCGGTGAAGGTGACTTCCACCCCCTCGCAGAGGGTAAAGGGCTCGCCGTACCTGCGGGTGTGGACGTAGCCCCGGACCCGCTCGGCGTCCTCCACGGTGTAGAGGGGCTCCACGAAGGGGCGGCCCGCCCGCTGGTTCTTGCGGTTGAGGTACTCCGCGTCGGACTGCTGGATGTGGGCGCTGTCCACCAGCATGATCTCCATGAGGTTGGCGGTCAGGCGGGTGGTCCAAATCTCCCCCTTGAACCCCTGCCGCACCAGCAGGGGCAGGCGGCCCGTGTGGTCGATGTGGGCGTGGGTGACCAGGACATAGTCGATGGTATTGGGAGCGAAGGGCAGCTCCTGCCGGTCCACCTCATCCCGGCCCTGCTGGAGGCCGCAGTCCACCAGGATGCGCTTTCCGTTGACCTCCAGACAGTGGCAGCTTCCGGTGACGCAATAGTCTGCGCCGTAAAAACTAAGTTTCATATGGGATAGCCCTCCTCATTCTCTGATAATAGGATTATACCATAGCTTCTCCGGGATGACAATGCAAATTTTGTAGAAAGCGACAAAAAACTCCAGTCGTGCCGGAGTGCACATAGTTTCCGCGGAGCGTGGGAAACTGGGAACAGCAATTTGAAAGGAGCCATGACTATGTTCCATCATGAAAAGCAGTTATTCCACCCGGTAGGCGTGGAGCGGCCCAATCCCCAGTACGCGGCCCTGCTCCAGGAGCAGCTGGGCGGCGGCAACGGCGAGCTGAAGGCCGCCATGCAGTACCTGTCCCAAAGCTTCCGCATCCGGGACGGGCGGATCAAGGATCTCTTCCTGGACATCGCCGCCGAGGAGCTCAGCCACATGGAGATGGTAGCCCAGACCATCAGCCTCCTCAACGGCGACCACCTGGAGGCCCGGAAGGTGGAGGCCGGGGAGATCGAGACCCATGTGCTCCTGGGGCTGAACCCCGGGCTCATCAACGCCTCCGGGTACTCCTGGACCGCCGACTATGTGACGGTGACCGGGGACCTGTGCGCGGACCTTCTCAGCAACATCGCCTCCGAACAGCGGGCCAAGGTGGTCTACGAGTACCTGTACCGGCAGATCGAGGACAAGCGGGTGCGGGAGACCATCGACTTCCTCCTCAACCGGGAGGAGGCCCACAACCAGATGTTCCGGGACGCCTTCAACGAGGTC
Source organism: uncultured Oscillospiraceae bacterium (assembly GCA_910587785.1). Lineage (GTDB taxonomy): Bacteria > Bacillota > Clostridia > Oscillospirales > Oscillospiraceae > Pelethomonas. Next base: position 21,113 of record CAJUOA010000029.1, on the reverse strand, counting down.
CAGGACAGCGGGTCCAACCAGGACTTCGGCACCACAAAGGCCGCGAAAGCCTATTTTTCCCTCTCCAACCCCGGCCCCAACACCTTTGCCGGGAACGAGGTGAAGGCCCCGGCGTTTGCGAAGTAGGGCGGCCCGCCGCTCCCGCCATGACCGGAGAAACGGCCGCAGGGGCCGCCGGAAACGGTGGTCCCTGCGTTCGCGCGCCTGCAGCCCGCTGTTCGCGGAGATATTGACAAATCCTTGACAAGCCGGTCCGGTTTGGCTATACTGGGGGGAGCAGAGCCGAAATCCTGATCTGGAAAGGAACCGCCTATGTTTACCATCACCTTCCGCTTTGAGAGCGGCGAGAGCGTATCCATCGACGCCAACCCCGGAGAAAAGCTCCTGGACGTGGCCCGGAAGGCCAACGTGGCCATCGACGCCCCCTGTTCCGGCAACGGCGTGTGCGGCAAGTGCCGGGTGCGCCTGGCCTCCGGGGCCCTGGACGCCCCCATCAACCGCCACATCTCCGAGGAGGAGTACGCCGCCGGGTGGCGTCTGGCCTGCCTGGCCTCCGTGGTGGGCGACGCGGAGATCGAGGTCCCCGATATCGCCAGCGCCTACCGGAGCCGCATGAAGATGGCGGACCTCTCCTCCCCGGAGGAGATCGCCATCTTTGAGGATCTGCGCGCCCAGCTGGAGGCGGCGGGCGTCGCCTTCGGCAGTGACTTGCACTTCCTGCCCCTCACCCTCAGCGAGCCCACCCTGGATGACACCATGCCCGACAACGAGCGCCTCCTGCGGGCCATTGAGGCCGCTGCCGGGGTGGACGAGAGCCGCATCATCCTGCCCTACAGCGTCCTGCGGGACCTGAGCCGGGTCCTTCGGGACAGCGCCTTTTCCGTCAAGTGCGTCATCTCCCGGGACCAGGACCGCGTCCTCATCCGGGATGTGCTCCCCCAGGACAGCGCCGCGCCCCTGGCGGGCTTCGCCCTGGACCTGGGCACCACCTCCCTGGCCGGTGTGCTGGTGGACCTGGAGACCGGGAAAATTCTCGCCAAGGCCAGCGGCGGCAACGGGCAGATCCGCTACGGCGCGGACGTCATCAACCGCATCATCGAGTCCGGTAAGGAGGGCGGACGCCGCCGCCTCCAGGACGCGGTGGTCAAGGAGTCCATCATCCCCATGCTCTCCTCCATGTACCGCGCCTCCGGCATCGACCCCCGCCGGGTCTACCGCATGGTCCTGGCCGGGAACACCACCATGAACCACCTGCTCCTGGGCCTCCACGCCGACCCCATCCGCATGGAGCCCTTCGTGCCCAGCTTCTTCCGGGCCGGGGACCTCTACGCCCGGGACATCGGCCTGAAGCTCAACCCCATGGCCGAGCTGATCGTCGCCCCCAATATCGGCAGCTATGTAGGCGGGGACATCACCGCCGGGGCGCTGGTGTCCATGATCTGGAACAGCCCGGAGATGAGCCTCTTCATCGACCTGGGCACCAACGGGGAGCTGGTCTTCGGCAACAGCGAGTTCCTCATGAGCTGTGCCTGCTCCGCCGGGCCCGCCTTCGAGGGCGGGGACATCTCCTGCGGGATGCGGGCCACCGACGGGGCCATCGAGGCCTGCACCATCGACAAGGACACCATGGAGCCCGCCATGACCGTGGTGGGGGACGTGCCCCCGGCGGGCATCTGCGGCAGCGGCATCATCGACATCATCGCGGAGCTCTTCCGCTGCGGGATCATCGACGGCAAGGGCAAGATCGTCCGGGAGGGCCCCCGTATCCTCCGGGACGAGCACGGTATGGGGTCCTATGTCTTAGCGTGGCAGAAGGACACCGGCGGCGTGAAAGATGTGGTCCTCAACGAGGTGGATATCGACAACTTTATCCGGGCCAAGGGGGCCATCTTCTCCGCCACGGAGACCATGCTCTCCTCCCTGGGCTTCGACGCCTCGGTCATCGAGCGGGTCTATGTGGCCGGGGGCATCGGCAGCGGCATCAATATGCGAAACGCCGTCACCATCGGCATGTTCCCCGACATCCCCCTGGAGAACTTCCACTACATCGGCAACTCCTCCCAGGCCGGGGCCTATGCCATGCTCCTGAGCTCCCAGGCCCGGGAGAAGGTCTTCGAGCTCAGCCGGTCCATGACCTACCTGGAGCTGAGCAACGAGCCGGGGTATATGGACGCCTTTGTGGCCGCTTGCTTTCTGCCCCACACGGACCGGGAGCTGTTCCCCAGCGTGGATTTTTGAGAGCGCTTCGGGGAGCGCTTCGGGGAAATTTTGCGCTTGCATTTTTTCAGGGGGCGTGGTATACTATAAAGTGCCCCCAGAAATTTTGGACAAATCCGTCATGGGAAAAGGAGCCCCGAGGAGGTGTGATCTCCTCGGGGCTCCCCTTGCTATGATGTGCTTACCGCCCGCGTCCGAGCCTGTCAAGCCACTTGCAGATGTAGTGAACGGTTACACCTGCTCCGACAGTCAAGATACCATTCCGGACGAAATCCGCCATGGGCATTTGCCTCCTTCCCATTACAGGGACGGCGTGCGGACGGCAGGGATATTCTACCAGATCTCGGCGCCATCTGTAAGTGCCGCTTTTGCGGCATCAAAACGATTTCCCACAGAGAAGGAGCCCCTGCCGCCTTGGCAGGGGCTCCTTCTTCCGCACCCCAGGCGCGGCCACCCGCCCGATTTCCCCGCGACTTTCATTTGGGGCATTGCCGCCCCGCGGGTTTTGTGCTATACTATCTCAAAACCGCGCAATACATCCTACTGTCCGGAAAGGAGCACTCTTAATGAAACGAATACTCGCCCTCCTCGCGGTGCTGGCGGTCCTGCTGAGCCTCCCCGGCGCGAAGGCCTCAGCCTCACGGGACGGCGGCGAGGACAGGACTGTCGTCCTGGACAGCGACAGCCAGTTCCTCTCCCCCTCCCGCTATGTCGGACAGCTGGGCTATGACACCCTGGACCAGAAGGGGCATTTTGCCCTGCGGCTCCGGGCCTTCTCCCGGGCCTGCGGGTGTGACGTATATGTTGGCTGTATGACCTCCCCCGCCCATATGGAGCCCGCCGCCGAATCCTTTGAGGCGTACCGGGACCGTTTCCTTGCCGGGTACCCCGGGGCCCTGGGAGAGAAGGCGGTCTGCCTCCTCTACGACCAGGAGAGCAATTCCGCCTTGGTCCATGTGGGGGGCGCCGTAGCGGAGAGCTGCGACACGTCCTCTGTGGAGAAGGTCCTCCGGGACCCCAAGGAGACCGACAGCTACTTCCGCATGGTCCACGCCCTGGACGCCCTGCAGCAGGCCCTTGGGGGACACAGGAGCCTGCTTCTCACCAATGTCGATGACGGGAGCGTCTACAGCCGGCTGGAGAAAGCCCTGGAGCCCCTGCGGAAGGTCTTCGACGGCCCGGTCCTCGTTTTCTACGAGAGCACGGAAAACAACCAGGAGCCCCGGGAGAACGCCCGGGCGGAGTTTGACGCCTACAACACCTACAGCTGGACGCCCGCCTTCTACCCCGACGGCATCATCCTCTACTACTACCGCAACACCGGCGAGGCCCTGGTGCAGCTGGGGGAGGACGTCTCTCTGCGCCTGACGGAGGCCGCGGAGGTGGAGGCCGCCTTCGCCCCCGGCAAGGGCCCGAGGGACTACGCGGGCTTTATGGCGGGGGTGCAGGCTTTGGCGGACCACCTGCTCCCGGGCCGGGAGGCCCCCGCCTATACGGCCCCGGTCCTGCTGGCCGCGGCCCTGGCGGTGTTCGCTCTGGCTCTGGCCGCCGAGGCCATCGCCCGGAAGCGGGGGGACCCCATCCTGCCCCAGGAGGCCGGGGACCAGCAGGGGTGACGAACGCGCCTTCAGGCTCCCTGGAGGGAGCCTGAAGGCCTGCATATAAGCCGCCGCCTTCCGGCGCGGGCTTGGCGTCCCGCCGGACGCCTGTAATGCGGCGCATCCGCTCCGTGGGACTGGGGCAGGCGCGGACGCTTCGCCGCTCACGGTATCCTATGACACTGCCCGCCCCGGGGTGCTTTGTCCCGGAACGGAGGGGCGGACCTGTCCGTCCCGTTTCCGGGGAAAAACGAGAGAAAAGTGAGGTTTCGCCATGATCAAGATTTCCCCATCCATCCTTGCCGCAGATTTTGCAAATCTGGAGCGGGATATCAGCCGGGTCTCCAGCGCCGACTACCTCCATGTGGACGTGATGGACGGCCTGTTCGTGCCCAACATCACCATCGGCGTCCCGGTAGTGAAGTCCATCCGGGCTGTCACGGCCCTGCCTTTGGATGTCCACCTGATGATCGACCGCCCGGTGCGCTATGTGGAGGACTTCTGCAAGGCGGGGGCGGATATCGTCACCGTCCATGTGGAGGCGGACACGGAGGAGAACACCCGCCTCGCCCTGGAGCGGGTCCGGGCCCTGGGCAAACGGGCGGGCGTAGTGCTCAAGCCCAAGACCCCCGCGGAGGCGGCCCTGCCCTTCCTGGACCAGTGCGCCATGGTGCTGGTGATGACCGTGGAGCCGGGTTTCGGCGGGCAGTCTTTCATGGAGGACATGCTGGAGAAGGTCCGCACCCTCCGGGGCTGGATCGGCGGGCGGGGGCTGGACTGCGAGCTGGAGGTGGACGGCGGCATCGGCCCCCGGACCGCTCCCCCGGCTGTGGAGGCCGGGGCCAATGTGCTGGTGGCGGGGAGCGCGGTCTACGGCGCGGAGGACATCCCCGCCCGGATCGCGGAGCTGAGGGGGTAGGGCCGGATGGAGTACTTTCCCGCGCCCCTGGAGCGGCTGGTGGAGCAGTTTGCCCGCCTGCCGGGCATCGGGGGCAAGAGCGCCCAGCGGCTGGCTTTCCACGTCCTGAGCCTCACGGACCAGGAGGCCCGGGAGTTTGCCGAGGCCATTTTGCAGGCCAAGGAGCTGGTCACCTGCTGTCCGGTGTGTCAGAACCTCACGGGCGGAGGGCTCTGCCCCATCTGCGCCTCCTCCAAGCGGGACGCCGCCACCATCTGCGTGGTGGCCGATCCCCGGGATGTGGCCGCTATGGAGCGCGCCCGGGAGTACAATGGGCGCTATCATGTGCTCCATGGCGTCATCTCCCCCATGAACCATGTGGGGCCTGACGACCTGCAGATCAGGTCCCTGGTGGACCGGGTGGCCCAGGGGGGCGTGGAGGAGGTCATCATGGCCACCAATCCGGACACCGAGGGGGAGGCCACGGCCATGTATCTTGCCCGGCTCCTGCGGCCCTTTGGGGTGAAGGTCACCCGCCTGGCCTACGGCATCCCTGTGGGGGGGCACCTGGAGTTCGCCGATGACGCCACGCTCCTGCGGGCCTTGGAGGGGCGCAGGGAACTGCTGTGAGGTGAGGGCATCTGATACCCGTTCCGATGTGGGCCCCGCCGCTCTGGGCGGGGCCCAGAGGCATTGGTATCCGCCTTATGAACAGGCGCTCGTCGTTTTTTGTTGACAATCTCTCCCGTGCGCAGTATAATGTAAAGCACCTTAACTGATGGGAGAAATCGAAACATGGAACTTGTGAAGCTCTTAGCGGTGTTTTGCATCATCATTCTGGTCATGTGGCTGAAAAGACCGCTGATGGCGGCCATTGTGGCGGCCTGTGTGGGCACAGTGGTGCTCTACCAGCTTCCGCTGGACGTCGCCTGGGGCGCTCTGGTGAAGGGGGCCACGGGCAATACTACCATCCAGGCCATTGCGGTGCTCTACTGCATCACCTTCCTGCAGCGGATGATGGAGAAGCGGAAGAATCTGAGCAACTGCCAAGTGGCGCTCAACGGCATTTTCAATAACCGGCGGATCAATGCCTCTGTGGCGCCTTTTCTGCTGGGGTGCCTTCCGGCGGCGAGTACGGTGCTCATCTGCGGCCCCATTGTGCGGGAGAGTGTGGGAGACTATCTCTCCACGGAGGAGAAGGCGGCGGTCACGTCCTTTTTCCGGCATGTGTCGGAGAGCTTTCTGCCCACTTACACGGGCATTTTTATTGCTATCGGACTGACGAACGGGGCGGTGACGGCGAGCAGTTTTGTTTTGGGGATGCTGCCCATGGTGGCGGCGCTGTTTCTGACAGGGTATCTGGTGTATCTGCGGAAGATTCCGAAGGATACCGGGATGGTTTCCGACCAGTCCAAGGGTTACTACTGGAAGCTCCTGCTTCAGAGCGCTTGGGCGATTGCGCTGGCGATTTTCCTGATTTTGGCGTTCAAGCTTCCGGTGGTGGCGGCGGTGCTGATCTGTATTGGGATCAATGTGTTTGTCAACCACTTTACCTGGGAGGAGATCGTGCCCTTTTTTTCCGCGGCCTTTGAGCCAAGGCTGATTGCCAATACGTTCTCGGTGATGATTTTCAAGGAGCTCCTCGCGGCCACCGGGGTGATCGAGACTCTGCCGGGGTTTTTTACCTCCCTGCCGATTCCTACGTTTCTGGTTTTTGCGCTGATTTTCTTTTTCGGGTCCATCGTGGCGGGCAGTCAGGCGATTATTGTGCTCTGTATGCCCATGGCGATGGCCTCTTTGGCCGGAGGGCCGGCGCTCAGTCTTTTTATTCTTCTTATGAGTATGAATTACGTAGCGATGCAGATCTCCCCGATCCATATCTGTCTGACCCTCTGTGCGGAGGACTATAAGATCCCGCTCTCCTCCCTGGTGGCGAAGTCTGTGCCCATGGTGGTGGTCTTTACGGTGCTGTCGTTTATTTATTATGCTGTTCTGCGGGTGGTTGGGCTGTAGATTCTTCTATTATGTTAGGTTTCCCGGGCGCGAGGTCCTTTGTCCCCGACGGTTCATTCTGTAAGACACTGCTCCTGAATGGCTGCGCGCTCCCCTGGTGAGATTGGCAGAATGTTATATTTCGCCCCGCCGGCCCTCCATGCAGAACTCCCTGCCGGACTGCGCAGAGAGTGCGCCATACGTCCACGACAAGAAGTGCGGTACCGCCCGCACCGTGCCGGTGGCCCGGCAGAATGAAAAGAACCGTGCCGCTCGGAGGCGAACCCAACGAAGAAGGCCAAAGGGCTAGGGAGTGGTTCCAGCGATTCGAGCGGCATCGGCCCAGAGAAGAGATTGAGAAAAACCAGACAAACAGGTCGTAGCGCAAACAAAAAACCCCCGTAGTGAAGGAAGATTCTCAAGAAACTACGTTTCTTGAGCGGTTTTTTGGTGACTTTTTGTCCGCACAAAAAGTCACCGGGGTCTGGGGCGAGGAGCCCCAGGGGGAGCGCAGGCAAATTTTTGGTATGTCCGATTGACACGGGCCATATTTTCCCGTATAATCAAACCTGTATCAGTGGAAAATCTGTAAATTCTTGGAGGAAACAGACCCATGAAGCAGTTTTTTGGTATGAGCCAGCGGGGGAACCTGGACGAGGCGCTCCAAGGGCTCCACGCTCCACAGTTTATCATGCTGCTATCCAACGAAAATCAACTGGAAGCCCACACCGCCGCCTTGGAGAAGCGCTTTCCCGGGGTGCCCAGCATCGGGTGCATCGGCATGTGCTACCAGACCGGGGTGGTGGAAAACGGCGTGGGCATCGTGGCCTTCACCGACGGCGTGTCCGCCGTGGCGGGCGTGCTGGAGCACGCCTCCACCATGCCCGTGAAGTACATCCAGCGCCTGGAGCGGGATCTGCAAGGTCTGGGCGGCTCGGGCCGGGACACGGTGTGCATCGACTTCTGCACCGGCAACGACGCCTGCGTCCTGACCACCATCTTCACCTCCCTGCGCAAGCGGGGCATCTCCCTGGTGGGGGGCACCGGCGGCGAGGGCCGGGTCTCCGTCAACGGCCGGGTCTACCAGGACGCCGTGGTCTACGGCTTGGTGCGGAACCTGGGCGGCCGGGTCAAGGCGTATAAGGAGAACATCTACCACCAGCTGGGGGACTACCGCTTCGTGGCCTCGGGCACGGACCGGTCAAAGTACCTGCTGGGCTCCCTCAACGGGCGCAGCGCCAAGCAGGTCTATAAGGACATCCTCCACGTCACCGACGAGGAGATCCCCACCCGCACCTTCCAGAACCCCTTCGGCAAGCTCAACGGGGACGACACCTGCATCATCTCCATCAAGGAGGTCACGGGAAGCGCCCTCACCTGCTTCCGGCAGGTCAACGACTCCGACGTGCTCCTCCTCCTGGAGCTGGGGGACTACCGGGCCATCGTCCAGGAGACCATCGCCCAGATCATGAAGGACTTTCCCCGGCGCTCCGCCATCTTCTCGGTCAACTGCCTCTTCCGCTACAAGCTCTTCTCCCAACAGGGGTACATGCAGCAGTACCTGCGGGACATGGCGGCCCTGGGCTCCCACGCGGGCTTCGTGGGCTACGGGGAGCACTACAACGACCGTTTCGTCAACCAGTCCATGACCTGCGTGGTCTTTGAGTAAAGGAGGGGCCTGTATGTTGTTTCAAAAACGGGACCGGCGCGCCGGTCAGGACCGCCCGGAGCGGGGCCTCTACCCCATCCTCCACATGGCGGGGAGCCTGAAGGCCTACCAGCAGGAGCTGGTGCGCAAGGAAGTGGCCTCCCTGGCCGAGCTGGGGAAGGTGGAAGCGGCCTTCTCCGGCGTGCTCCAGGAGGGGGACCAGTTCCAGGTCAAGCTCCAGGAGCTGGGCGGCTCCTTCTCGGGCATCGAGGATGCGGCGGAGCAGTTCGGCCAGGTCCGGGGGGAAATCGGCCTGGCGGTGGACGACGCCCGCAGTCAGATGGCGGCTCTGGGCCAGATCTCCGCCCAGGTCAACCAGTCCTACCAGTCCATGGCGGAGACCTTCACCCAGCTGGAGGGGGCCATCGCGGCCATCCAGCGGTCCATGGGCAAGATCGTGGCCATCGCCGACCAGACCAACATCCTGGCCATCAACGCATCCATCGAGGCCGCACGGGCCGGGGACGCGGGCAAGGGCTTCTCCGTAGTGGCTGCTCAGGTGAAGAAGCTGGCCGAGGAGATCAAGGGCCTGGCCGGTGAGGTGGACAGCGGCATCGACCAGGTGGAGGAGCGGGCCGGGGAGCTCAGCGGAAGCCTCTCCGCCTCCCAGCAGGTCCTGGGGCAGGGCACAAGCATTGTGGGCGCCGCGGAGGGGAGCTTCCAGCGCATCAACGCCGCCGCCGAGGGGGCCGTGGAGGTCCAGAGCGGCATCACCGGGGTCATCGCCTCCTCCCAGCAGGAGCTCCAGAGCCTGTGCCAGTTCTTTGACCGCATCAAGGACCAGTACCAGGAGGTGGTCAAGCACATCGGCGCGGCCAGCCGTCTGGGCACCACCAAGAGCGCCATGTTCGAGGACATAGACAACATGATCTCCCAGATCCCGCCCCTGGTCAGCGATCTGGAGAGCCAGGGGTAGAATCCCCGCGAAACAGACAGCGCGCCCATAGGGTGCGGCCTCCGTGCCGGTCCCTATGGGCGCGCTGCCGCGCATAACCCGTCCCCCGTCCGCATATCCTTTCCCAAAGACCCCGATCTCAAAAAGGAAAGGAACGGACCGGATTATGAAACGACTTCTCACAGTCCTGCTGTCGCTGGTGGTACTCACGATAGCCGCGGCCCCGGCGGGAGCGGCGGAGCTTGCGGTGGAGAGCCAAGCCTGCCTCCTGATGGAGAAGACCACCGGGGAAGTGCTCTACGCCGTCAACGAGCACCAGCAGCTGGAGCCCGCCAGCGTCACCAAGATCATGACCATCCTCCTGACCATGGAGGCCATCGACTCCGGCGCTTTGGCCTACGACGACCTGGTCACCGCCAGCGCCTACGCCTGCTCCATGGGGGGCAGTCAGATCTGGCTGAAGGAGAATGAACAGCTCACGGTGGAGGATATGCTCAAGGCGGTGTGCGTGGTCTCGGCCAACGACTGCTCCGTGGCCCTGGCCGAGCACCTGGCCGGCAGTGCCGACGCCTTCGTGGCCCGGATGAACCAGCGGGCGGCGGAGCTGGGCATGAACGACACCACCTTCGTCAACCCCACCGGCCTCCCGGCCCCGGGCCACGTCACCAGCGCCTACGACATCGCTCTCATGAGCCGGGAGCTCATCTTGAACCACCCGGATATCCGCCGGTTCACTACCATCTGGATGGACACCCTCCGGGACGGCGCGTCGGGGCTGACCAACACCAACAAGCTCATCCGCTTCTACCAGGGGGCCACGGGGCTGAAGACCGGGAGCACCGACGCCGCCCAGTACTGCCTCTCCGCCACGGCGGAGCGGGACGGCATGGAGCTCATCGCCGTTATTTTGAAGTCCCCCACCTCCACCCAGCGCTTTGAGAGCGCCAAGGTGCTCTTGAACTACGGCTTTGCCGCCTACTCCCTCACCACCGTCCAGCCGCCCCAGGCCCTGCGGCCCATTCCCGTCACCCTGGGGGACGCCCCTGCCGTACAGCCGGTGCTGGGGGGGAGCAGCACCCTCCTGGCCCCCAAGGAGAAGATCGCGGGCCTGGAGGTCCACCTGGAGCAGGAGGAGGGCCTCGCCGCCCCTGTGGAAGCGGGGCAGCAGGTGGGGCGCATGACCGTCACCTCCGGCGGGGAGGTCTTGGCGGACATCCCCCTGGTGGCAGAGCAGGCCGTGGCCCGGCTGACCTATTGGCAGATTTTGCGGCGGTGCCTGCAAATGGCGTTTTTGGGGGGCTGAGCAGCAGACCGCGGCCCCCCCTAATATTCCCTCAGCACCAGCTCTGTGGCCCCTGGATTGAGCCCCACCTCCAGGCGGAGCACCTTGGGGTGGCGCCCGTAGACCCGGCGGACCATATCCTTGAGGTCCGTGCCCCGGTGGTAGCCGTGGACCACCTCGATGCGGTAGACCGACCGGCCCGCCCGGCGCAGGGCCGCGTCGATGGCCGTCTGGGCCTGGTAGCAGTTCATACCGTGCAGGTCCAGCCGCACTGTCGCCTCCTGCATATGCGCGCCTCCTTATGTGCAGACTTGTGCGTCCCTCCCGACCGCCCCGTCTGGAAACGGAAATCGCCCGCCTTCTGGAGAAGGCGGGCAGCTTCCGTTTGATGGAGAAGATTGAGGAAAAACGATACAACCGTTTAGGTTTGTGCCCTAAACTGGGTATATCTTACCAGTTCCACGTACTTTTTGTCAATGTTGATAGTTACTAAATTTTGAATCGTTTGCCGGCTTCGTTCGTGGAATAGCACAAAAAACTTGGCTCGTTTTTGTGAGAAAACACAATTTCCGCGTCTTTGCCCGCCTCTGGTGGACGGCTCTTTGTCCGCCTTGAGGGGAGGATGGGGGTTCGCGGGGGCGCACACTGTGCGCCCCCGCGCGGTCTGGCGCGGATCCATCCTCTCCGGGCAAAACTCCCCCTTTACACCCGTCCCCGCCGATGGTACAATAAAACGGCAGACTCCAAAACTGAAAAAAGAAAGAGTGATCCTATGGACCGCCAAAGCGGAATTCTTCTGCATATCTCCTCCCTGCCCTCCAACTACGGTATTGGAACGCTGGGGCGGGAGGCCTACGCCTTCGCCGATTTTCTCCACGAGGCGGGGCAGAAATATTGGCAGCTCCTCCCCCTGGGCCCCACCAGCTACGGGGACAGTCCCTATCAGAGCTTCTCCACCTTCGCCGGGAACCCCTATTTCATCGACCTGGACCTCTTAGCCGAGGAGGGCCTTCTGGACCGGCCGGCTCTGGAGGCTGCGGACTGGGGCGGAGATCCCCGGTATGTGGACTACGGGAAGATATACGATTCCCGGTTCCAGGTGCTCCGCACCGCCTTTCGGAACGGCTTCCCCGGGGACCGGGAGGCTGTGGCGGCCTTTGCCAAGGAGAATCTCTGGCTGGAGGACTACGCCCTCTACATGGCGGTGAAAAAGCACTTCGGCATGAAAAGCTGGCTGGAGTGGCCTGACGAGGACATCCGCTTGAGAAAGTGCGGGGCCCTCAGGCGCTACAGGGAGGAGCTCCGGGAGGACATTGAATTTTTCTCCTATCTCCAATACCTCTTCTTCAAGCAGTGGAACGCCCTGCGGGAGTATATCCACTCTCTGGGCATTAAGATCATCGGTGATCTGCCCATCTATGTGGCCATGGACAGCGCCGATGTGTGGAGTGCGCCGGAGTTTTTCCAGCTGGGGGAGGGCAATGTGCCCACCGAGGTCTCCGGCGTGCCGCCGGACTACTTCAGCGCCGACGGTCAGCTGTGGGGCAATCCCCTATATGACTATGACCGGATGAAAAAGGACGGTTTTGGGTGGTGGATCCGCCGGGTGGAGGGGGCGTCAAAGCTCTTTGACGTTATTCGTATCGACCATTTCCGGGGCCTGGAGAGCTACTGGGCCGTGCCTTACGGGGAGACCACCGCCAAAAACGGCCGCTGGCGCAAGGGGCCGGGCATGGACCTGGTAGGGACGCTGACGCGGTGGTTCCCGGAGCTGGAGATCATCGCAGAGGATCTGGGGTTCCTCACGCCGGAGGTGAGAAAGCTTCTGGCTGATTCGGGGCTGCCCGGCATGAAGGTGCTGGAGTTCGCCTTTGACGCTCGGGAGCCCAGCAACTACCTGCCACATACTTATGACCGCCACTGCGTCTGCTATGTAGGCACCCACGACAATGAGACGGTCATGCAGTGGCGGGAGCAGGCGGACCGGGAGGATGTGTACATGGCGCGGCGGTACCTGGGCCTCAATGATGCAGAGGGGTTCAACTGGGGCATGATCCGGGGGGGCATGTCCAGTCTTGCGGACACCTTTGTGGTCCAGATGCAGGACTGCCTGGGGCTGGGGGCGGAGGGCCGCATGAACGTGCCAGGAAAGCCCGGCGGCAACTGGCAGTGGCGTCTTCTTCCCGGGGAGGCCACCCCGGCGCTGGCCAGGAAGCTGAAGTATTACGCGAAGATTTATGGGCGGTGAACGGGCCGCGCCGCGCGATGCGAAACGGCGGGCAGGCTCGCCCGCACTGTGCCGGTGGCCCGGTAGTATCGAAAAGAATCGTGCTTTAGGAGGCGCACCCAACGAAGAAGGCCATAGGGCCAGGGAGTGGTTCCAGCGATTGGACTACCATCGGCCCAGGGAAGAAATTGGGAAAAACCAGACAAACAGGTCGTAGCGCAAACCAAAAACCCCCGTAATCAAGGAAGATTCTTAAGAAACGTAGTTTCTTAAGCGGTTTTTTGGTGACTTTTTGTCCGCACAAAAAGTCACCGGGGTCCGGGGCGAGGAGCCCCGGGCCTCTCAGGTCAGATGAATCTAACCTGAGGAAAAAAGGGGCCCGGGGATATCCCCGGACCCTTTTTTCAGCTCAAGTGAACCAGCTGTTCAATGGCAATGGCGCTGACCATGGCCCCGGCCTCGGACTGGAGGCCGTGCTGTTTGTTGACGGCCTCCATGACGCCGTTGCGGAGCTCCCTGGGGACGACGATGAAGATCATCTCCTTCTCTGCCTGGAGGGTGGTGATCCCCCGAGACTGGGCGAAGCTCTCGTCGCCGGCCCAGCGGCCGCGGATGATGGTGCCGCCCCGGGCGCCTGCCTTGCGGGCGGTGTCCATGACGATGTCGGTGTAGCCCTGATTGACTGTGACCAAGATCAAGCTGTTTTTCTGCTGAGTCTCCATCGAATCACTCCCTCCGGTGTCCTTGTCCTGTTTGGCCTGCATGGCCGTGCGCAGTGAGATGTAAGAGGCGATGAGGTTGTTCACCGCCGTAAGGCGCATGGTAAAGGCGATGCCCCGGCCGGTAAAGGCCCCGTGGAGCTCGTCGTCCAGCCGGTCGAGGAGGCTCCGGGCGGCGGAGACGGGGGCAAAGCTGAAGATGATGTCCTTCTCGGAGCTGCCCAGGCCCAGGATGTCCATGATTTCCGAGGTGGCCGTGCCGGTGCCCTCGCATCGGATGTGGGTGAAGACCAGGTTCTGGGTGTAGAGCTTCATGAGCTTGTTGCCGCTGCCCCGCTCCACGATGGACATGATGACCGCCATGGGGTCCGGTCTTTTTGCCGCCATATCAGACGCCCCCTTCCTCGAAGTCGTAGTAGTAGACGCAGTCGCGCACCCGTGCCATCTCCGCGTGGAGGGCGCCGGTGGCCAGCTTCCTGCGCAGGCGTCCGGCAAGGCCCATGAGCTGGATGGTGACCAGCGGCGTCATGGCCACCAGGGCCACGAGACCAAAGGCGTCGGTCATGAGGTTGCTCCCGGGCACCTCGGCGCAGGCCCCCATGGCGAAGGGCAGGAGGAAGGTGGCCGTCATGGGTCCCGAGGCCACGCCGCCGGAGTCGAAGGCCACGCCGGTGAAGAGCTGGGGCACGAAGAAGGTCAGCGCCAGGCTCACCGCGTAGCCGGGAACAAGGAACCACAGGATGGAGATTCCCGTGAGAACCCGCAGCATGGCGATGCCCACGGAGAGGGCCACGCCGATGGAGAGGGCCTGCCGCATGGAGGTCTGGGAGATGGAGCCCATAGAGACCTCCTCCACCTGCTTGATGAGGACGTGGACCGCGGGCTCCGCGGCCACGATGAAGTACCCCATGAGCATCCCGATGGGGATGAGGAGGAAGGGCCGCTCCCCCTGGGCGATGGAGGCCCCGATGAGCTGTCCGGCGGACATGAAGCCCACGTTCACCCCGGTGAGGAAGCACACCAGGCCTACATATGTATACACCAGGCCGCTGACGATGCGCAGCAGCTGTTTGCGCTTGAAGCGGCGGGTCATCAGCTGGAAGAGCAGGAACATGGCGCAGATGGGCACCATGGACACCAGCACCTCCCGGGCGTAGTGGGGCATGGCGGCCGCAAATTCGGCGGCGGCGTCCCGGGTGGTGGCGATGTCCGGCAGGGCGGCGGGGGTATACATGGCGCTGTCCGGGCTGTAGCAGATGCCCAGGATCAGCACGGAGAGGATGGGGCCGATACTGCACAGGGCCACCAGGCCGAAGCTGTCGGAGGTGGAGTTCTTGTCGCTCCGTACCGAGGCGAGGCCCACGCCCAAGGCCATGATGAAGGGCACGGTGATGGGCCCGGTGGTGACGCCGCCGGAGTCAAAGGACACGGGGATGAAGTCCCTGGGGGCGAAGAGGGCCAGGGCGAACACCACCAGGTAGAACCCAACCAGCAGGCGGGAGAGGGGGATCTTCAGCATCACCCGCATCAGGGCGATGACCAGGAACGCGCCCACCCCCGCAGCCACAGTGAGGATGAGGACCGTGCTGGGGATGGCCTCCACCTGCTGGGCGAGGACGGTGAGGTCCGGCTCGGCCACGGTGATGATGACACCCAGCACGAAGGCCGCCGCCAGGGGGACGGCCATATGGCGGGAGCGGCTCATGTACACGCCGATGCCGCTCCCCATAGGGGTCATGGACAGGTCCACCCCCAGGGTGAACACCCCCAGACCCACGATCAGAAGCACCGCGCCGAAGAGGAACAGCACCAGCGTCCCCGGCGTCAGGGGCACGGCGGTGATGCTCAGGAGCAGTACGATGGCAGTGATGGGCAGGACAGAGGACAGGGATTCCCGGATCTTTTCCAACAGCTGGGGATTGATACGCATAGGCGGCTCCTTTCCCGCCCCGGGGGGCGCGTTGGTTTTCATGTCAACGCCTATTTTACAGGATTCTTCCCCGCTTGTACAGTGTTTTTCGCTTTTTAACGGTTTCTTTATTTCTCACTGGAAAATGCTTGCTATTTGGGCCTTTATCTAGTATCATGGAACTGTGTTTCAGAAAAGGAGGAGAGCCCCCATGAAAGACCTGACTCCCCAGCTCATTGATTCCCTCAAGCACTACTCCCTCAAGGACCTCACCAAGGACCTGACCGCAGGCGTCATCGTGGCCATCATCGCCCTGCCGCTCTCTATCGCCCTGGCCTTAGCCTCCGGCGTGCCGCCGGAGCAGGGGCTCTACACCGCCATCGTGGCGGGCTTTGTCATCTCCGCCCTGGGCGGGAGCAAGGTGCAGATCGCCGGGCCCACCGCCGCCTTTGCCACCATTGTGGCGGGCATCGTCTCCCGCAGCGGCATGGAGGGCCTGGCGGCGGCCACCATCCTGGCGGGGCTCATCCTCATCGCCATGGGCCTTTTGCGCATGGGGAGCCTTATCAAGTTCATCCCCTACACCATCACCACCGGCTTCACCGCCGGGATCGCCGTGACGATCCTCATCGGTCAGCTCAAGGACTTCTTCGGCCTGACCTTCACCCGCGCCCCAGTGGAGACGGTGGAGAAGGCGGCGGAGGTGGCGCGGACCTTCCACACCGTCAACTGGACTGCCGCCCTGGTGGGGTGCCTGGCCCTGGCCATCCTGATCCTCTGGCCCAAGGTGTCCAAGAAGATCCCGGCGTCCCTCATCGCCGTGGTGGCCATGTCGGCGGCGGTGGAGCTCCTCCGCCTGCCGGTGAACACCATCGGCGACCTCTACACCATCTCCAACGCCCCGCCGAAGTTCGTCCTGCCCGCCCTCTCCTATGAGACGATAGCGGCGGTGCTCCCGGACGCCTTCACCATCGCCGTCCTGGCGGCGATCGAGTCCCTTCTCAGCGCCGTGGTGGCCGACGAGATGATTGGCTCCCGCCACAACTCCAACATGGAGCTGGTGGCCCAGGGGGTGGGCAACGCCGCCTCCGCCCTCTTCGGAGGAATCCCGGCCACCGGGGCCATTGCCCGCACCGCGGCCAACATCAAAAACGGCGGACGCTCCCCTGTGGCGGGGATGGTCCACGCGGTGGTGCTTCTGCTGGTGCTGATCTTGCTGATGCCCTACGCGGCCCTGATCCCCATGCCCTGCATCGCCGCCATCCTCTTCCAGGTGGCCTACAACATGAGCGGCTGGCGCACTGTCGTGAAAATGGCAAAGCACTCCCCTAAGAGCGACGTGGCCGTGCTGGTGGTCACCTTCCTCCTGACGGTGCTCTTCGACCTGGTGGTGGCTATCGTGGTGGGGCTGAGCCTGGCCTGCCTGCTGTTCATGAAGCGCATGGCCGACGTGGCGGTGGTCAAGGAGTGGGAGTACGTGGAGGACGGCGCGCCCGGGCGGCTCAAGCCGGTGCCGCCCCATGTGATGGTCTACGAGATCACGGGCCCCATGTTCTTCGGTGCCGCCGACAAGATCCCCCACATCGGGGACAAGGGTCCCCGGCGGGTGCTCATCCTGCGGATGCGGGCGGTCCCGGCCCTGGACATCACCGCCCTCAACGGCCTGCGGCGGCTCTGGGAGGAGTGCGGGCGAAGCGGCATCCAGGTCATCTTCTCCCATGTCAACGAACAGCCCCTGTCCGTCTTCCGGCGGTCCGGACTCTACGACCAGGCGGGGGCGGAGAACTTCGTCCCCAATATCGACGCCGCCCTGGAGCGGGCCGCGGAGCTTGCCTCCGGCGCGGAGGTGGGGGCGTGAGGAACGGCGCAGCGGAAACCGGATAAAAGGAGGACCCTGCTGTGAGGCAGGGTCCTCCTCTGTGTCTATCTGGCCCAGGCCGGGGCGCTGCGGGCCCCGATGCCCACAGCGGGGCACCGCCACCGGGGTGCGGGTGCGCTGGCCGATGGTCTGATGGAGAGACCGCCGCCTCACTCCGGCATCTTGAAATCCGGCCCCAGGTCCCCGGCCATCCAGTGGCGGCGGCAGAGGCCGATATACTTGTCGTTGGCCCCCAGCACCACCTGCTCCCCCTCCTTGAGGACCTTGCCGTGGGCGTCGAAGCGGGCGTTGAAGGTGGCCTTCTTCCCGCACCAGCAGATGGTCTTGACCTCCTCGATCTTGTCGGCCATGACCAGAAGCTCGTAGCTGCCGGGGAAGAGCTCCCCCTTGAAGTCCGCCCGCAGGCCGTAGCACATGACGGGGATGCCGCACTCGTCCACCAGGTGGACCAGGTAGAGCACCTCCTCCCGGGTGAGGAACTGGGCCTCGTCCACGATGATGCAGGCGTATTTTTGCAGGGCCTCATCCCCCAAGGCCCGCATCTCGTGGAAATACACGCAGGGGTAGGTCAGGCCGATCCGGGAGCGGACCATGTGCTCCCCGTCCCGGACGTCGATCTGGGGCTTGACCATCAGGGCCTCCTGTCCCCGCTCCTCGTAGTTGAAGCGGGCCATGAGGGCGTTGGCCGTCTTGCTGGAGCCCATGGCCCCGTACTTGAAATAGAGCTGTGCCATTGTTCCTCTCTCCTAATCATTTTCTTCGCGGTCCAGAGCCCGCCGGACCTCCTCCAGGTATCTGGCGAAAGCCGCGGGCACGGCTAAGGTCTCCAGCGCCTCCCGGTCCGCCCAGGTGAAGCCGGGGCACTCCCCCCGGACCGTCAGCAGGTAGCCGGTCATGTGCCACTCCACATGGGTAAAGACGTGCTTGGCTGAAATCTTCTTCTCCCAGTCCAGGGCCGTGAGGCCCCAGGAGGCCAAAGCATCCCCCGCCGCCGCCTCGCCCAGCGCGCCGGGGACATGGGGGAACTCCCAGAGCCCCGCCAGGAGCCCCGCCTCCCCCCGCCGCCGCAGGGCCACGGCGTCCCCGCGCCGCAGGAGATATACCGTCATCTCCTCCACCCGGCGGGGGGCTTTTTTGCTCTTCAGGGGCAGTTCCGTCTGGATGCCCAGGCGGTTTGCCTCGCAGAGCCCCGAGAGGGGACAGCGGCCGCAGTCCGGCGCTCCGTTGGGGGCGCACACGGTGGCCCCAAGTTCCATGAGGGCCTGGTTGAACTTCCCCGGTTCCTCCCGGGGCATGGCCTCCTCCAGAAGGGCGCGGAAGGTCCGGCGGACCTTGGCGTCCGAGATATCCTCCCGGATATCCGCCGTCCGGGCGATGACCCGCAGCACGTTGCCGTCCACCGCCGGGACCGCCTCCCCGAAGGCGATGGAGGCTACCGCCCCCGCGGTATACTCCCCCACCCCGGGCAGACGCAGAAGGGCCTCGTAAGTGTCCGGGAACACGCCCCCCAGCTCCTCCACGATCACCCGGGCGGCCTTTTGCAGGTTCCGGGCCCGGCTGTAGTACCCCAGGCCCTGCCAGAGCTTCATCAGCCGCTCCTCCGGAACAGCCGCCAGGGCCTCCGCCGTGGGCAGAGCCTCCATCCACTGCCGGTAGTAGGGTAGCACCGCCGCCACCCGGGTCTGCTGGAGCATGATCTCCGATACCCAGATGCGGTAGGGGTCCCGGGTGTGCCGCCAGGGCAGGTCCCGCTTGTTCCTGTCGTACCAGGCCAGCAGAGGGACGGCTATGGCGGACAGTCTCCTCTCCTCCATCAGCCCAGCACCTTCTCCCGGAGGATGCCCCGGTAGGGGCCGTCCTCGCAGGTTCCCGCCGGACGGTAGCCCCGGGCCTCGTACCAGCGGTTGAGGGGCTGGTTGTCCACAGCGCAGTCCAGGCGCACCCGGGTCTTTCCCTGGGCCCGGGCCAGGGCCTCGACGCCCTCCAGGAGCTCGCCGCCCGCCCCCTTTTCCTCCGGGCTGCTGACGAGGCTATGGACGTAACAGGCGGGCGCCTCCTCCGCCCAGAACCCATCCCGCTCCAGCAGGACGGCAGCTCCGGCGATCCGGCCCTCCCGCCGCAGGACGTACAGCCGCCCCAGCCGGGCCTGCTCCTGATAGTGCGTCTTGGGATACGCCTCCGCGTAGCCGGTGACGTTCCACTGCCGGATGCCCTTCTCGTCCATCCAGTCGATGCGGCGGAGGATCAGGCCGAAGACCTCGTCCACCGCCTGCTCCCCGGCCAGCTCAAATGTTCCTCTCATCTCGTGCTCCTCTCAAAAGTCCTCTTATTTATCCAAACCGGGTGGCGAAGCCGCACCGGCGGCAGAGCGCCTCCGGGGGCTTTCCCATGGAAAACCCGTCGTAGAGCGCCCGGGCCCGGGGACCCGCCAAAATTTCCTCCAGCTCCTGCCGGAAGAGGTTCCCCAGAGGGATGTCCCCCTCGTGGTCCAGGCAGCAGGGGACCACGGTGCCGTCGCAGAGGACGGCGGCCTGGTCCCGGAGAGCCAGGCAGAAGCGCACCTCCGCCTCCGGAGCGTCCAGGTCCGGCCAGTCGAACTTCTCCGCCTGCTCCAGGTACAGCCCCTCCCCCATTCGCCAGCTCCCCGCACGGGGCTGGGGCAGGCCCAGGGGGTGGACGCCCAGCTTCCCGGCAAAAAAGTCCAATATCTCCCCGTTGCGCGCCTCCGCGCCGCCGATGTTCCACAGCCGCAGGGCGCAGATGATCCCTTTTTCCGATGCTGTTTGAGCGAAGTCCCACACATCGGACAGGTACCCCTCCAGCGGCCCCGCGCCGTTGCCCTCCATGCTGTGGAGGGACACGCTGGTCTTGTGCAGGCAGGGCGCGCCCAGGAGGAGGTCCTTTTTCCGTCCCAGCAGGGTCCCGTTGGTGGTCAGACACACCCGGAACCCCTGCTCTCCGGAGATGGACAGCAGCTCCCCCAGGTCCGGGTGGAGCAGGGGCTCCCCCATGACGTGGAGGTAGAGGTATTTCACATGCCCCCGCAGTTTTTCGGTCAGGAGGCGGAACTCCTCCGCTGTCATGAACCGCTCCGCCCTTCGGGTGCCGGGGCAGAAGCTGCACCGCAGGTTGCAGGCGTTGGTGATCTCCACATAGGCCCGTTTCAGCATGGCCTCACGCCTCCGCCGGGCGGGCCATGACGGTGAAGGCCATGCCGCTCCTTTTGTGAGCAGCCTCCCGGACCGCCGCGAAGCCCGCCCGCTGGTAGACCCGGATTGCCCTTTTGTTAAATGAAGCCACCGTCAAACGCAGGTCCCCCGCCCCGAAGCGCTCCCGGGCAAACTTCAGACCCTCCTCCAGGAACGCTCCGCCCTGCCCTATGCCGCAGAGCTCCGGGGCCATCCCCAGGCCGATGTCCAGAGGCCCCGCCGGGTAGACCCCCTCCTCCCGGGTGGGGATCTGCGCCGGAGGGCCGAAGCAGAAGTAGCCCTCCGGACGCCCCTCCTTATTCAGCCATGCGTAATAACCGCCGTCCAGAAGCTCCTGGACGCACGCCTCGCTGCCGTCAAAGCTGTACATTTCGTATTCCCCGCCGTAGCGCCATACGGAGACGGCCTCCGCCCAGGGACGGCGCATCGGCTCGATTGCGTGGGAGGTCATGGCGCTCCCCTCCTTCCAATAATCGTTCGCGGGGTGTATTGTAACATGGGAGGACAGGGTTTGACAACCCCCGGCGCTCGCAAACAGACGCCCTTGCAAAATCGCGCCTTCTGCTCACTGCCTCCCCCC
>CAJUOA010000028.1 GCA_910587785.1 uncultured Oscillospiraceae bacterium | reverse complement strand
GGCCGCATTGCTGCCGCTCTTGCCAAGCTCTTGTTCAACTCTTGATTCGCATTATATCATTGCCAGTTTGGTTAAAAGCGTATGAGCAGATTTGCCCATACGCTTTTTTATGATAGATGACCCGCCTGACGACTCAGGCAGAACGAAATGAAGAATAGGAGTGAATGCAATGATCAAAAAATGTGATTCCGAGCAGCTTATCCACTACTTTCCAAACGCGGACTGGGACGACCTTTACTGGGGGTTCAGCAACTACTCCCGCCAAGCATACGCCGGCCTGGCGCCCTTGGATGCGGAGGATGAAATTATGCTGGGGCTCTATTTCCGGCAGGGCGGCTGCCTCTGCGAGATGGGAATCAGCTGGCATCTGCTGCGCGGCAGGGCAGTCCCGCAGTTAGAGGTCTTCAGCGAAGCATGGCATCTGCTGAAGACCCCCACATTCCGGGCAGTTCTGGATCAGCTCACAAAGGAGAAAGAGTCCCTGGCAACCCCGGCGGAGGTGTCGGCGCTGCTGATCGCGTGCGGCTTCACAGATCAGTCCAACCGGCCCCTGACCGAAGTGGATCCGGAACACCGGGCTGACAGCCTGGAGACATCTCCCGCCAGTCCTGCAAGGGACAAATACATTGTTCTGGTCACGCCAACGCAGGCGGTCAGCATGATCGCGGACCTTGGGAATGGCCAGGCAACTGAAAACGGGGATCGGAGCAGTCAGTATTTCACAATCGCTAAGGGGTATCCGCATACCGGCCGCACTGTTTCGGCGGCGCTGATCGAAAACAAACACGGACTGGCTGCGGATGGCGGATACTACACCCTCCACATCGTGGATGATGTCAGCGGAAAACCGTGCGAGCTGCATCACACGGACGATCTCAGCGAGGTTTCCCTTGTGAGCCTGCTGAAAGAGATCCTGGATGGCCTGGAGAACGGCGGCGGGCCGGCAATGGGCGAGGCTCCTGCGGTAAACGGGAAATTTGATATGAGCAGAACCCTTGAACTCACCATCCGTTTCGATGGAGACACCATCGAGGTCGATGTGTACGAGCCGGAGAGCGGAGAGATCGCTCAGCTCCAGCATCCGTATAGCCCCGATGAACACCCGGAGTTCGATAAGGCTATCGGAGATGAGCTCTATTCATGGCTCAACTTGTGGGCCGAGGAAAAAGAGGAACATGATGAGTAGAGGCTGAAAGTTTGGCATTAACGCCGAGATGACCGGGATCAAGTAAGACATAACACAGGCAGCACAGTGCAGAGGAGCAGCGTGCAATACGCTGCTCCTCGCATCAGAAAGGGGGGCGATACCTTTGAAAAAAACAGAATGCCGCAATCTTTGCTGCAAGCACCACCAGACCGGGAACACCTGTGGAACCACTTTACAAATCGGCGCTAATGGGCAGTGCCAGTCCTTTGAGAAATCCCTGCTGTATTATTTCCGCCTCGTTCTTTCCGCATTAGTGAACAAGAATTATATTGATGCAACGGAACTGACGGAGGAGATGAAACTTGGACTCTACTGTGTGATGACGGCATACCACCTCGGTTTCACTACGATGGAATGGGGAACCTGCCGGATGTATGCGCTCAAAGCTGACGAAAAAGGCCCCATGCTTAAGACGGAAGATATTTATGCAATGGAGTTGGATCAGGAGGCAGTGGATCGTTTGAGTCAGGAATTGGATGAAGGCATATTGACACAGCGATGTGGTAATCCGGCACATTCGTCAAAGCCGTCTCAGCCTTTCGGGTGGCTCTCGCCTACCGGAACTTTTACAGAGGGCGATTTTGGTGAGCATGACGCCGTTGCACGGGAAATTATCCGCAAGAAAGGCCGCTGGAATGATTTCCGGGCGTGGAATGCAGAGCGGAATGGGACCTGCCGTGATTTTCTCAGTGAGGTGGCAGGCTACTGCCTGATCCATAATCCCTCCGGATATGGTGGGTATATTGTATCCAACAGCAAGCCGCTTACCAAAAAGCAGAAGGATTTCCTCTTCGCCTACTTCATGGAAATAGGTGATCGGTTCAAAGCGGAGCAATTTGTTGATACGGGAGTATAGCCGAAATTGGGTAAAAAGCGAAAAGGGGTACGAGTCATGAGAAGTGCGCTGAGAAAAGCGGGTGGTATCGGCCAAATATGTTGGCTGGACGAAATAATTGTGGACAGCTTTGCCGGCGGGGGCGGCGCCTCTACGGGGATCGAACTGGCGGCAGGCCGGATCGTGGATGTTGCGATCAACCACGATCCGGACGCTATCCTGATGCATCAGACCAATCACCCGTACACCAGGCATTACCAGACCAGTGTATGGGATGTGGATCCGATTGAAGTCTGTGCCGGGCGCCCAGTTGGATTGCTGTGGGCCTCGCCGGACTGTAAACACTTCAGTAAGGCGAAGGGCGGCAAGCCGGTGGATAAACATATCCGCGGCCTGGCCTGGATCGTCCTGCGCTGGGCCGGGACGGTCCATCCGCGAGTCATCATACTAGAAAATGTGGAGGAGTTTCAGACCTGGGGGCCGGTCCGGAGAGGGCGGCCCATCAAATCGAAGGCGGGACTCACCTTCCGGCGGTGGCTGGAGCAGCTGCGGGAGCTTGGCTACGATGTCGAGTGGCGTGAACTGGTGGCTGCGGACTATGGTGCGCCCACCACGCGTAAACGATTCTTCCTGATCGCCCGACGGGACGGCCACCCCATTGTCTGGCCAGAGCCGACCCACGCCCCCGCAGACAGCCCGGAAGTACGGCGGGGCCTGAAAAAGCCCTGGCGGAGCGCGGCGGAGATCATCGACTGGCATCTGCCCACCCCGTCGATCTTCGCCTCGAAAGAGGAGATCAAAGCGCAGTATGGGCTTACCGCTATCCGTCCCCTCGCCAGGAACACCATGCAGCGGGTTGCCCGTGGAGTGGATAAGTTCGTGATCAAGTCGGCATCCCCGTTTCTTGTGGCTGTCAATCACGCCGGGGACTTTCGCGGCCAGGCCCTGGATCAGCCGCTCCAGACCATTACAGCGAAGCATGGGTATGGCGTTGTTACCCCGGTCATGTCGCCTCTGACCGTCACAAACACCACCAACAGCGTGGGGGCGCCTGCCGACCAGCCCGTCCATACGGTCACAACGGCGGGCAATCAGCTTTTTGTCGCACCGGTACTGGCGGCTATTGGTCAAACTGGCGGTGGGGATCGCGGTCGCAGTATCCTGGAACCGACCCATACCCAAGTATCGAAGGCGGAGGAATGCCTGGTGTGCCCGGCGATGCTGCAGTATCATACGGAGCAGTCCGAGTATGTCAGGGCGCAGCCCGTAGACAGCCCCCTGATGACAGTGGATGCTGCGAATCGCTATGGACTGGCGGCGGCCAGTATGGTCAAATACTACAGCAACGCACAGCATGGGCAGAAGATGGAGGAGCCGCTGCACACGGTAACGGTGAAAGACCGGGAGGGACTGACGGTTGCCAGCCTGTCCAAATTCTTTGGCGGTGTTGTTGGCGCGGAGGTTTCAGAACCGCTGCCCACTGTAACGGCAATCGATCACAGCGCGCTCCAAGCCGTCCACATGCTCAAAATGAAGGGAGACGACCTTGGCGGGGCCACGCAGGCTCCGCTCCAGACCATCACCGCCGGCGGCGGTCACCACGGAGTGGTTCGGACAGCGATGGAAAAGGTGGAGCCGGGGAGAGATCTGCGTAATTGGCCACGTATCCGAACGCTCTTGAACGAGTTCTGTGGCTACCATCTGGCGGACGATGAGGTGATCTTGTTTTCCATCCACGGCACATGGTACTACATGGCGGATATTGGCCTGCGGATGCTGACGCCCCGCGAGCTGTATCGGGCCAACGGTTTCCCGTACGATTACAAAATTGATCGTGATTTTACCGGTAAGGCGTATGGAAAAAGCAAACAGGTGGCGCGCTGTGGAAACGCCGTGCCTCCGCCGTTTGCAGAGGCGCTGGTAAGAGCAAATTTCCCGGAGTGGTGCGGGAACAAGAAGATCCGCACCATGTGGGAGTTAGAACAGGTTGTGGCAGTGTAACAACTGAAAAAGAGGAGGACATACCATGAGAAAAACTGTATTCCATGTTTCCAGAGCGACAAAAACTGGCAGGACGGTGAACGTCGGAGATTACGACACGAAGGTACAGGCACTGGCCGCTATGCTGGCGCATTACAAGGCTACGCCCAAGCGCGGCAAGTTCTGGTATACAATCAGCGAGGATACGCTGAGGGAGATCGGTGGCGTGATATTCCGGAAAACATGCCTCGTCGGCGGGACGTACTACAAGAAGTTTATGCCGGACGAACTGAAAAAGCTGGCGGAAAGCGAGGGTTGTTGATATGACAAAGTATGAGCAGTATCAGCTGCAGTGGATGATCAGCCATGGTTATTCGCTGCAGAATCTCATAGAGGCGCTGACGGAAGTGCAGTTTGGGGATCCGGAGGATAGCGACAGAATATCTACCCCCATCTCTGAGCTCTTCGATGAATGGGTTGCTGACATTGGATTTGGTTCTGAGATCTGGGCGTGTAAAGCGGAGTGGCGTGAGTGTGAAGGCGCGGAGGACGGGGAACAGGATTGATTTTTGTCCTTCGCCGTGATATAATAGTACCATCAAGATGAAATTGGTGATTTGAGAAAGCAGGTGATGTAGTGCCGGATGAGAAAAAGGAACTGCAGGCCCGTTATGCGCACTACCAGACGATCCTGAGTGAAATGACTTTGATGAGCGATGCCTTTATGCGCAATGTCCTCAAAGTCGCCGAGTGCGCGGAGTATGTCCTACAGGTCATCCTGGAGAAACCGGATCTCCGGGTCGTGGATGTGGTTGTGCAGAAGGATCACAAGAATTTGCAGGGGCGGTCAGCGGTGCTGGACTGCGTGGCACAGGATGCGGACGGAAACCGTTTCGACATAGAGGTCCAGCAGGATAACGAGGGGGCGTCCCCCAAGCGGGCGAGATTCCATAGCGGACTTCTGGATATGAACACACTGAATCCAAGCGAGGATTTTGAAAAGCTCTTGGAATCATACGTCATATTTATTACCCAGAACGATATTCTGGGGAAGGGGCTTCCCATCTACCATATTGAGCGCACGATTAGGGAGACTGGCGACGCTTTTGCGGACAGATCGTATATCGTCTATGTGACGGCAAGCATCCAGGAGGACACGGATCTTGGGCGGCTGATGCATGACTTCCACTGTAAACATGCTGACGAGATGTATAGCAAAGTGTTGGCGGACCGGGTCCGCGCACTGAAAGAAACGCCGAAGGGAGTTGACAATATGTGCCGTGAATTGGAAGAGCTTTATCTCTATGGAGAAAAGCGGGGGATTGAGAAGGGAGTGGCCTCCAGTCTCAGAAACGTGATGACAACACTGGGGCTGTCTATTGAGGCGGCAATGGATATTTTGCGGATTCCGGAGGATGAGCGACCGGCCTATATGAATCTGCTGGCAAAGCAATAACTTGTGCCTTTATCTGGAGGATATAGAACTGCCTATATCCTCCAGATTGCCATTGGGTTGAGATGTGCTGCAAGATGCTGGTGGATCGGGGTCGCACACTGAAAGAAACACCGAGGGGAGTTGACAATATGTATAGTGAGTTGAAGCAGAGGTATCTTGATAAAATGAGGCCTGATATTGAGAAATTCCGAGCAGAAGGTCTATCAGAAATCTGGATAGAAGGCTGGATAAACGGCTGGATAAAAGGCTATATATCTGTTACTACGCTTGAGTGTATCAAGAGCTTGATGGAAACACAGGGATTTTCTGCCGAGGCGGCTATGGATGCCTTGCTGCTCCCAGAGGATGTACGAATGATCTGTATGGATCTGCTGGCAGAACAATGATCTGGGGTTCTATTGGAGGATGCGGAACTATCCCCGTCCTCTTCGTTCCTTGCTCACAAGGCGGATACCCGGCTGGCAGAGCATTCGCATTTAACAGGCCTGATCCACCGCAAATGACATCAATGGGGAAATTTTGTTTTCAATATTGCATTTCCCTATTAAAAATTATAGTATAGAATATTTGTCAAAAATCGGTTTCAATATTTTCAAAAATGAGTGCGGCTATTATAATCTTTGAAAGAGATAAGTATAGACTGCCTTGCCTTCATCCCCGAAAGGAGTCACAGCCATGTGCGGAAGATACAGCTTAGCCCCGGATCAGTCTCAGGAGATCGCCCGGATTGTAGCCGAGGTGCAGGCACGATTTGGAGCTGCCAGCATCCACACAGGGGAGATATACCCCACCAACGCCGCCCCGATCCTGCTCCCGGACGGACAAAAAATGGCCCCCAAGCCGATGATCTGGGGATTTCCCAGCTTCAAAGGCAAGGGGGTCATTATCAACGCCCGGGGTGAGACGGCACTGGAGAAAACGATGTTCCGCCGTTCCCTGCTGGAGCGGCGATGCGTCGTGCCCACAACCGGATTCTATGAATGGGACAGCCAAAAGCGGAAGTACCACTTTCGGCTGCCGGGGCAGGACAGACTATACCTGGCCGGGCTTTGGAACACATTCCGGGGGGAGGAGCGGTTCGTGGTGCTGACCACCGCTCCCAATGACACCATCATCAACGTCCATGGCCGGATGCCGGTGCTGCTGACCGATGATGAGGTAACGCCATGGCTCCATGATACCGGAATGGCGTCCGCAAAACTGACGGCTTTGCAGCCTGCCTTGGAGCGCGTAGCGGTCTGATCACTATGGGATGCGCCCCCTCTGCCCCCACAGAGACTCGGCCTGGACTCCGACCAGGAACCAGCCACGGCTATCCATCTCAATGCGGGTGGAAACCCACCGCTCGTTCAGCCAGATGTCCATTGTGGTGCCGCAGTGCATCCCGCCGTAGCAGTCGTCGCTGCTGAAGCGGATATCAGAGCGGCCTTTTTGCATGTCAGGAATTAAGATACCTTCGCATTGGTGTACCTCCTGAATTTTGGATTGACTGTTGTAGTATATTTGCATATTGAGTACAGAATAGTTCTTCAAACCGCCGGAAAATGTTCTGGTGGTTTTCTTTTATAATTCCACATTTTTCTACAATCGTGGCAACTTAAGATAAGCCTGATATTCCATGTTATAACTTTGATGCCTTTATAATCAGAAATTATTAAAATCTATTCTATTAATGTAATAAATTTGCTTTTTAGCCATTAGTGTGATAATCTATAACTAAAAGGTGGTGAAGATGATGCAAAAATTCACTTTGAAAGCGCGAGACACTTATCTGAAACGCATGGTTATGTTTCAGGATACGGAAATGATCAAGGTCATAACCGGCGTTCGCCGTTGTGGTAAATCCAGCCTCATGAAATTGATGGTAAAGCATTTGTTGGATACAGGCATTGACTATGATCAAATTTTTGAGATGAACTTTGAGTCCATACGTTTCCCTAATATGGATGCTAGGGGCTTTTATGAATATGTAAAGGCCCGTATTTTACCTGAGAAGCGGATGTACCTATTCTTCGACGAGGTACAAAGAATATTGGGATGGGAAAATGCAGTTAATTCCTTCTGTGTGGATTTCGATTGCGATATCTATATTACAGGTTCCAACGCTTATTGGCTTTCTTCCGAATTGTCCACCTACCTTTCTGGTCGATATGTTGAAATCAAGATGCTCCCTCTTTCCTTCAAAGAATTTTTGGATTTCCATGGATACACCGTCACAATAAAGGAATCACCTACTGGCACTCTGAAGCGCCGTATCACTGACCAAAGTGGCGATATTTATGATGAACGGGAGTTGTTCAATGAGTATACCCGCTTTGGCGGGATGCCTAATTTGGCAGATGTAGGGTTGGAGATTGACCGTGTGATTGCTATATTAGATGGTGTATACTCAGCTGCGATAGTCAATGATATTCTGGAACATGAAAACAGAAGAGGTCAGCGGACAGTCACTAATGTTATCCTACTCCGAAAAATCATCATGTTTCTGGCAAATAATATCGGTAGCAATGTATCTGCCACATCCATCAGCAACATGCTAGTCAGCGAGGGCCTTTTAGAAGAAAAAAGCCGCAAGAAGCCTGCGGTGCATACGATCCAGCGCTATATTGAGGCTCTGATGGAGGCGTATATTTTATATGAGGTTAAGCGGTTTGATATTAAAAACCGGGAGTATCTGCGGACGCTGGGCAAATATTATATTGTAGATATGGGCTTGCGGAACTATCTTCTGGGCTACCGAGATGGAGATAGGGAGAAAATTCTGGAAAACATTGTCTATTTAGAGCTGTTACGGCAGGGATACAGTGTAGCTAATGGCAAGATTGCCAACCACGAAGTAGATTTTATTGCCACAAAAATGGATGAGAAAAAGTATATTCAGGTCACAGAAAATATGAATGTCCCAGAAACACGGGAGAGGAAGCTTGTTCCATTACGGAAGATCAGAGATCACTATGAAAAAATAGTGATTGCACTGGATTGCGACTTGACGCAGACGCAGGATGGAATTAAAGTCTTGAAAATAATAGACTTTCTTCTGTAAGGATAAATTGGAGCTATGGTTTTTTAACTGATGAATGGCAGCTTATCCTAAAATTTTCCCGCCGTTTACATTAAGCGCGGTGCTACCCATAATGTCAGATACCCGGACAAGCCCTTGCGCTGCAAGGCTTTCCGGGCATCGTTTACATTAAGCGCGACGCTATACGTAGGACCGCGAGATCCCATAGTCCGCCGCCAGCTCCCGCTGGGTCCGGGGCTGACGTCCGCCCAGCCCGTAGCGCTGGCGGATGATGTCCGCCTCCCGTTCCGTCAGGCACTCCTCCACCAGCTTCCGCACCCGGACCTGGCTCTCCCGGGCGTCCAGGTCGTCCAGCATCGTGTCCTCCACCCCGACTACATCCATGAGGGAGAGGTCGTTGCCGTCCTTGTCTGTCTCCAGGGTCTCGGAGAGGGAGACCTCACCCTGGAGCTTTTTTTGGCTGCGGAAGAACATGAGGACCTCATTTTCTATACACCGTGCAGCATACGTCGCCAGTCGGACATTTTTCTCCGGCTTATAGCTGGAGATGCCCTTAATCAGCCCGATGGTGCCGATGGAGATCAGGTCGTCCTGGTCTACGGTCTGGGTGTAATATTTCTTGATAATATGCGCCACCAGCCTCATATTCCGTTCCACCAGGATATTTCTAGCCTCCAGGTCCCCCTGGGCGCAGCGGGCGAGGTATTGCTGTTCCTCCTCGGGGCTGAGGGGCTTTGGGAAGGAGCTTGCGCTGCCGGCTAAGTGCAGGGAGAGGGCTAAGCTGCTCTTCAGCAGAAGTAACGCGGTTGCAAACATAATCATACCTCCTCTTCCCCAAGCTATGAAAAAGGGGACTGTCCCTATGCCCGGGCCGGAAGGAGGCCGCCGCTCCTCCCCAACGCCGATCCCCTCTTTTCATTTCCCCGATTTTGTGCTATGGTTGTATGGAACAGACCACTGCGCAGAAGATAGGAGGAAAGCGAACATGGCAAAATATATCATGGCTCTTGACGCCGGGACCACCAGCAACCGGTGCATCCTGTTCGACCGGCAGGGCAGGATGTGCAGCAGTGCGCAAAAGGAGTTCACCCAGATCTTCCCCAAGCCCGGCTGGGTGGAGCACGACGCCCGGGAGATCTGGGCCACCCAGCTGGGCGTAGCGGTGGAGGCCATGGGGAAAATCGGGGCCTCTGCCGCCGGCATCGCCGCCATCGGCATCACCAACCAGCGGGAGACCGCCGTCGTCTGGGACAAGGCCACCGGCGAGCCGGTCTGCAACGCCATCGTCTGGCAATGCCGCCGCACCAGCGCCTACTGTGACGCCCTCAAGGCCCAGGGCCACGCCCCGGAGCTCCAAAAGCGCACAGGCCTCGTGGCGGACGCCTATTTCTCCGGCCCCAAGATCAAGTGGGTCCTCGACAACGTCCCCGGCGCCCGGGACCGGGCGGAGCGCGGTGAGCTCCTCTTCGGCACCGTGGACACCTGGCTCATCTGGAAGCTCACCGGCGGCAGGGTCCACGTCACCGACTATTCCAACGCCTCCCGGACCCTGCTCTTCAACATCAACACCCTGGACTGGGACGAGGACATCCTGCGCCTCATGGACATCCCCCGGGCCATGCTCCCCCAGGTCAAGCCCAGCAGTTTTGTCTACGGCGAGACGGACCCCGCCTTTTTCGGCGCGCCCATCCCCATCGCCGGAGCCGCCGGGGACCAGCAGGCCGCCCTCTTCGGGCAGACCTGCTTCGAGAAGGGGCAGGCAAAAAACACCTACGGAACCGGCTGTTTCCTGCTCATGAACACCGGCGGGGCCCCGGTCTTCTCCAAGAATGGCCTAGTGACCACCGTCGCCTGGGGCCTGGGCGGGAAGGTGCAGTACGCCCTGGAGGGGTCCATCTTCGTGGCCGGAGCCGCCATCCAGTGGCTTCGGGACGAGCTGCGGCTCATCGAGTCCGCCGCCGACAGCGAGTATCACGCCAAGAAGGTCCCCGACACCGGCGGGTGTTACGTCGTCCCGGCCTTCACCGGCCTGGGCGCGCCCCACTGGGACCAGTACGCCCGGGGGGCCATCGTGGGCCTCACCCGGGGGGTGAACAAGAACCACATCATCCGGGCCGCCCTGGAGTCCATCGCCTACCAGGTCAGCGACGTGCTGGACGCCATGCGCTCCGACTCCGGCATCGCTCTCGACTCTCTGAAGGTGGACGGCGGCGCAAGCGCCAACGACCTGCTCATGCAGCTCCAGGCCGACATCCTCCAGACCCCCGTGGACCGTCCCCAGTGCGTGGAGACCACTGCCCTGGGCGCGGCGTACCTGGCGGGACTGGCCGTGGGCTTCTGGTCCGGCCTGGACGACATTCGGCAGAACTGGGCCATTGACCGCACCTTCCTCCCCGCCATCTCCTCCGGCGAACGGGAGAAGAAGCTCCAGGGGTGGCACCGCGCTGTCCAGCGGGCCTTCGCCTGGGAGGAGAACTGACGGCAAAATCTTCTATAGCAACCTTCAGAATTCGCAACAGCCCGTAGGGGCGCACAGTGTGCGCCCCTACAGGGCTGCTGCCAGCAATTTTGAATGTCACAATAGTACACAGGGCGCGACGGCCCGGCGCGCCGTTCTTCCGGAAGAAACCATCTTCCACGAGGACGGTGCGCCGGGCCGCCGCGTCCTGCGAAAAAAAATTTACGCTCCCCCTTGACAAATATATCGAAACCTGATATATTAAATACATCGGAGGACGATATATCAGATAACCGATAGATTGGAGTGCTGACAATGAACGAAAAGCAAACACGACGGCTGCTGGCCCTTTGCGGAGGCATGTGCGGAGCCGCCTATCTCGCTATGGAGGGCATCCTTCCCAACGCATCGGATTTCCTCATGGGAGCGCTGCTGGGGCTGGGGTTGACCCTCATCATCCTGGCCCTGCTGCCGGAGACGGCGCGGCAGAAGCTCAAGAGGTGGAAGGGCCGTGGATAAAAACCAGCCCCTCACCGAGGCCGTCTTCTACATCCTCCTGGCCGCCCGGAAGCCCGTCCACGGCTACGGCATCATCCAGGAGGCGGCGGAACTGACCGGCGGGAGGCTGAACCTGGGGCCCGGGACCCTCTACGGGGCCATCACCTCCCTGCTGGACAAGGGGTGGATCGCCCTGGTCAGCGCGGAGACGGGCTCCCGGAAGAAAAAGGAGTACCTTATCACCGAGGCGGGCCGCGCGGCCTTTTACGCGGAGCTCAGCCGCCTGCGGGAGCTGGTGGCCAACGGCGGGAAAATGGAGGGAGAGACATGAAACGCTGGAAATTCACCTTTGACAAGGACGAGGAACAGGCCTGGCTCAACGACTACGCCCGGCAGGGCTGGGCCATGGTGAGCTTTTTCGCGGGGCTGGTGACCTTCGTCCCCTGCGAGCCGGGGGAGTTCATCTACCAGATCGACCTCCTGCCCGGGACGGGCCTCCGGGCCGACGGCTTCGAGGGCTACCGGGAGTTCATGGAGGAGACCGGCGTGGAGGTGGTCGAGCGCTGGGCGAGATGGGTGTACCTGAGAAAGCGCTCGGCAGACGGGCCTTTTGAGGTCTACTCCGACGCCGCCTCCCTTGCCGCCATGTACCGGCGCATCCGGGCCATGTTCCTGTGGGTGCTGGCGCTGGAGTTCTGCTGTGGGATCACCGTGTGGAGGAACATCTGGGAGGAGCCTGTGTTCTTCGGCGCCGTCGCTGTGCTCTTCACGGCGATCATCACCGGCATCCTGCGGGCCGTCTTCCAGTGCAGCCGGAAGATCCGGGAGTTGGAGGAAGGAGGTACGGAATGAAGCGTGCGCAAATCATCAGCCTGGCCGTCCTGGTCCTGGCCCTGCTGGTCATGGGGGGCAACGCCCTCTCCCCCCTGCCGGACTGGGCCGTGCGTGTGGACGGCGTGGTATTACTCTGCGCCCTGCCTGTGGCGGCCTTCGCCGCCGTCAGAGGCCGTATGGACCGATAAAACAAAAGGAGGATCATCCATGAATCGCTTTCAGAAAGTTTACAGCCAAGGCACCATTGATGTGATGGAGATTTGGGTGGACACCGAGACCGGCGTGAACTACGTGTTCCACCGGAACGGCAACGCGGCGGGCTTCACGCCCCTTCTCGACCGGGAGGGCAAGCCGGTGGTGTCCCGCTGACTGTGCCCGGCTGCGGCTGAGCCGCCGTCCGATGTGGACGGCGGCTCATTTTTTTCGGTCTCAACCCCCTGTTTCCCGGGTTCCACCCGCTGTATCCCCAAAAAAATACTTGACATTCCCCCAGGCGGAGGGTGTATAAGAGCATCACAGACAAATTTTGGAGGTGCTGTCATGTTGAACATATCCCACTACACCAAGACCTACCCCGGCGGCAAAACGGCGGTGGAGGACCTCACCCTCCACGTCTCCCCCGGAGAGATCTGCGGCTTCATCGGCCGCAACGGCGCGGGCAAGACCACCACCCTCCGGGCCGTAGCCGGGGTGATGGGTTTTACCGAGGGAACCATCACCATCGCGGGCCGCGACGTGCAAAAGGACCCGGTGGGGGCCAAATCCGTCACCGCCTTCCTGCCGGACAATCCGGACCTGTACGAGTTCATGAGCGGCATCGAGTACGTCAATTTCATCGCCGACCTCTACGCCATCCCGTCCAAGGCGCGGCAGGAGCGCATCGGGCGCTACGGGGAGGCCTTCGGCCTCACGTCCGACCTGGGGAGCCCCCTGGCCGGGTACTCCCACGGCATGAAGCAGAAGCTGGCCCTCATCTCCGCCCTCATCCGGGAGCCGCAGCTCCTCATCCTGGACGAGCCCTTCGTGGGCCTGGACCCGGCGGCGTCCCACCTGCTCAAGGGGTACCTGGGGGACATCTGCGCCCGGGGCGGGGCGGTGTTCTTCTCCACCCATGTGCTGGAGGTGGCGGAAAAGCTCTGCCACACCATCGCTATCATCCAGGACGGGCGTCTCATCCGCCACGGCCCCACGGCGGAGGTAGTCGGCGACGGGAGCCTGGAGGACGTGTTCCTGGGCCTTACGGAGAGGGGGGAAGGGCAGTGAAGAAGTTTCTGGTGCTCACGCGCGTACAATTGAGGGCCCTGCTGTCCACGCTCCGCATCGGCGGGAGCCGGAAGCGGGCGGCTTCAGGCTGGGGAGCGCTGGCCCTGGCGGCGGGGCTGTGCCTGTACCTCTCCGGATTCTACAGCTTCGCCCTGGGCGGACAGCTGGCGGCACTGGGGGCCCTGGACCTGCTGCTTTTGATGATGCCCGCCGCGGCAGTGGCGGCGGGGGTGCTGTTCACGGCCCTTGCCGCCCAGGCGGTGGTCTTCTCCGGCAGGGACAGCGACCTCCTGCTCGCCCTGCCGGTGCCCGCCCTCACGGTACTGCTCAGCAAGACGGCGGCACTGTATGTGGAGAACCTGGTGTTCTGCCTCTTCTTCGTCCTCCCCGCCGGAGCGGCACGCTGGTGGTTCGGAGGGGGCGGAGGCGCGGCCTTTGCCCTGCGCATGGTCCTGGGCACAGTGTTTCTGGCGCTGGTACCCACGGTGCTGGCCCTGGGGATCGGGTTCCTTCTGGGCTGGCTGGGGGCGCGGCTGGGGAGCCGCCGGTGGATCAACCTGGCGCTGTGCGTCCTGACGGCGGGAGTGGTGCTGCTTCTGGTGCTCCGGCTCAACGGCGCGGTGTCCGCCCTCATGGCCGGGGAGCTGGGCATGGACAGCGATGTCCCCTTCTGGGCCCTGCCCTTCCGCTTCTTCCAGGAGGGGGTCTGCGGAAGCTGGGGAAAGCTGGCCCTCTTCGGCCTGGGGGCCCTGGCCCTCCTGCTGGGCGCGGCGGCGGTCCTGGCCGGGAGGTACCGGCAGGTGCTCACCGGCCTGAAGGCCCGCCGCCGCGGAGGGTCCCTCCGCCTCGACCGGGTACAGGCCGCAGGACCCCGCCGCGCCGTCCTCCGCAAGGAGGCGGCCCGGTACTTCGGCACCCCCATCTACCTCATGAACACGGGCCTGGGGCTCATCCTGCTCCCCGCGGCGGGCATCGCGGCGGTGGTGATGAAGGGACGCCTCCAGGGCCTCCTGGCGCAGATGGGCGGTATCCCGGTGCCGGTCCTGGCGGCGGGGACGGTGCTGTTGTGCCTCTCCACTGCGGCGGTGACCGGGTCCTCCATCAGCCTGGAGGGCAAGACCCTCTGGATCCTGCGCGGCGCGCCCCTCCCCGCCGGGGAGATCCTGGAGGTCAAGGCCGCGTTCCAGGTGCTGATAACCGCCCCCTGCCTCCTCGTTGGCGGCGCGGGCATCGCCTGGGGGCTGGACCTGGGCTGGGCCATGGGAGCGGTCCTGGTTCTGGCGGGACTGGCCTTCTCCGGGTTCTGCGCCCTCTTCGGCCTGCTGGTGAACCTCTGCTTCCCCCGCCTGGACGCCATCAGCGACGCCGCCGTGGTCAAGCAGTCCGCCGCCGCCATGATCTCCACCTTTGCCGCCATGGCCGCCGCCGCGGCCTGCACCCTGGCGGCATGGGGGCTGACCGCCCTGGTGAGCCCGGAGGCCGCGTGGGGCTTTTTGAGCCTGGTCCTCCTGGCCCTCTGCGCCGCCCTGGACCGCTGGCTGGCCACCCAGGGGGCAAAGCGGTTCCTGGAATTATAAAAAAGGACCGGCGGTGCTGGCGCACCGCCGGTCCTCCCGTTTTACATGCCCCTATGCCTTGACCCGGCTGGCAACGATCCCCGCGGCCGCTCCGATCGCCGCTCCCGCCGCCGTTCCGGACACCAGCAGCGCCGGCAGGTACCAGGCCAGCCGCGCCGTCCCCAGCACAGCCATCGCCACCAGGACCTGTCCCACATTGTGGCTGACGCCCCCTGCGATGCTGACGCCCAAAACAGAGAATTTCCCCGTCTTTTTCAGCAGAGCCATCACCGCCAGACTCAGCGCCGCACCCGCAAAAGAGTAAGCGAAGCTGTAAGCATTGCCAAAGGTGATGGAGACCAGCACGACCCGCACGAGGGAGATCACCGCCGCATCCCGGACACCCATGCGGCAGAGGGCGAACACCGCCGCCAGATTGGCCAGCCCCAGCTTCATCCCCGGCGCCGCCGCGGAGGCGGGGACCATGGCCTCCAGCCAGGAGAGCACCATCGCCAGGGCGATCAGGAGCGCGTACCGCGCCACACGCCTGCTCATGAGGGCCTCCTCACTGGGTGGCGGCGTCAAAGGGGGACGCCACGCCGCCCTCAATAGACACCATCAGCTTATGGGGGAGGCATACGATGGTCTCCCCTTCCCGCCAGATGGGCCCCGTGTCCACGCAGGTGTGGTCGCCGCAGCTGGCCTCCGTGACAGCCGCCCGGCCTCCGGCGATGCGCAGGAGATTCCAGTCCCTGCCGTCCCCCAGCGTCACGGTCCGGTCCTCGGACAGGGGGTAGCGGGCGGTCTCCACGCCCTCCACCGACACCACGGCCCAGGCCCCGGCCCCGCCGGGCCGGAAGAGGGCGTACAGCACCGCCGCCGCCGCGAGGACCCCCAGCGCCAGCCGGAGGTCGTGCTTCAAATCGTCTCTCATAGGCCCACTCCTTACATCCATTGAGGGTATCATAGCACAAAAGGATGCCGGATCACAAGCAGTTTTTGAAAAAACGCCAGAGGCGAGAGCCGCAGCAGCTCCCGCCTCTGAAACGCAGATCGGCTTATTTCTTATAGGGCACATGCCAGATGGTGTCCGCGTAGTCCGCGATGGAGCGGTCGGCGGCAAAGATGCCGGACCGTGCGATGTTGTGCAGGCTCATCTGGTTCCACTTGACGCTGTCCCTGTAGGTGGCCATCATGCGGCGCTCGGCGTCGCAGTAGGAGGGGTAGTCCGCCAGGAGCATATACTCGTCCGCCGGGGAGCCGCTGCCGAAGAGCAGGCGCTCCACCAGGTCGTCGTAGCGGATGCCGTCCTTGAAGCCCTGGCTGATCTGGTCCAGGACCCGGTGGAGGGTGGCGTCCCGGCTGTAGAGGCGGTAGGGGTTGTAGCCGGTGTCCCGCATCTCCTTGACCTCCTCGGTCTTCAGGCCGAAGAGGAACATGTTCTCGTCGCCCAGCACCTGGTGCATCTCCACGTTGGCCCCGTCCAGGGTGCCGATGGTCAGCGCGCCGTTCATCATGAACTTCATGTTGCCGGTGCCGCTGGCCTCCTTGCCGGCGGTGGAGATCTGCTGGCTGACCTCGCTGGCGGGCATGAGGACCTCCGCCATGGACACCCGGTAGTTCTCCAGGAAGAAGACCTGCAATTTGTCCTTGCAGATGGGGTCGCTGTTGATTTGGTCGGCCAGGGAGTTGATGAGGCGGATGATCCGCTTGGCCACCGCGTAGCCCGGGGCGGCCTTGGCGCCGAAGAGGAAGGTGTGGGGGTGCAGATCCATGTTGGGATTGTCCCGGAGCTGGAGGTAGAGGTTGATGATCTGCATCACGTTGAGGAGCTGGCGCTTGTACTCGTGGAGACGCTTGACCTGAACGTCGAAGATGGCGTCCGTGTTAAGGATAAAGCCCTGCTCCTTCTTGGCGAACTTGGCGAAGGCCAGCTTGTTGGCGTGCTTGATCTCCCCCAGACGGGCCAGGACCTGCTTGTCACCCGCGAATTTGTCCAGCTTGGGCAGGGCCGTGCCGGGGTGGCGGAGGTAGTCCGTGCCGCCGGTGAGCTCGCAGATGAGGCTGTCCAGACCGGGGTTGATCTCCGCCAGCCAGCGGCGGTGGTCGATGCCGTTGGTGACGTTTTTGAACTTCTCCGGCTCCATACGGCAGGCGTCCTTGAAGACGTCGTTTCGCAGGATGTCGCTGTGGAGGGCGGAGACGCCGTTGACCGCCATGCCGCCGGCGATGCAGAGGTTGGCCATACGGACCTCGCCGTCCCAGATGACGGCCATGTTCTTGATCTTGCTCTCGTCGCCCCGGTAGAAGTCGGTGGCCTTGGCCTGCCAGCGGCGGGCGATCTCGCAGATGATCTGCCAGATGCGGGGCAGGAGGGTCTGCATCAGCTGCTGGGGCCAGCGCTCCAGGGCCTCGGCCAGGACGGTGTGGTTGGTGTAGGCCACGGAGTTGACGGTGATATGCCAGGCCTCGTCCCAGCTGATGCCCGCGTCGTCCATGAGGATGCGCATGAGCTCGGGGATGACCAGGGCGGGGTGGGTGTCGTTGATCTGGATGACGTTCTTCTCGTGGAAGTTGGTCACAGTGCCGTAGTTCTGGATGTGCTTGCGCACGATGGACTGGACCGTGGCGGAGACGAAGAAGTACTGCTGGCGCAGGCGCAGGCTCTTGCCCTCATAGTGGTTGTCCTCGGGGTAGAGCACCTTGGCGATGGCCTCGCTCATGGCTTTCTCCTCGCCGGCCTTCACGTACTCGCCCTGGTTGAAGAGGCCCATGTCGATGGGGGTGGGGCTCTTGGCGTCCCAGAGGCGCAGGGAGTTGGTGTGGCTGGTCTCATACCCGGCGATGGTCATGTCGCAGGGCACGGCCAGGACCCGGGTGTAGCCCTCGTTGATGATGTGCAGGTGGTCGCCGTCCCAGAACTCCCGGAGGGTGCCGCCAAAGTGGACCTCCTCCACGTCCTCGGGCTTGGGGACCAGCCAGGCGTCGCCCTGGTCCAGCCAGTTGTCCGGCAGCTCGATCTGCTGGCCGTCCACGATCTTCTGCTTGAAGATGCCCAGCTCATAGCAGATGGAGTAGCCCCGGGCGGGGATCTCCAGGGTGGTCAGGCTGTCCAGGTAGCAGGCGGCCAGGCGGCCCAGGCCGCCGTTGCCCAGCCCCGCGTCCGGCTCCATGTCGAAGATCCTGGCCGGCTTGAAGCCCATGTCCTCGATGGCGGCCTTCATAGGCTCCAGCACGCCCAGGTTGTAGGCGTTCTTCATCAGGCTCCGGCCCATCAGGAACTCCATGGACATATAGTGGACCCGGCGCAGCTGTTTTTTCCGGACCTTCTGCCGGCTGTCCACGTACTGGGCGTTCATCCGGTCCCGCAGGACCATGGCGCAGGCCTTGAGCATATTAGCCTCGGTGGCCTCCTCCTCGGTGCAGCCGAAGTTGAGGCGCAGCTTGTCACAGATGGCCTGCCTCATGGATTCCTTCGTGTATTTTTCCATAGGGTCCTCCTCGTTCTTGTTACTTGTTATGGTGGAGCGGGAGATGCCCGCTCCGATCTGCCCTCACAGGCAAACCGTCCGGTACCGGGCAGTCCCGGAAGACTGCCCGGCCGGACGAAACATTCGATTACGCGCCTCTGCCCCCTCAGGAGCAGATCTTGCGGTAGATCTCGTTATAGGCCTCCGCGCTGCGGCCCCAGCTGAAGTCCTCAGCCATGCCGGCCTTGCGCAGCTGTTTGAAGGCGGTGGGGTTGTTGAAGTAGAGGTCCACCGCCTGGCGGATGACGTAGAGCATGTCGCCGCTGTTGTAGCCGGCGAAGGTGAAGCCGTTGCCCGCGCCGGACCAGGCCTCGTAGGGATGCACGGTGTCCTTGAGCCCGCCGGTCTCCCGGACGATGGGCACGGTGGCGTAGCGCATGGCCATCATCTGGGCCAGGCCGCAGGGCTCGCTGCGGCTGGGCATGAGCAGCAGGTCCGCACCGGCGTAGATATCCATGGCCAGAGACTCGTTGTAGCCCCGGTAGAGGGCCATGCGGCCCTTGTAAAAGCCCAGCTTCTCCTCGAAGAAGCGCTCGTAGTTCCAGTCGCCGCTGCCCAGGACCACGAACTGGCAGTTGAGGTCCATGATCTGGTCGAAGACGCTGCACACCAGGTCCAGGCCCTTGTGGCTGACCAGGCGGCTGATGATGCCGATGACGGGCACGCCGGGATTCACATCCAGGCCCATCTCCTGCTGGAGGTGCTCCTTGTTCTTGGCCTTGCCGGCGGTGATCGTGTCCTCCTGGACAGCGCCCTTGCCGGACTTGACGGGAGCGCCGCCGAAGTTGGCGGTGATGCCCTTGTCGGTGGTGGGGTCGTAGCGCGCCATATCCAGGCCGTTGAGCACCCCATAGAGCTTCCCGGCGTTGCGCTGGAGCACGCTCTCCAGGCCGTGGGCGAAGAAGGGCTGGCGCAGCTCCTGGGCGTAGGTGGGGCTCACGGCGGTGATGGCGTCGCAGACCATCAGCGCGCCCTTGAGCATATTCACATCGCCGTCCATGGCGATGGTGCCGTCGGCGAACCAGCCGGGGGCCAGGCCGAAGAGGTCCTCCAGGGTCTCCTTGCCGTAGCGGCCCTGGTACTCGATGTTGTGGATGGTGAAGACGGTCTTAATGCTGCGCACCGCGCTCCAGCGGACGCACTCGTCCTTGAGGTACACGGGCACCAGGGCGGTCTGCCAGTCGTTGCAGTGGATGACCTCCGGCATGAAGGCCAGGGAGGGCAGCAGGGCGACGATGGCCCGGGAGAAGAAGCCGAAGCGCTCGCCGTCGTCATAGTGGCCGTAGAGGGCGGCGCGCTTGAAATAGTACTCGTTGTCCACGAAGTACCACGTCACGCCCTCCCGCTCCAGGCTGAACAGGCCGCAGTAGATGCGGCGCCAGCCCAGGGGGACCTCGATGTGGCAGACGAAGGTCAGCTGCTCCTTCCACTTGTCCATCACGCACTGGTAGAGGGGCACGATGACCTCCACCTCGTTGCCGGCCTTAGCCAGGGCCTGGGGCAGGCTGCCGGCCACATCGGCCAGGCCGCCGGTTTTGCAGAAGGGGACTGCCTCGGACGCGGCGAATAGGATTTTCATGGGGGGATGCCTCCTTAATCGATACAAGTAGAGCGAAATAGAATTGGCCGGAAGGGGAGCTTTTCGTTACACCTTGCTCCCCTTGGAGATGACCATGGGATAGCCCTCGTGGCCCATGAGGGTGCGGGAGGCCATGATCTCCACGTTCTTGTCGGCCACCACCTGGTGGAGCACGGCGTCGCGGTGGACGGCGGTGTCCTGCATGAGGATGCAGTTTTTGATCTCCGCGCCCTTCTCAACGCTGACGCCCCGGAAGAGGATGGAGTTCTCCACCGTGCCCTCGATGGTGCATCCGTCGGCCACCAGGCAGTTGCAGCAGGTGCCGTTGGGGTCGACGTAGGTGGATGCGTCGTTGCGCTCTTTGGTGTGGATGGGCCGCTGGGGGTGGAAGATCTCCCGGCGGATGGTGGGGTCCAGCAGCTCCATACTGCGCACATAGTAGTCCTTGAGGGTGTGGATCTGGGCGGCGTAGCCGTCCCAGACGAAGCTGCGGATGTTGAGGGTGCCCGCCTTGGCCTGGAGCACCGCGCCGCGGAAGCTGCAAAGGTCGTGGCTCATGCACTCGTCCACCAGCTCCAGCAGGAGATCCTTGGAGAGGATGTACATCTCCAGAGAGCGGTAGCACCCGGTGGGATCGTTGAGGGGATAGAGCGTCTCAGTGATCCGGCCCTCGCCGTCCAGACGGAAGTATGTCACATCGTCCGGGCCGTCCACACTGCTGGTGCAGACGGCGGTGATGTCCGCGCCGGAGTCCAGATGGGCCTGATAGACCTCCTGGAGGGGGATGTTGACGATGAGGTCGCTGTCGGCCAGGACCACATGGGACTGCCGCACGCCCTCCAGGTAAGAGCGCACCCCGGCCAGGGCCTCCATCTTGCCCCGGAAGGCCCGCACGCCGCCGGTCTCCTCATAGGAGAAGGGGGGCAGGAGGCGCAGTCCGCCGTGCTTGCGGCTCAGATCCCAGTCCTTGCCGGAGCCCAGGTGGTCCAAAAGGCTCTGATAGTTCCCGTGGAGCACCACGCCCACGTCGGTGATCCCGGCGTTGACCATGCTGCTGAGGACGAAATCGATGATCCGGTAGCGCCCGGCAAAGGGAACAGAGGCGGGCATCCGGTTGGCGGTCAGCTCCCGCAGGCTGTTGTGCTTCTCATAGGAGAAGATGATCCCATGCAAGCCTTTCATTTGGTGTGCACCTCCTTATGATCACGGTTGAGCATCGTTTTGGGGGCTACGACCTCGCCGGGCTCGATATTGGTCCCGGGTCCCAGGACGGTAATGCCCCAGGCATCGGGGTCGCAGCTCT
Organism: uncultured Oscillospiraceae bacterium; assembly: GCA_910587785.1. Classification (GTDB taxonomy): domain Bacteria; phylum Bacillota; class Clostridia; order Oscillospirales; family Oscillospiraceae; genus Pelethomonas. The sequence goes on along the minus strand of CAJUOA010000028.1, from coordinate 9,268 downwards.
CCGGCGAGCCGCCCACGCTGGCCCCCGCGGCCACCTGGCAGTTCTCGCCCAGGATGGCGTAGCGCACCACAGCGCCCCGTTTGACGGTGACGCCGGGCATGAGCACGGAGTACTGGACCTCCGCGCCCTCCTCCACCCGTGCGCCGTGGGAGAGGACGCTGTTCATGACCTTGCCGCTGATCTCGCACCCCTGGGTGACCACGCTGTGGTCCACCAGGGCGCTCTTGCCGATGAAGGCGGGGGGCTCGGCGGGCAGGCGGGCGTAGATGGGCCAGCTGTCCTCCAGCAGGTCCAGGTCGCCCCGGGAGAGCATATCCATGTTGGCGTCCCAGAGGCTCTCCAGGGTGCCCACGTCCTTCCAGTAGCCGTCGAAGCGGTAGGCCACCATCTTCTCCCCGGCGTTCAGCATGTTGGGGATGATGTTCTTGCCGAAGTCGTTGCTGGAGGCGGGGTCGGCCTCGTCGCTGACCAAGTACTCCCGGAGCTTCTTCCAGGTGAAGACGTAGATGCCCATGGAGGCCAGGTTGCTCTTGGGCTCTTTGGGCTTCTCCTGGAACTCGACAATGTTGTCCTCCCCGTCCACGGCCATGATGCCGAAGCGGGAGGCCTCGGCCCAGGGCACCTCCAGCACGGAGATGGTGCAGGCGGCGCCCGCCTTCTTATGGGCCTCCACCATCTTGGCGTAGTTCATCTTATAGATGTGGTCGCCGGAGAGGATGACCACGTACTCCGGGTCATACATGTCCACAAAGCCGATGTTCTGGTAGATGGCGTTGGCGGTCCCCTTGAACCAGCTGCCCTTGTCCCCCTCCACCATGTAGGGGGGGAGGATATGGACGCCGCCGTCCAGGCGGTCGAGGTCCCAGGGCTGTCCGGAGCCGATGTAGCTGTTGAGCTCCAGGGGCTTGTACTGGGTGAGGACGCCCACGGTGTCGATGCCGGAGTTGGTGCAGTTGGAGAGGGGGAAGTCGATGATGCGGTACTTGCCGCCGAAGGGGACGGCGGGCTTGGCCACGTCGCTGGTCAGCACGTACAGGCGGCTGCCCTGCCCGCCGGCCAGGAGCATTGCGATACACTCTTTCTTCATTACTTTCTCATCCTCATTTTTATTTTAACTCAGGGGAGGTCTTCCTTCTGGTGCTCTTCTTCGCCGGAGCCCCGGCGGCCTCGGCGGCGTCCTCGGATGCGGCGGTCTTCCGGGAGGCGCGGGGCTTCTTCTCCGCCGTCTCCTGCTTCGGGGCCGTCTTTCTGGTGCGGGTGGTCTTCTTCTCCGCCGCGGCGGCGGTGACGGCCTCAGCGGCCTTGTTCAGGGCGGTCTTGGCGGCGGGAGCCCGTTTGGCCACGCGCCTGGTCTCGCCCCCGGCCTCCTGGCCCTCCTTTGCCTCCGCGGCGGCCTTGGCCTTCGCCTTGGCCCGGAGCTTGCCCTCCCCCCGCAGGAACACCGCGCCGAAGGGCGGGATGCGGATGGAGACCGAGGACTCCTGCCCGTGGGACTCCTGCCAGCTGACCTTGCAGGGAGCGGCGTTGACCGCGCCGGAGCCGCCGTAGACCTTGGCGTCGGAGTTGAACACCTCCACGTACTCCTTCACCGGCGGACAGCCGAAGCGGTAGCCGTCATAGGTGTTGGGGCTGAAGTTGAAAGCGCACACGAGCTCCTTTCCGGCCTTGTCCCGGCGGAGGAAGACCACCACATTGTTCTGGTTGTCGTCGCTGACCAGCCACTGGAAGCCCTCCCAGCTGTAGTCCTCCTCCCAGAGGGGGCTCTCGCTGAGGTAGAAGCGGTTGAGATCCCTGACATACTGCTGGAGCTGCCGGTTGGGCTCGTTATTCAGCACGGCCCAGTCCAGCTCTCCTTCGAAGTTCCACTCCTTCTCCGTGCCCAGCTCCACGCCCATGAAGCTCAGCTTCTTGCCCGGGTGGGCCATGGTGTAGCCGTAGAAGCCCCGCACGCCGGCCAGCTGCGCCCACGCGTCGCCGGGCATCTTGCCCCGGACGGAGCCCTTCATGTGGACCACCTCGTCGTGGGAGAGGGGCAGGATGTAGTTCTCCGAGAAGGCGTAGAACATGGAGAAGGTGATGTCCTTGTGGTTGCTCTGGCGGAACCAGGGGTCCATCTTCAGGTAGTGGCACATGTCGTTCATCCAGCCCATGTTCCACTTCAGGTTGAAGCCCAGCCCGCCGATGCCGTTGGGCCCGATGACGCCGGTGGGCTTGGTGACGAGGGGCCAGGCGGTGGACTCCTCCGCCACCATGAGCACGTCCGGATTGACCTCGAAAGCGGTCTCGTTGAGCTCCTGGAGGAACCTGATGGCCTCCAGATGCTCCTTGCCGCCGTGCTCGTTGGCCACCCACTCGCCGTCTCTGCGGTCGTAGTCCAGGTACAGCATGGAGGCCACCGCGTCCACCCGGATGCCGTCGACGTGGTACTCCTTGAGCCAGAAGGCGGCGGAGGAGAGCAGGAAGCTCTTCACCTCGCCCCGGCCATAGTCGAAGACCTTGGTGCCCCAGGAGTAGTGCTCCCCCTTGCGGGGGTCGGCGTACTCGTAGCAGGGGGAGCCGTCGAACTCGTAGAGCCCGTGGGCGTCCTTGCAGAAGTGGGAGGGCACCCAGTCGAGGATGACGCCGATGCCGTTCTGGTGCATGTAGTCGACAAAGTGCATGAAATCCTGCGGGGTGCCGTAGCGGGATGTGGGGGCGTAGTAGCCGGTGCACTGGTAGCCCCAGCTGGCGTCAAAGGGGTACTCGGTGACGGGCAGAAGCTCGATGAAGTTGAAGCCCATGTCCTTGACGTAAGGGGCAAGCTGACGGGCCAGGTCCCGGTAGTCGATGAAGTCCCCGTTCTCCCGGCGGCGCCAGGAGCCCAGGTGGACCTCGTAGATGTTCAGCGGCGCGGTGTAGACGGGCTGTCCGTGGCGCTTTTTGCGCCATGCCTCGTCCCCCCAGGCATAGCCGTCGATGGTATAGAGCTTGCTGGCGGTGCCGGGGCGGGTCTCGGCGTGGAAGGCGTAGGGGTCCGCCTTCAGGCGCACCACGCCGTCTGCGCCGGTGACGGCGAACTTATAGGCGTCATAGGTCTGGCCGCCGGGAACGAAGCGCTCCCAGATGCCGTCCGTGATCTTTTCCATGGGGTGGGCCGCCTGGTCCCAGGAATTGAAATCACCCACTACGGAGACAGCCTGCGCCCGCGGTGCCCAGACGCGGAACATGTAGCCGTCAACTCCGTTGTGGGTGGCAGCGTGGGCGCCCATGTATTCGTAGGCACTCCTGGCCGTTCCCTGGTGGAAGAGATAGGTATTGAACTCGTCTGCTTCTCTATAGGGCATGATGATACGTTCCTCCGTTTATTAGCCGCCCGCAGTTCCCGGAAATTGCCGCAGGACAACTGTTATCAGCCATATTATACCCCACAATCCCACATATCGTCAAGGCGGCGGGAAATAGTTTCTCCACGGCAAAAGCTACAAAAAATCAGGGGAAATAACGTAGGTTTTTACCAAGAATTTCTGCCCAAGAGGGAGGACGGATAGTGCATATCTCCAGAATTCGACCGTTTTTCCGCCGGAGGCGTACATAGAAACCCGCCTGGTACGGCGGTGACGGACGAAACGCCGATTTTTCCCCAAAGGCCTTTACTTTCACGCGGTGAAGTGTTAAGATAAGGACATCCTACCACGGAGGTGACTTATGCCAAGGATCACGGAAAAGAAAAAGAGCGACGGACTCTACCGGGCCATCCTGAAGCTTCAGAGCGAGGAGGAGATCTACAATTTCTTCCAGGACCTGTGCACCGTCGCGGAGCTCCGCTCCATGGAACAGCGCTTCGAGGTGGCCGTGCTGCTCAACCAGGGGATGATCTACAACGACATCCTGGAGCGCACGGGGGCCTCCAGCGCCACCATCAGCCGGGTCAACCGCTCCCTGGCCTTTGGCCACGGGGGGTACCGGGCTTTCTTCGACCGCCGGGAGGCGGAGGTGAAATGAGCGCCTACGAGGCCCTGGCCGGGGTGTATGACGCGCTGACAGGCGACGTAGGCTATGAAAAGCGGGCGGACTACATAGAAAAGCTCTTCCTGAAGAGCCGCGTCTCCGTGCACACGGTGCTGGACCTGGCCTGCGGCACGGGGAGCATGACCGCCCTTCTGACAGAGCGGGGGTATGAACTGATCGCCGTGGACGAGAGCCCGGACATGCTGGCCGCCGCCCGGGAGAAGGCGGCGGACCTCACGGGGGAGCCGCCGGTGTTCCTCAACCAGTCCATGGAGGCCCTGGACCTGTACGGCACGGTGGACGCGGCCATCTGCTGTCTGGACAGCCTCAACTATCTGGCGGGGCCCAGGGAGGTGCAGAAGACCTTTCAGCGGCTGCATCTCTTCATCTCCCCCGGCGGCCTGCTGGTCTTCGACATCAACAGCGCCGCCATGCTCCGGGAGCTGGACGGGCAGGTGTTCTTAGACGAACAGGAGGACGTCTACTGCGTCTGGCGTCCGGAGTTCGAGAAGCGGAGCAGGGTGTGCACCTACTGGATGGACATCTTCACCAAACGGCCGGACGGGGCCTGGGAGCGCTCCGTGGAACAGCACCGGCAGAAGGCCTACGAGGTGGAGGAACTGCGCGCCTGGCTCCTGGAGGCGGGGTTCACCCACATCCGCACCTACGGCGACTGCCGAATGAGCGCCCCCAGAGAGGGGGAAAAACGGATCTACTTCTCCGCTATCCGGGGGAAATAGTCCCCATATGGGCAATAAAGCCGGGGCCGCACCAGCGGTCCCGGCTTCGTCTGCGAAGAAACAGCGCGGGGCTCCCCTACCCCCGCAGCAGCAGTTCCCGCGCAATCTCCCTGCCGTGGCGGCAGTAGAGCCGGGGCACCCGCTTGCTGACGGCGCAGAGGAGCTCGTAGGGGATCATCCCCGCCAGACCTGCGGCCTCGCCCACGGAGGCGTGGGCGCCGTAGACCTCCACCTCATCCCCCTCCCCCACCTGCGGCAGGTCCGTCAGGTCGATCATGCACATGTCCATGCAGATGCGCCCCGCGATGGGCGCCCTGCCCGAGGGCGTCCAGACCTGCCACTTGTTGGAGAGGGAGCGGGGCAGGCCGTCGGCGTAGCCGATGGGCAGAACGCCCAGGCGGGTCTCCCGCCGGGTGCAGAAGGCGCGGCCGTAGCTGACAAATGTGTCGGGCTCATAGCGGCTCACGGCCCCTACCGTGCTCTTAAGCGTCATCACAGGCTTGAGGCCCAGCCGCTCCGCCGCCTCCCCCGCGCCGTAGGTGAGCAGACCCGGCCGGAACATGTCGCAGGCGAACTGGGGATAGTTGGCCGTGGCCCCGCTGTTGGCGCAGTGGCGGATGGCGAAAGTACGGCCCCGCTCCTCCAGACGGCGGAGCATCCTCTGGAACCGCTCGTACTGGAGGAGGGTATACGCCCGGCTGGAAGCGCCCGTCTCATCGCTGACGGCGAAGTGGGTGAAGATGCCCTCCACCTCCAGCCCCGGCAGGCCGCAGACCCGGTCGATGGCCTCCAGGGAGTCCTCAAAGTGGGCCTCGTCGCACTGGAAGCCCAGGCGGGACATGCCCGTATCCAGCTTGATGTGGACCCGCATGGTCCCCCCGGCCTTCAGCGCCTCCCGGGAGAAGCCCTGGGCCGAGCGCTCGCTGTAGACCGCCTGGGTGACGCCGTTGGCCAGAATGGCGGCGCTCTGGTCCGCCGGAGTGGCCCCCAGCTGTAAGACCGGCAGGCCCACGCCCCCCAGGCGCAGCTCCCGGGCCTCGTCGATGTTGGACACCGCTAAGTACGCGCACCCCATCTCCTCCAGCACCCGGGCCGACTGCACCGCCCCGTGGCCGTAGGCGTCCGCCTTCACCACCCCCAGCATCCGGGCCCCGGGGCCCATCCGCTCCTGCAAATGGCGGCAGTTATAGGCCAGCGCGTCCAGGTCGATGCTCGCCCAGGTCCTCTTCAGTGTGCTATCCATCTTGCACCTCGTGTTGAAATTTCTTTACCAGTGAATGTTGGGCTCCGCCCAAACCCGCCAGGGGCTTTGCCCCTGCGCTGGCTTCGCCAGCTTGGGCTTGGCTAGCCTTCGGCTAGCTGTTGCCTGGACCCCACCACCTTTGAAAAGGTGGACAAAACTTTTATCCTGCGCTGCGCGCCATATTCGAGACTGCTATTCCTCTGCCGTGGCATACGCCGCCGCCTCGTCCGCCGGGGAGGCCATGCCCGGCTCCGTGGGATTCGCCGCAGAGCCGCCGTCCTCCCCCTCCGAGGCCAGCGCGGGCGTCTGCGCCGCGCCGCCGTCCTCCTGGGGAGCGCTCTGGGCGTCCGGCGTCTCCGGCTGGGCCTCCGGGGCCTCGGGCTCAGCCGGGGCCTGCCCTGTCACCTCGAAACGCTTCCAGGCCACCTCATAGAGGACCTTGCCGCCGGCGCTGATCTCACTGCGCAGGGGCAGCAGCGTCTCCTGGTCGAACCAGGTAGCGTAGAGGGTCCCCTCTTCGTCCGCCAGGTCGAAGGCCACCCGCAGGCCCTTGCGGCCGTCCACGTCCTCCTCCCCGGTCTCCGCCGGATAGCCGGAGGCCGCCGCCGCCATCAGCCGGGGCAGAGCCGCCACCGGGGAGACCGCCGCCGCAGAACAGCTCCCCGCGTCCAGGGAGATGTCCTCATAGGTGAGCTTCAGCTCCCCGCCGGAGACCGTGGCGGAGATGCCCGCCAGATTGGCCGGGGCCAGCACCGTGACCGTACTGCTCTCCGGAGTGTAGGCGCACAGCAGGGTGTAGGCGCGGTCCTCCTCGTCGTAGTGGCAGGTGATGTCCGCCTCCATGGTAGCCGCTGTCACGGCGGCGTACTGCCGCTGGAGCTCTCCCACAGGGTCTTTCTCCTCCCCGCCGCACGCGGTGAGCAGGAGCGTCAGCATTAGTGCAAAAAGCATCGCTTTTCGCACAGTCCTTCCTCCTTGATGTTATAGTCCCAGAGTTTTGAACGCCGCCGGCAGGGTTCCGATGAGGTCCCCCGGGGTCATGGCGTACTCCGTGAGGTCCCGGGCGGCGAAGTCCCCAGCCGTCCCGTGGAGCCATACGGCGCACACCGCGGCGGCAAAGGCGTCCGCCCCCTGCCCCAGGAGGCTCAGCACGATCCCCGCGAGCACGTCGCCGCTGCCGCCCTTGGCCATGCCGCAGTTTCCGGTGGGATTGCGCAGGGCCCTGCCGTCCGGGGCGGCTGTCACGGTCCCCGGGCCCTTGAGCACCACCACGCAGCCGCTGCGCCGGGCAAAGTCCACGGCGGCGCGCTCCCGGCCCAGCGAGAGGTCCCCGCCCAGGCGGCGGAACTCCTCCTCGTGGGGCGTGACCACTGTGGGGAAGCGGCCCTGCCGGCTTGCGAGACTATCTATATGCGTGCCCACCGCGTTTATGCCGTCGGCGTCCAGCACCACCGGCACGGTCAGGTCCTCCAGGAGGGCGCGGACCTTCCGCTCTGTATCAGACGCACGGCCCAGGCCGGGGCCGATGAGGGCCGCGTCGCAGCGGGACATCCAGCTTCGGAGGTCCTCATACTCCTCCGGGGCAGGACTGACCATGGCGGTGTCGCACCGGGCGGCGGCGATGGGGTAGACCTCCCCCGGCACGGCCACGAACACCAGGCCGCTCCCCGTGCGGCAGGCGGCCTCCCCGGCGTAGACCGGCGCGCCGGTGTAGCCCACCGCGCCGCCCCAGATGCGGACCTTGCCGAAGGTACCCTTGTGGCCGTTGGGGTCCCGCTTGGGCAGGAGCTTCTTGACCAGATTGGCAGTAATTTCTTCCATATGACCCCCTACGCGCCCAGGACAATGCCCACCACGGTCCCGGCGTAGTTGCCGAGGACGTAGCCCAAGGTGCCCACCAGCATGGCCGGGCCCACCAGACGGCCCCAGCCCTGGGATACCGCCATTCCGGCGGCGGTGGTCGGCCCGCCGATGTTGGCGTTTGAGGCGATGATGGCGTCCTCCAGGTCGAAATGGAGCAGTTTCGCGGCGGTGAAGCAGAAGAGCATGTTCACCGCCACCATGATGGCCGTCAGCACCAGCAGGAGCGGGGCCTCGGTGACGACGGTGACGATGCTGGCAGGCGCGCCGATGACGAAGAGGAAGAGGTAGATGAAGTAGGTCCCGATCTCCTGGGAGCCGTGGATACGCTCCACCTGCCGGTCGAAGAAGGTGGCGGCGGCGACGGAGAGGGTGGTGATCCAGACATACTGACTGCCGAAGAAGCGTCCGGCGAAGTCCAGGAGGCCGCCGGCGAAGGTCTCCACCTGTTCCGGGACCAGTGGGGCGAAGAGGGAGGCGATGCCGCTGGAGACCCACACCACCGCCGTGCAGAAGGCCAGGTTCAGGGCGATATCCCGGAGGGAGATGTCCTTGCGGGACCAGTAGGCGGCGGCACGGGTCTGCGCGCCGGTCTCCTGGCCGGAGGCTGCCTCGTCGATGTGGGGGTGGGGGTAGCGCTCCCGGAAAAAGCGCATCCCGGCAAAGGCGATGAGGGCGAAGAAATAGAGGGTCATGAGCAGGTTGTCGGCCACTGTGGCGGCGGCGCAGAGGCTGTCCGCGGCGACGAACTGCCGGGCCATAGCCGCGAGGTTGACACTGCCGCCGATATAGGTTCCGGTCATCATGGCCGTCACCTGGGCGAGGCCCTGATCGTCGCCGAAGAAGGGCCGCAGGGCGCTGAAAGCCAGGAAGCCTCCCGCCACGGTGCCCGCCGCGCCGGTGAGGAAGACCGCCAGCATCTGCCCCGTCTCCCGCCAGATCTTTCGGACATTGCACCGAAGCATCAGAAGCGGGATGCCCATGGGTACGAAGAAGCCCCAGACGATGTCGTCATAGAACACGCTCCTGGTGGGGATCACCCCCAAGTTGGCCATGGCCATGGAGAAGACCAGGGCGATCATGGCCCCCGATACCCGGGACGCCCAGCGGTACCTCTGCTCCAAAGCGATGGTCAGGGCCACGGACAGACACATCACGGCCAAGAGGCCCCAGGTGTTGTCCGGCGAGATCAGCGTATGGCCCAGGAGGGCCTCCAGTGGTGTCATAGCTTGTCCTCCTAAAAACAGGCGTGAAGCGCAATTTGCGGGTCCAGGCAGCAGCTGTCCGAGGGACAGCCAAGCTGTCGAAGCCAGCGCAGAGGGCTCAGCCCCTGGCGGGGTGCAGGGACAGCGTCCCTGCTGGGTTTGGGCGAAGCCCAACATATAATGCGAATCAAGGTTTAAAAGCAAGAGAAGGGGGTAGAAAAACAGCGCAAAAG
>CAJUOA010000027.1 GCA_910587785.1 uncultured Oscillospiraceae bacterium | reverse complement strand
ATTTCATGCCCCTATTTTACCACTGCACCTTATTTTCGCAAGATGTCTATTGTAAAAAGCACATAGCTTATCTCCCTGACGGGGAGACTGGGGCGTCTGTTCCGTATAATCATTCAGAAATTACCACCCAAATTGGAAAAGCTACTAAAAGCGCGAAAGAGGAACACACACTAACTCTTCAACTTGTGAAAACATATATTTCAAAGTCAATTCAGCCGATTAGTACAGCACCCTCAAAAATTTTTGCTTTACCACGAAAGGAAAAGAAAGCAGGAGAAGATTTGAATGGAAACGACTGAAAAACGCTTTGAATCCGACATCGAAGCTACCCTTCTCTCTCCCGCTGGCGGCTACACCAAGGGCACGGATACATACGATCCCAACCTGGGCCTATATGTCAACACCCTGATTGGCTTCATCCAGGCCACCCAGCCCAAGGAGTGGGCCAGATTCGAGAAGCAGAACCAGGTCGATCCCGTGCGGAAGTTCTGCCTGGCCTTCAACGCCGCCTGCGATGCGGACGGGCTCCTCTCCGTCCTCCGCCACGGGTTCAAGCACCGGGGCATTACCTTCCACGTTTGCTACTTCATGCCGGAATCCGGTCTCAACGAGACCGCCGCCCGGCGGTATGCCTGTAACAAGATCGAGAGCTACCGTCAGTGGTACTACTCCGCCGACACGAAGAAATCTGTGGACATGGTGCTGACCGTCAACGGCATCCCGGTTTTCGCCTTTGAGCTGAAAAACCAGCACACGGGGCAGACCGTGGAGAACGCCAAGCGGCAGTGGATGTATGACCGTGACCCACGGGAGCTCTGTTTCCAATTCAACAAGCGCATTCTGGGCTATTTCTGCGTGGATCACACCGAGGTCTGGATGACCACCAAGCTGGCCGGGAAGGATACATACTTCCTGCCCTTCAACCAGGGCTCCAATGGGGCCGGACAGGACGGCGGCAAGGGCAATCCTCCAAATCCGGACGGCTACCCCACGGCCTACCTCTGGGAGCAGGTCTTTCAGAGAGACAGCATGATGGATATCCTGCAAAAGTTCATCCATTTGCAGGTGAAGGAGGAGAAAAAGCGGCTCCCAGATGGCACCGTGAAGACTGTCCGAAAGCAGGCGCTGATTTTTCCCCGCTACCATCAACTGGACGTGGTGAGGAAGCTGCTGGCCGATGTGTCGGCGCACGGTGTCGGGCACAACTATCTGATCCAGCACAGCGCAGGCTCGGGTAAGTCCAACTCCATCGCCTGGACAGCCTACCGGCTGGCGTCGCTGCACAGTCAGGAGAACAGGCCCGTGTTCAGCAGTGTGGTGGTGGTCACGGATCGGACTGTCCTGGACGCCCAGCTTCAGGAAACGATTTCTGGCTTTGACCACACGTTGGGGGCGGTGGAGACCATCGGCAAGAACAAGACCTCCAGGGATCTGCGGGACGCTCTGAACGCAGGGGTGCGGATCATCGTTACTACCCTGCAAAAGTTCCCGGTGATCTTCCAGGAGGTAGACAAGGCCGACGGACGCTGCTTCGCCATCATCGTGGACGAGGCCCACTCCTCTCAGACGGGCAGCGCCGCCCTCAAGCTGAAAACGGCGCTGGCGGACACCGAGGAGGCCCTGCGGGAGTACGCCGAGCTGGAGGGCAAGGCTGAGGAGGAGCTCGACCCGGACGACAAGCTGATGAACGAGATCATTTCCCAAGGCCGCCACAAAAACCTGTCGTTCTTCGCTTTCACCGCCACACCAAAGGATAAAACGCTGGAGTTGTTCGGAACGGAATACGAGGACGGCAGCTTTCACCCGTTCCACATCTACAGTATGCGGCAGGCCATTGAGGAGAAGTTCATCCTGGATGTGCTCCAGAACTACATGACCTATGAGACCTGCTTCAAGATTGCAAAAACTATGGACGACAATCCTGATCTCCCCGCCAGCCGTGCGGCGAAGGTGATTCGCAGGTATCAGGAGCTACACCCCTACAATATCAGTCAAAAGTCGCAGATCATCGTAGAAACATTCCGGGAGACCACCCGGCACAAAATTGGCGGACGAGGCAAGATGATGGTGGTCACTTCCTCCCGGCTGGCGGCAGTCCGCTACTTCCACGAGGTCAAGCGGTATATCGAAAGCCAGAAATATGACGATGTGGACATCCTCGTTGCGTTTTCTGGAGCTGTTCCAGATGGGGACGAGGAGTACACCGAGCCCAAGCTGAACGTGCGCCGGGACGGCAGCCACATCGCTGAGGCTCAAACCAAGGCCGAATTTCACGAGAATTTCAACGTCCTGATTGTGGCGGAGAAGTACCAGACCGGCTTTGACGAACCGCTGCTGCAAACCATGGTCGTGGATAAAAAGTTGAAAAGCGTGAAGGCGGTGCAGACCCTCTCCCGGCTGAACCGCACCTGTCCCGGCAAGGAAGATACTTTTGTGCTGGACTTCGTGAATTCTCAGGAGGACATTCTGGCGGCGTTCCAGCCCTTCTACCAGGAGACCACGCTACAGCAGGAAGTGAATGTGGATCTGATCTATCAGACACAAAAGGAACTGCGGGGCTTTGGCATTTACTCCGATGTGGATATTGAGGCGTTTGCCAAGGAGTACTTCAAATCGGGCAAGCAGGATTCCAAAGCCGTGGGCCGGATGACCAGCGTTTTGAAGCCTGTAGCGGATCGGTACAATCAGAAAACAGCAGACGAGCGCTACCAGTTCCGGCGGCAGGCCCGCAGCCTGGTCAAGTGGTACAGTTATATCTCCCAGATTGTCAGAATGTTTGATAAGGATCTTCACAAAGAATTCGTGTTCTGCTCCTACCTGCTGAACCTACTTCCGGCGGAAGCGGCGGATATGGTTGATCTGGAGGGCAAGCTGAAGCTGGAGTATTATAAGCTGCAAAAGTCCTTTGAGGGGACGATCACGCTCCAGGAAGAAAAAGGCGTCTACGAGGCAGCCAAGCAGAAGGGTGCGGCGGGGCATGACCCCAAGGAGCCGCTGGACGAGATTATTGAGAAAATCAATGAGAAGTACAAGGGCGCCTTTACCGAGAGTGACCGGGTGCTGCTGAATGCGCTCCATGCCCGGCTGATGACCAACAAGAAGCTGGCCAGTATGGCAAAGACCTCCGACCCGCAGATTTTCACAGAGAGCATTTTCCCCAAGGCGTTTGGCGATGCCGCTCAGGACAGCTATATGGAAGCCCAGGATACCTATACGGCACTTTTTGAGGATCAGGCCAAATATAATGCTATAATGAGCGCCCTGGCGGAAGTAATCTATCGGGAAATCCGAAAACAATAACATATTTAACTCAGCGAAAAAAGCTCTTTCCTGAGAGCTTGGAAAGCTGAAATTTTTAAAGGCAACCGGCGTGACCATCGGTAACAAAGCTGTGATTTCCGTTGCAGTTGAGGTGGTAAAGGATGTGCCGGACAACTGCTACGACAACATTTTATCAAACGTCAGGAATCCTTCAGCCACTGCTGGTACTCCTCCAGCGTGATCATGCCGCTGTCACACTCTGCTTTCTTCTCTCTGGCCTTTTCGCTCCAGGCGTAAAATTCTTCTGCCGTGACCCGCCTGGCCTTGATCCAGGCGAAACGCCGCTTGTACTCTCTGCGATAGATCTTGAACACCTCATCGTCCGCCCGTTCTTTCGTCCATTGGATGATGGAGCCCATGTCCTTGCAAGTCCGACCTTTCGCATCGATTGGCCGCTCACAGTATTCTGCCGTACTGCGTCTCGCAATGGCGAAGTAGCGGCCGCAGTTCTTGCAAACCCGTATCCGCTGCTCCCGTTTGATCGCTTCCCGCAGGAAGAACTCGATTAGATCATACACATCTCTGGGATACAGCACCTCGCCAAAAGTGTCAGGCCCTGTTGCCTCAAAATGCAGCGGAAGAGACGCTGCGAACTCGAAGGTACGCCTGGAAGCATCATGTTCCCTGCGTATGAAGCGGGTCATCCGCTGTTGAACAGGGGTATTGCCTTTCTTATCAATGTCCAGGACTTGTTCAAAAATGCCCTTGATCTGCCGCTGCATTTCGTCTATTGTCGAAGGAATGTGCGTCAGTATTTTGATAGGCAGCAAGTCATACAGCGCACCAGCTTCAGGCGTACCGATCAAGGCCAGACGATGCTGCCAATCCAGCCGCGTCTGCTGGAAGAAAATGTGTGCCTGCGCCAGCTCATCCAGCATACCGCTTAATTGAGACTGATAGGTGTAATCGTTGTCCTGATATATTCTCCGAATCGTTCGCTCCATATTTTTGAAAAGCGGCTCATATTTCCAAATATCCAGATACAGTAGGTCCAAAAGACTTTCCAGAAATGGGAAGTCTTTTTCAATGATCGCATTTGTATGCTCCCAGGTATCGTATTGTTCGCCATAGACAAAATATTCTCTTCCGGCAGTGATATAGGTCTTGAAAATGTAGTCAGGCATAGATGTCTCCTCCTCGAATTAGACCAATCGAATTTATTTAATATTTTTGGACTTGACAATAGACTGGAAATCTGTTACACTCTACCCATGATTCGATTAAATATTGAACTCTCTTGGTACTAGTCTATCAGAGGTGAGCGGCAAAGTCAATCATGGATTTTCTCGGAGGTGACAAAATGTTAGAACTCAAAACCATAGACGCGGATACTCTACTGTCCACGCCACTGCCCGTAACAAAATTTATTGTGGAGGGGTTGTTGCCGGAGGGGCTGCACATCCTCGCAGGCTCTCCCAAAGTAGGCAAGTCTTGGCTGGCACTCTGGATCTGTCTTCAAGTGTCCAAAGGGGAACCCGTTTGGGGACTGCCAACGGCACACGGAACAGCCCTCTATCTCTGTTTAGAGGACAGCTACGCCCGTATTCAAAACCGGCTGTTCCAACTTGCAGAGGACGCGCCGAACACCTTACATTTCGCAAATCTCTCTGGCAGAATTGGCGGCGGATTGGAGAGACAGATCACATCCTTTCTCTCTGAACATCCAGACACGAACCTCATTGTAATCGATACTCTGCAAAAAATCCGGGATGGTATCCCGGATACAAATTCCTATGCCGGAGATTACCGAGACCTCTCTTCGCTGAAAAATTTAGCAGAAAACCACCATATTGCAATTTTACTGATCCACCATCTTCGCAAAATGAAAGACGAGGATCCGATGAATATGATCTCCGGGACCACCGGCATCAGCGGTGCAACAGACTCCAACTTTGTGCTGAAACGGAAAGATCGGAACAGTCCCCAGGCGGAACTTCACTGTACAGGCAGGGATATTGAATCGCGGGTGCTGGAGCTTTGCTTCCAGAAAGAAACGCACACTTGGGAGCTGTCAAAACCGATTGAAAGTGAAAAGCCTGCTGCCAATCCAGAACTTCTTTTTCTCTCTGAATTTCTGAAACAACTGCACACTTTCACCGGAACCGCCACAGAGCTGAGTACATTACTGGAGCATGAAACCGGAGAAACGATTTCGCCGAGTGTGCTATCAAAGAAACTTGCAAAGCACGCTTCCAGCCTGGATAAATCCGGCATCCACGTCTCCGCCAGTCGAACCAGGAATACGAGACAACTGCATATCACCTGTGATTCGCGTGACAGCAGTGGCAGGAGTGACGGGAAAAATGGGTGAGAGATTTCCTGTCACGTCCGTCACAGCCGTCACGGAGGCCCTTGTCCAGCCCTGTGAGGCCGTTTGTGCGGCTCTTGGCGGCTGGACCGGGGAAACACACCCGCACCTGGAGAAATCGGCTACGTTGGGCGCTTGTGGGCCAATCCGCCGGGGAGCACCAGGGGTGGACAAAACGCACCGTGCCGCCGGGACGGGGAAACGCCCACCTATGGTGGGGCAAGCATCGCGCCCGGCTATACGCCGTGCCGCACTCGCCGGGGCGAAGCCCCGGCACCCCCTGCCCCTGAAGGGGAGAAAGGAGCGAAATGCAGAGAAAGAAAACGGCGATCATCACAGCCAGGATGACGCCGGATGACAAACAGAAAATTGAAAATCGAGCGGCTGACGCAGGGATGACAGTCACGGATTACCTGACTACCTGCGCTCTCGAGAAGAAGATCGTTCGGGTAGAGGGCATGGAGAAAATACTCGCAGAGCTGAAGGCCCAAGGGCGCAACCTCAACCAGCTGACCGTCCTGGCAAACATGGGGCGGCTGACAGTCGTGCGCGGAGACGATCTGGCGGACGGCTACGCCGCCCTCTGCGAACAGGTCCACTGCCTCACGCGGGAGGTGCGGTGATGGCGACCTTCACAGCAATCAACTGCAAGCATCAGAGTTCCGGAGCGATGCGGGGAACGCTGGACTACGTGTCGCAGGAAAAGAAAACGCGCTGGGGCGACGCCCATCTGGTAGTCGGTCACAACTGCATTCCGCAATCTGCCTGCACGGAGATGCTCACCACCAAACAGCATTTCAGAAAAACGGACGGGCGGCAGTTCTACCACTTCGTCCAGTCCTTTGCAGAGGATGACCCCATCACACCGCAGGAAGCCAACGCCATCGGACTGGAGCTGGCCCAGCGAGAGTTCCTAGGCTTCGAGGTGGTGATCGCTACCCATGTGGATACCAATCACATTCACAATCACCTGGTGGTCAACAGCGTCAGTTGTGTGGATGGGAAGAAGCTCCATCAGAGTGCCGATGACCTCCTGGCCCACCGTCAGGCCAGCGATGAGATCTGTCTGGCACATGGCCTGAGAATTCTGGAACGACCGGAAAAGCAGTCCAGAATGAAACGGATGAAGCCCGGTGAATATCAGGCTGGGCTCTGTGGGGACAGTTGGAAGCTGGACCTGATCCAAGCCATCAACGAGGCGCTGGAGTACGCTATCGACCGGGGGAGCTTCATCGCGAACATGGAGCTGGAGGGGTACCAGGTGATTTGGACTAACACCAGAAAACACGTCACCTTCATCTGTCCCGACGGACGGCACTGCCGGGATAGCAGTCTCCACGACGAGACATTTCTCAAAGAAAACCTGGAGGCCCTGTTCGCATACCGGCAGGCGGTGGGTTTCTATCCAGGCTCCGCCGAACCGGACGAGGGCTGGCTGGGCGAAGCGGCCTATGGTCTGCTCCAACTGGGGAAGGAGCTGGAGCAAGGGGCGGACCTACCGCCGCTTCCCGCGCCACCAGCCTGGAGTGACAGCAAACTACGCCGTCGGGAGGCACTGAAAAAGCTGGCGATGGGTCAAAAACTGAGTAACGATCAGAGCTATGGTATGATGACGTACTGATTGGAAAGGAGCACTATGGCGAGTATCAAAAAAATCAACAGCAGGAAATACAAAATCACCGTCAGCAACGGCTACCGTCTTGACGGGAGAAAGATCAGCCGGGCAAAAACAATCTCTGTTCCGGCCAGCGTCCACAGCCGCAGCATAGCACAGTATGTCGCTCACGAGGCGGAGGAGTTTGAGCGAACGGTCAAGACCGGCTACTGCGAGGACGGCGAAATGACCTTCCAGGAGTATGCCTCCCGCTGGCTGGAACGGCAGACCAAGTACGCCCCCAGCACACTCGGCTTCTACCGCCGGTCGCTGGAGAAAGTGTACCCCTACATCGGGAGCGTCAAGCTCAACCGCCTGCGGCCTATCGCCCTGGAGAATCTTCTGGTGGAGCTGAGAAAGCGGACGTTCCGGGGCAAGCCGATCCAGGAGGCCACCGTGCAAAAATATCTGTCAGTGCTCTCCGCCGTCCTCAGTGACGCCAAGCGGAACGAGATCATCCAGAAGAACCCGGCCAGGATGATCGACCTCCCGGATGCCCCGCAGAAAGTCCAGGTCATTCCCAGCGACGAGGAGGCGCGGGAGTTTCTGGACATCCTGGCGAATGAGGAGGAGCCCTATAGGACCTTCTATGCCCTTGCAATCTATACCGGGTGCCGCCGCGGTGAGCTGTGCGCCCTAAAATGGTCTGACTTTACCGTGGATGGATATGAGGGCATCCTGACTGTCAGCCGCTCCCGCAGTATGGTGCCCGGGGCAGGGGTCAGGGAGGGGACTACTAAAAACGGGCAGGCCCGGACGATCTACATCAGCGACGATATCATGAGCCTGGTCCAGTCATACTGGTACGAGAAAAAACAAGAGGCGGCCATGAACAGGATACCGCTCAGCGAGTACCTGTTCACCAATGAGCGCGGGGAGCTGATGCACCCGGACAAGTTCACAAAACATCTGCGGAAGCTCTACGGCGAGAACGGGTTTCCACGGGAGTACCATCTCCACACCCTCCGCCACTATTTTGTCTCCACTATGCTCCACAACGGCGTGGACAAGCAGACTGTGGCGGAGCTGGCCGGTCACGGGGATACCGGATTTCTGGAGCGCACCTACTGCCATCCGCAGATGCGGCTGAAGCAGGATGCCGCAAACCAGCTCACCCACAGTCTTTTTGATACGCCGGGCAGTTGTGCCAACGGCACTGCCGTGTAACTGTCGATTCTGTAGAATTTATCGTCAGAGCAAAAATAGCAGTAGCTTTTCTCAACGGGTTCCGGTATGTTGTGCTTGCCCAAATACGCCTCAGCAGTGCTGAGGTCAACAGACAGGAGGTCAACATCATGGCAAGCATCCGAAAGCGCGGCAGCAGCTACCTTCTGGTGGTATCCATGGGCTACGACTACGACGGAAAGCGCAGAAAAGCCCGGCAGAAAACGGTCAAGCCGCCGGAGGGGTTGACCAAAAAGCAGACTGAAAAATGGCTGGAGGAGCAGGCGGTGCTCTTCGAGCTGGAGTGCAAAAACACTCCCCACTCGGTCAAAAAAGATATCACCCTGGAAAAGTACATCGAGCTCTGGCTCCTGGAAATCGCGCCCCACAAGCTGGCGAAATCTACCCTCGCACGGGACCGGCAGGATATCGCCCGCATCCTCCCGCACCTGGGGCATTACAAACTGACCGAGCTTCGTCCGGAGCACTTCCGCAAATTCTACGCCGATATGCGAAAAGAACGCAATCAGGCCACGGGAAAACCGCTCTCCGAAAGCACCGTCGAGGGACTGCACTCCTGTCTGTGCGGCATCCTCTCCGACGCGATGGAGGGCGGTTTTCTTGACCACAATCCGGCGTGGAGGACCTACAAATACTCCGGCAAAAAGAGGGAAAAGGTCATCGCAGACGAGAAAACGATACAAAAGCTGATCGAAGCTCTGGAGAATGAGAGCATCAAGTATGAAACCTATTTCAAGCTGATCATCGCCACAGGTATGCGGCGTGGCGAGTGTTGCGGACTGAAATGGGAGGACATCGACTACCAGAACCACACGATCCACATCCAGCGAAACGTGGTCAAGATCACTGGCGAGGAAATTTTCACAAAGCCTCCCAAAACCTCCGCCGGAGACCGATACGCCTACTTTTCTCCCGAAATGGAGAGCTTGCTGAAGGAGTACCAGCGGGAGTGCGCCTGGGAGGCCAGTGCCTACGAGAACCGGGAGCTGTCAGCAGACGACTATGTGTTTCGCAGACATGGCACCCGCCTGCCGATGACACCCACCACCTTCACCTGGAGGTTCAAGCTGATCGTCAAAAAGTACGGCCTGCCGGAAAAGCTGAATGTGCATTCACTCCGCCACAGCAACGCCAGCCTGCTGATTGCCAGCGGTGCGGATGTTGCGACGGTGGCGGGGCTGCTGGGTCACGCCCAACCCTCCACCACGCTGGACATCTACACCCACGCCTTTGACAAGAACAAGAAAGCCGTCAGCGAGACACTCCAGCAGGGGTTGGAAATCTGAAAAAAGGTAGAGGCATGGAACAAAGCCCCATGCCTCTGTCAATTTACTATAATGTATCCCTTAATAATTCTCCGCATGAACCTCGAAATAAGCCTGCGGGTGCGCGCACACCGGGCAGACCTCCGGCGCGGCGGTCCCAACCACAATATGCCCGCAGTTGCGGCATTCCCAGACCTTGACCTCGCTCTTCTGGAACACCGCCTGGGCCTCCACATTCTTCAGCAGGGCGCGGTACCGCTCCTCGTGGTGCTTCTCAATCTCGCCGACCATACGGAACTTGGCGGCAAGCTCGGGGAAGCCCTCGGCCTCGGCGGTCTTGGCGAAGCCCTCGTACATATCGGTCCACTCGTAGTTCTCACCGTCAGCGGCGGCGCCCAGGTTCTCGGCGGTGGAGCCGATGCCCTCCAGCTCCTTGAACCACATCTTGGCGTGCTCTTTCTCGTTGTCGGCGGTCTTGAGGAACAGGGCGGCGATCTGCTCGAAGCCCTCCTTCTTGGCCTTGGAGGCGAAATAGGTGTACTTGTTCCGGGCCTGGGACTCTCCGGCGAAAGCGGCCTCCAGGTTCTTCTCAGTTTGCGTTCCGGCGTATTTGGACATGGAAAATTCCTCCTTATTTTTCTATCTAATGTAGGGAAATCCCCCTGAAAACTCTCGCTTTCAGGGGGATCTGGTACGCCCGGCTGGATTCGAACCAGTGGCCTACAGAGTCGGAGTCTGTCACTCTATCCAACTGAGCTACGGGCGCATATTCATTTGCAAAAGGGCAGTCCCTCAACCGGACCTTGCTTAGTATAGCAGAACTTTCTTGAAATGTAAAGAGCAAATTTTGCGTTCGGGCGAAATTTTTCAAGAAACCGGGGCAGAACAGTCAAGGAAGCCTTCGGACGCGTGGACGGCCTCTTGGGAGAGGCACCGTCGTTCAGCGCTGTTTCAGCGGAAGGGGAGCATTCACAAACAATTTTTTGATTGTTAAAAATCTTAGCAAAAAATCTTCATACTTTTGTCATAAATCCCCGGTATGATATCACCATCGACAGCGAGGAGCTCCGGACGGAGCAGAAAATGAACTATAAACAAGGAGGCAATCCCCATGTATAACGATAATGAGAACGAGAGAAGCAACTATGAGTACCACTACAGCTACCGCCCCGAATCCGGGGAGCCCATCCCGGCCCTGACCCCTGTGGAACCGAAAAAGCGGGGGCGGGGGAAGAAGATCGTGGCCGGAGTGCTCTGCGGGGCCCTGCTCATCGGCGGCTCTGTGGGGGCCGGGTGGATGCTGAAGGATGTCACCGGCGGCAGGGGTGAGACCCAGGTGATGGTCAGCGAGCGGGAGCTGGCCAAGGTGGAGACGGTGAGCGTGTCCGGCGGCAAGGTGCTGACCTTCCCGGAGATCTACAACGCCAACGTGGACAGCTGCGTGAGCATCAACTCCTCCTCTGTCGCCACGGGCTACAACATCTTTGGACAGAAGATCCAGCAGGAGGCGATCAGCTCCGGCAGCGGCTTCGTCCTCACCGCCGACGGCTATATCGCCACCAACTGCCATGTGATCTCCGGCGCGTCCAGCGTCCAGGTCACCCTCAACGACGGCACCACCTATGACGCCACCGTGGTGGGTAGCGACGTGGACTACGATATCGCCGTGCTGAAGGTAGACCCGGGCGAGACCATGCTCAAGCCCGTAGTGATCGGCTCCTCCGCCGGGGTCAACGTGGGCGAGAGCGTCTGCACCATCGGCAACCCCCTTGGGGAGCTGACCTTCTCCCTGACCCACGGCATCGTCTCCTGTGTCGACCGGGAGATCAACCTGGACGGCACCCCCTTCAACATGATCCAGGTGGACACCGCCATCAACCCCGGCAACTCCGGCGGCCCCCTCTTCAACGACCACGGCGAGGTGGTGGGCATCGTCACCGCCAAGACCTCCTCCGCCGGCAACGGCACCGCCGCCGAGGGCCTGGGCTTCGCCATCCCCATCGACGACGTGATGAATATGCTCAAGGACATCATGGAGAACGGCCAGGTCACCACCCACGCCTACATGGGCGTCAGCGTGGATAACGCCTCCCGCTATCCCCAGACCGGCGTGCGCAGCGGAGCATACCTGTACGAGGTGGTAGAGGGCGGCCCCGCCGACCAGGCGGGTCTCCAGGCGGGCGACGTTATCACGATGGTGGGCACCACGACCATCACCAGCAGCACGGATGTGACCAACGCCGTGGGCTCCAAGAGCTACAAGGCCGGCGACACCGCCACCATCACCTACGTCCGCGACGGGCAGGTCTACACCACGGACCTCACCTTCGGCAGTACCATGGATAAGCCCCAGACCACCGCGACCTCCTCCCAGGACGGACAGCAGCAGTCCCCCGATACCACCACCCCCAGCGACAGCTATCCCTACGGGATGGAGGAGTTCTTCCGGCGCTATTTCGGCGGCATGGCCTCCTGACGCGGGACCGGCTGCCTTGATATAGATGCAGATTCCCTCTCTTTCCTCTCTCTTTCTTGAATACCCCGAGGCGGACACAGGGCTCACGCCCCATGTCCGCCTCGGGGCGCTTGTGCAGATTCTGCTCTTTAGTTCTGCTTTTTCAACGGCTTTTTTTGCAACATGCCCAAAATTGCCCGGATGACAAGAAAAAATGGCCTCCAGTTCCCCAAACCACTATTTACATTCTGATTTCCTGTTGCTATAATAGAAGTACAAAATCCAAATTCTGTTAGCGTTCTTCTTTGAAAACCATTTGTTTGGAGCAGAAAGGGGGCATCCTGACCTGCTGCAGGCCGGGGAGTGCCGTCAAGACCGGTCCCCGGTTGTTTTTGCGAAACGCCCCGCAATCTATAGAAACAAACTCAAATTCAAGGAGGTAGATGATGTGGAAAGAGAAGAGCGTTCCTTGCGTGAGGCGTGGGGAACGAGCCGCTGGAAGCGCTGGGGGACCAGGGCGCTGTCTTGGATGCTGGTTCTGGCGATCCTGATGCCGCCCCATGGCCGCGCGGAGTATACGGAGATTCTTCCGGAGGGCGGGCTCTGTGTCCACCATCCGGCGCATACGGAAGAGTGCGGCTATGTGGAGGCTGGCGCGGGGAGTCCGTGTATGCACGTACACGACGAATCCTGCGGCTATGGGACCCCGGAGGAGCCCGGAGATTCTGAAAATCCTGAAAATCCCGGCACTCCTGAAGAACCTGAGAATCCGGCGCCCCCTGCAGCTCCCGAGGAGCCCGGAGACACCGGGGATCCCGATAATACCGGAGACCCCGATAATACCGGAGACCCCGATAATACCGGAGACCCCGATAATACCGGAGACCCCGATAACACCGGGGACCCCACAGTGCCTGACACCCCGGCCCCTGACGCCCCTGTGGAGCCCGGCGCTCCCGAAGAGCAGGAGCCCGCAGGACCGGAGGAGCCTGTGACGCTTGCGGACGCCCAGGTGCCGGAGAGCCCCGCGCCTCCCGTGGAGCCCGCAGAGCCCGGAGCTCCGGCCTGCGGCCATGTCCATGATGAGACCTGCGGCTATCAGCCCCCGCAGGCCGCACAGCCCTGCCGTTATGTGTGCCCGCTGTGCGTCATCAGCTGGGAGTGGGACGATGAGGAGGGTCTGCTGGTCTGGAGCGATGAGACCGGTTCTTGGGCACTGGGTGTGCCCGGCGCAGACGAGGGCTTGACCGTTACCCGAGATATTTTGGCGGAGCTTCTCCCCCATTCCGCCACCGTTCAGACGGCGGTGGAGTTCAAGAGCGCAGAGCTGGTCTGGGACCTGAACCAGATCCCGGCAGAAGGCGCGTTCCAGGGCACTTATACTCTCACCGCGTCCTTGGCGGATACCCCGGAGGGCCCCTATGCCCTTGTTGACGGCGTTCCGGCGATGGAAGTGCTGGTCGTGCTGGGCGGGGGTGAGGCGTATGCGCAATCAACGCCTTTTAATGTTGCTTTAAATGAGTGGGAATGGGAAGGATTCGACTCAGGAGCAACAGCTGTCCTTGCAATCAACAAGGATAATATCCAGACGGTTCAAGATTTGATTGCTGCGATACGTTTATCTGCGCCAAAACGAATATACGGTTGGGCAACAGGTGATAAGTCGGTCAATGATGGAGCCTATACATATGCAGATAAACAAGAGCGAATTGTTGTGAAGAATGCGGATGGCAAAGGCAACGATCAAGAAATGCTTTGCTCCTGGGGGTATTTGGATGTCAGCTGGTCAAACTTGGAAACAACTATCACATGCCTCCCTGACTTAAATTCTGAGTTCACAATTTATGCTCCAATTCCCACTTGTGATGGCAGGAAATACTTTGTAAACGATGGAAACAATACACCCAATATTTCTAATTTACCAATCGTAATTCATCCTGTTTCTTTTGCGGCCCACACTGTTTCTCCCGCAAACCCGGAAAACGTAACAGTCAACCTGTTTGACTACTGGGTAAAAACTGAAAATCCAACAGTGAAGAGCGGCGGCGATATCCTGGATAAAAGCGATATCCATTATCACGAGGAAGGTGGTGAAGGGGCCCTCGGCGACAAGCCCACAGGTTATTCCACAGAAAAAGACTGGAATCTGGGTATCAATCAGAAACATCTCCTGCTCTTCGGTGACGGCCTGATCCACGCCGGCCTTTGGAACAAAGGCGCTGGAGAGAACTGCCGGTATGGCAAGCAATACGCCGGTATGGAGGGGATCGTCAGGAATGTTCTAACTGAAAATGGTTATCCGGAGATCAATCTTGATTTGGCAAACGTGGTATTAAATGGCGATAAGTCAATACGTTATACGCTAATCAAGGACTATCTGCTCACCGGCGACCACAAGGAAGAAAAAGATTCAAAGGGTGATGGGTACACCTATGATTCCAGTGATATCCAAAACCTGAGCAACACCGTCATTAACACCTGGGGCGGAGATATCAATGGAACAGAATCTCTCCAGTACTTATTTGAACCTGCAAACGGAGATTTTAAGAAAACTTACACAGATGTCACCGGCCTGTTCCAGCTGGACGAATACGGCTACTACTACTATAACATGCGCGACAACTTTGCCGAGCTCAGTCAGGAGGGCGGCAAAAACCACTTTATCCTCTACGACGCTCCCGCCACCACCCGCACAGACGGAGACAACAGCATCGGCAACTTCTTCCCGTTCAACAAGGGGTATGAAGTCTTCAACGGGCTGGATGAGGCGGGAGAGCTGACCAGCAGTGTGGACTGCGCCCGCAACAGCATGAACCACCACCTGGGCATGACAGTGGACGTGGACTTCCGCCAGCCCGCCAACGGTGTGATCAATACCGGCAAGGGCCAGCAGAACATGAGCTTCCAGTTCTCCGGAGATGACGATGTTTGGGTCTTTATCGACGGCGTGCTGGTCCTGGACCTGGGCGGTATCCACAGTGAGCTCTATGGTACGATTGATTTTGCCACCGGCGATGTCTACATCGGCCGCTCTTTTACGACCCATGGGATCCCTGATAATCCGGCAGCTCCGGAGCATATGGTGAATCATACCACGCTGAAAGAGCTGTATGAGATCGCCGGCAAGGCGGATAAGATGCAGTGGACCGGTGATACTTACGCCAGCAACACCTCCCACACGCTGAAGATGTTCTACCTGGAGCGGGGCAACTACGACTCCAGCATCGCCTTGCGCTTCAACCTCCAGCCTCTGCTCTACCAGCGGATCGAGAAGGTGGACCAGAATGGTGAGGCGCTGCAGGGTGTAGAGTTCGAACTCTACCCGGCAGAGAAAAATAAAGACAAAGACGGCATCCAATGTCTCTATACAGACGGCGATCAGAAGGGACAGACGTTCCATGTTACGCCGGTTTATACTAAAGACCCTTTGGTTACGCTGAGAACGGATGAAGATGGCGCTGCCGAGTTCGAGCTCGAAGATGGCGGACACTTCAACTTCGCTGACCGTGGCGATCAGTACTATGTCTTGAAGGAGACCCACGCCCCAGACGGCTACCGCACCCAGCCGGTGGACATCGTCCTGCACTACGACACCAAGACTGCCACGCTCTCTGTAGCCAACCGCTGGACTACCGGCGCTTATGCCTGCTCCGTGGTCAACGTCACCAGCGCGAAGACCGGCGATGCGGCCAAGAACGACGGCCTGGAAGACGGTCTGGTCGTGGCAGTGCCCCTGCTGAGAAAGGACACTGTCGAAGGCAGCAGCTGGCAGGCGCTGTACGGCGGCAACCTCGCCGGATTCAAGTCCGTGACGGCGGTAGGAACGGATATCAATCAGCTAAACCCTGAGGCTGTGTTGCAGGCCGCCGTGGAACAGGCAAAAGCTACCGGCACTGCCGACTGGTATTTAGACTGGGACAGCAGCAACCAGCGGCTGCAAGGGACCCTGTTCGACCTGCCGGGCCTTGCCACCCGATACCTGCTCAATAATCCGGAAAACGGCGATATGCACATGGCCTATATGCTGATCTCAGGGCTTGAAGGCGGCAATGCTGAGGAGCGCTACGCGGCATTGGCTCATACAACTCCTACCAGCTATAAACTCCTCGAGGTGAACCAGTTCAACCGGGATTTCCGCTCCATGATCTACATCCCAAACGAGCGCCGGGAGCTGTGGGTGTTGAAGGTGGATCAGGACGGTAAGCCTTTGAAGGAAGCGAAATTTGGGCTGTATGACAATGAGCGCTGCGATGGAACCCCGGTGGCATCGGGAGTTACTGATGACAAGGGGATGCTGATTTTTTCGCCCACTGGTCAAGAGAACGGAACCGGTCACACAAAGATGGATTGGGCCGATAGCAGCACCGAGACCAGATACTATCTGCAGGAAATCAGAGCGCCTGAGGGCTACACCCAGAATACAACCATAATCCCTGTGGTCGTTGGCAGCTACTCTATTTACGCCGACGCAGGTAATGCTGATGACGGCGTAACGGTGATGGCTGGCGTGGGCAAGCTGACCCAGACCATGCGCCAAT
The DNA here is from genome assembly GCA_910587785.1 of uncultured Oscillospiraceae bacterium. Classification (GTDB taxonomy): domain Bacteria; phylum Bacillota; class Clostridia; order Oscillospirales; family Oscillospiraceae; genus Pelethomonas. The sequence goes on along the minus strand of CAJUOA010000027.1, from coordinate 14,456 downwards.
ATGCGGAGGGCAACGATGTGGATATCACCCTCCAGGATATCACGGCCTTCATGCAGACCCAGCCCGGTGGGAACGGTTTTTCCCTCACCGACTGGAAGGACGCAGTACTGGAAGGAACAAATATCCTCCGCAGCATGAACCTGCACTTTGGGAAAAATGCAGAAGTGGACTACGGCCTCCACGATGAAGACGGCGGCGAGAATTTCAAGCCCTTCTTTGTCACAGACACCGGTTTCATCCGCGCCCGGGTCCAGCAGATGGCTCTTAACGACAAGTATGAGAACCCCAACGAGGGCGTCAACAGAGACGTACTGGGCGACACCGATCTGACCAACCTCTTTAGTCTGCTGAACGTGGTGGTGGTCACTGACAAGACCATCGCTGATACAAACACCGGCAAACTGACCATCAGCAAGAAAGTGACTGGGAGCAATTTGACCCCTGCGGACTACACTAAGAATTTCAAGTTCAAGGTGGAGCTGTGGAAGGTAGAAATAGGAGCAGACGGGCAAACGCATGATGTGCCTGATGATGAATCCTACTACTACTTCTATGGCAATGACAAATCTGGTCATATCCAGAGCGGCGGTGAGCTGGTCCTTCGACACGATGACTCCGTCACGATCCTGGGCCTGCCTGCCAATACCAAGTATAAGGTAACAGAGGTGGTAGAGGGAGACAGAGTATGGCATGTGTCGCCTTCGTCCACGATCGAAGGGACGGTCATTACAAACGGTGACCACAAGGCTGAGTTTGTCAACAGCACCGACAAGTCCTCTGTTGAGGAACCTGATTCCGGCAGTTTGACGATCCGCAAGACAGTCACAGGTGAGAGTGTTATGGATGATGACCGCAAGATACAGTTTGAGTTCACCGTAAATCTCAAGGATTCTGCTGGAAATCCGCTGTCTGAAAGTTACAGCTACACTGGTTCAAAGAGTGGAAACATTAAAAATGGAGGCACGATTACTCTCTGCGATGGTGAATCCGTGACCATCACCGGCCTGCCTGAGGGGACTGCGTACGAGGTAAAAGAAGCTGCGGTGGAGGGCTGGGAGAAACAATCTCCTGAGAAGGACCCTTCCGGAACCATCTTAGCGGACAAAGTCTCTGAGGTCAATTTTATCAACAGGAAAGCCGGTACCACCGAGCCTGAGACTGGCAGCCTGACGATCCACAAGACAGTTCAGGGCGGTGGCTTGACCGACGCAGACAGAGCACAATCGTTTAAGTTCACCGTATTTCTGAAAGATGCGGGTGGCACTGAGTTGACAGGAACGTATCCCTTTAAGTATTCCGGCGAGAACGGCGCGACAGGGGTAGTCTCCAGTGGTAAAACGGAAATTACCCTTCATGATGGTCAGTCTGTGACCATCACCGGCCTGCCCCTCAATACGAATTATACAGTGACAGAAGATGTCGAAAAAGGCTGGGAAATTGTGGAAACTTCCGGTATCTCTGGTACTATTACATCTGGTGAGGCTGAGGCTTCGTTCATCAATCAAAAGAATGGTGCGCCCCCGACCGGTAACGGCAACCTGCAGATCACTAAGAGGGTGACCGGAGATAATCTGACCAGTGCAGATCGGGCGAAGAAGTTTTCCTTCACAGTGACCCTGCTGAAGGATGGCAAGCCTTTGGATGGGAGCTTCGAGTACACGGACGAAGCAGGCGGCAAACTGGGTGACATTATCACCGGCGGCTCGATTACTTTGTGCGGCGGCCAATCCGTGATGATCACCGGTCTGCCTGACGGCACCCTGTGTATTGTGGCCGAGACGGCTGAAGCCGGCTGGACAGCGGACGCCCTTGAAAAGCAGGAGACGGTGGCAGTGAATTCTTTGAAGGAGATCGGGTTCATCAATACCAAGGCACCCGACGATCCGCCTCCATCTCCTACGCCTCCGCCGGTAACACCCCCGGATGATCCCAGACCGCCGGACGATCCTCCGCCGGTAACACCCCCGGACGATCCTCCCCCGGTAACACCCCCGGATGATTCCACGCCCCCGGACGATCCTCCCCCGGCAACACCTCCGGATGATCCCCCGGCGCCGCCGCCGGACACCCCGGACGTCCCCGATGTTCCGGACACTCCGGACACTCCGGACACTCCGGACACTCCCGACGACCGTCCGACGGTCCTGCCGGACCCCAACGACCCCAACTCCCCGGATGTCATCACGATCTGGGAGAACGACGTCCCCAGGACATACCGGAAGGTCTGGGACCCGGAGAAGGAGGAGTGGGTCTACATCCTGGACGAGGACACTCCCCTGGCGAACATGGACGCGACGCCGCCCACCGGCGACCCCAGCCTCACGGGCTTGTGGGCGCTCCTGAACGGGCTGTCCCTGACAGGTGTGGCGGCTGTCCTGACCGGCTTCCGCAGGAAGAAGAAGGACGACTGACCGGCTCAAGCACGATATCGACCCCGCAGCCAGGCGGGCAGGAGCACAAGCGCTCCTGCCCGCCTCCTTCTGCCCCAAAGCCCCGGTTTGGCGGAAAAAATTAAAAATCCCCCCGTTGCATCGGAAAAGAGGATATGGTACAATGGTGGGAACAGACTTGAAAAAATATTGGAGGAGCTTTCATGACGGCCAAAGACTTTCAAAAAAAGAGCCTGCTGAGCATCTTTCTCAGCTATTTCAAGCCCCATCTGGGACTCTTCTTCCTGGACATGGCCTGCGCGCTGATGATCTCCCTCATCGACCTGGCCTTCCCCTATGTCTCCCGGATGTGCATGTACGATCTGATCCCGGAGAGCCGGTATCAGGCGTTCTTCGCCGTGGTGGTGGTCATGGTGGCCGCCTACCTCCTGCGCTCCGCTTTGCAGTACGTGGTCTCCTACTGGGGCCACACCTTCGGCGTGCTGGTGGAGGCGGATATCCGCAAGGACCTCTTTGACCACCTGCAAACGCTGTCCTTCGGCTTCTACGACAAAAACCGCACCGGCCACCTCATGAGCCGTATCACCACTGAGCTCTTCGACATCACAGAGCTGGCTCACCACGGTCCGGAGGACATCTTCATCTCCGGCGTGACCCTGGTGGGCGCGATTGCCGTCATGTTCACCATCCAGTGGCGGCTTGCCCTGGTGATGCTGATCTTGATCCCGGTGTTCCTGGTGGTCATCAACCTCAACCGGATTGGTATGGTCCGCGCCGCCAAGAACGTGAAGGCCAACATGGCCAGCATCAACGCGGACGTGGAATCCGGCATCTCCGGGATGCGCACGGCCAAGGCCTTCACCAACGAGGACGCGGAGGCGGCCAAGTTCCAAAGCGCCAAGAAGGAGCGCTACAAGGCCATGAGCTGGTTCATGTGCTGCATGGAGTTTTTCACCTGCATCATGCCCGTTGCGGTGATCTCCGTGGGCGGGTGGCTCATCATGGACGGCAAGATGAACTACATGGACCTCATCACCTTCAGCCTGTACACCAGCACCTTCATCAACCCCATGCGCCGCCTCTCCAGCCTCTCTGAGATGCTCATCGACGGCATCGCGGGCCTGACCCGCTTCGTGGAGCTCATGCGCCTGGAGCCCGACCTGGACGACAAGCCCGGCGCTCTGGAGCTGGGGACCGTGGAGGGCCGCATCGACGTAGAGGACGTGTCCTTCGCCTACGAGCGGGACGACAGCGAGGTCCTCCACCATGTGAGCCTCCATGTGAACCCCGGCGAGACCATCGCCGTGGTAGGGCCCTCCGGCGGGGGCAAGAGCACCCTGTGCAGCCTCATCCCCCGGTTCTACGACGTGGGGGAGGGCGCGGTGCGCATCGACGGCCACGACGTGCGGGACGTGACGCAGCGGAGCCTGCGCCGCAACATCGGCGTGGTCCAGCAGGACGTGTTCCTCTTCGCCGCCAGCATCATGGAGAACATCCGCTACGGACGCCCCGGCGCGACGACCGCTGAGGTCGTGGCCGCCGCCAAGCGGGCGGAGATCTACGACGACATCATGGCCATGCCCGACGGCTTCGACACCTATGTGGGCGAGCGGGGCACCCTCCTCTCCGGCGGACAGAAGCAGCGCATCTCCATCGCCCGCATTTTCCTCAAGGACCCCTCCGTGCTGATTCTGGACGAGGCCACCAGCGCTCTGGACAGCGTCACCGAGGCCAAGATCCAGCGGGCCTTTGACGAGCTTGCCAAGGGCCGCACCACCCTCATCATCGCCCACCGCCTCTCCACCGTGCGCAACGCCAGCCGCATCCTGGTGGTCCGGGACGGCGTCATCACCGAGGAGGGCGCCCATGAGGAGCTTCTGGCTAAGGGCGGAGACTACGCCCAGCTCTACAGCACCCAGAATCTCCATGGATAAGGCGGAGCTCATCGCCAAGGTGGCCCAGGACGGGGAGGACCGCCTGCTTTTGGCAAGGATTTTGGACAAATACCAGCAGTCCCAGCGGCGGAACATCCCCGTGTCCACCGAATTTCTCTCCCCCCGGGAGCAGGCCATGGCGGAGGCGGTCCTCCGCACCGCCGGGGTCCGCGCCGGGTACGCCTTCGACGGCGGCTACGAGGCCGCGGAGCGGAAGGTCCTCCTCTTCCTCCCCGACTGGGCGGAGGGGGAGCTGGCCTTCCTCCGGGCGGACTTCCACGGCCCGGACAGCGCCCTCACCCACCGGGACATCCTGGGCAGCCTCATGGGCCTGGGCGTGGCCCGGGAGCGGGTGGGGGACATCCTGGTGGGGGAGCACAGCGCGGACATCGTGGCCTCCCCCTCCCTGCGGGATTTCTTCCTCCGGGAGTGGGCCCAGGCGGGCCGGGTGCGCCTCACGGTCGCGGAGATCGGCAGGGAGGACCTGCTGGTCCCCGTCCTACAGGTCAAGAACATCCGGGACACCGTCAGCTCCCTGCGGCTGGACGCGGTGCTCTCCTCCGCCTTCTCCATGAGCCGGGGCAGAGCGGCGGAGCTCATCGCCGCCGGGCGGGTCAGCCTGGACCATGTGCCCTGCGTGAAGGGGGACAAACTGGTATCGGAGGGCAGTGTGCTCTCCGTCCGCGGCCTGGGCCGGGCGAAGCTCACCGAGGTGGGCGGCCTGAGCAGAAAGGGCCGCACCGGCATCACTATCGAGCGGTATTTGTAAACTGGGAGGCGCTATGGAAGAACGCGTGATCCTCTGCGGCGGCAACGGCGCGGGGAAGAGCACTCTGGGCCGGTATCTGGCCCGGGCGCTGGGCTGGCCCTTTTTCGATATCGAGACCTACTATTTCCCCGACACCGCCGGGGATTACCCCTACGGGACCGTGCGGACCCGGGAGGAGGTGGAGCCCCTCCTCCTGGCGGACCTGCGGGCCAGCCCCCGATGCCTCCTGGCGGCGGTAAAGGGGGCCTACGGCGCGGAGGTGGAGGGCCTTCTCACCTGCGCGGTGCTCCTGGACGTGCCCAAGGAGGCGCGGCTGGAGCGGGTGCGGCAGAGGTCCTACCGGAAGTTCGGGGACCGGATGGGCCCCGGCGGCGACCTCCACGACCGGGAGGAGCAGTTCTTCCGCATGGTGGAGGGCCGCTCCCAGGGGGACGTGGAGGCGTGGCTGGAGGGGACCGGGCTCCCGGTGCTCCGCCTGGACGCCGCGCAGGAGACGGCCCGCCTCGCGGAGGCGGTGGTCCGGTTCCTGGAGGCGCGCCGCAGTCCGGAGCAGTTTGACGGGGAGGAGCGCCCATGAGACGATATGAGTGCGAATTCGAGACCGTGGAGGCCGAAGCCCAGGGCTGCAGCCTGTTCGGCGGCGCAGGGATTGTCACCCAGGCCCACCGGGAGGTGATCCGCCGCCGGGGGGCAGACGGATGGCGTCTCACGGCGTGTATCCCTGCCCGCCAGCGGGGAGAGGGCTTCGTGGAGGCCTGGGACCTGATCTTTGAAAGGGAGCGGGATGATGGAACAGTATAAGATCGACCGGATCAACGAGCTGGCCCGGAAGAACAAGGCCCAGGGCCTTACGCCGGATGAGCTTGCCGAGCGGGACGCGCTGCGGCGGGAGTATATCGACGCCGTAAAGCAGAGCCTCATGGGGCAGCTGGACCGGACCTACTATGTGGATGAGAAGGGCAGAAAGACGAAGCTTCGGAAAAAGGGGGAGCAGTGATGGGAGCGTACTACGACAAGGACAAATTCACCGGAGGGCGCGCGCCCTCCGGGGGGCGGTCTTCGGATGGAGGGCAGGGCTCCGCGCCGCCTCCCCCCAGGCCGCCCCAGAAAAATCAGGACAACTCCGGCTGGTACAGCTGGCCGCTGATTATCATCCTCTTCTCCCTGGGCATCTGGCCCATTGCGCTGATTCTGCTCTTTTTCAACATCTTTGGAGATGACAAAAACAAAAGCAAAAAGAACAGCCGGGAGACCGCGGCCGAGGAGGTCCTGCGCAGGACCGGGGCGCAGGTAGAGCGGGGCATCCGTCAGGGGATGCGCCAGGCGGAGAGCGCCGTGGGACGGGCCGTGCGCCTGGCGGAGGAGCGCACCGACAGCGCCGCCGGGAAGACCGACGAGGCCCTCCGGAAGGCGGCGGCGGAGGTGGAGCGGGCCATCGGCCGCGCCGCCCGGGAGGTGGAGCAGGCCGGCAGGAGTGTACAGAACCAGTTCGGGGCCGAGCCCCGGCAGGCCGCCTCTACGCCACCCAAGGCCCCCGCCGCGCCCAAGGCCAAGGCTCCAAAGCCGAAAAAAGCGAAGGTCAAGGGCAAACCCGCCGGGACCCTCCTGCGCATTCTGGGAGGATTCTTTATGTTTGCAGGATTCTGCATCGGTGCGGATTTCACGTCCGAGCTTCTCAGCGGCTACTACGTGGAGTTTGAGGAGCTTTTCACAAGCCTTGGCTTCCTAGTCTCCGGCGGAGTGATGTTCTTCCGGGGGCAGTACCTGGGCCGCATGTCCCGCCGGGCCCAGCGCTACATCATGGCCATCGGCAATGTGGACGCCATGCCCCTCAGCGAGATTGCCAAGCGGGTCAACCGCACCCCGGAGAAGGCCGGAAAGGAGCTGCAAAAGCTCATCGACAAGGGCTACATGGGGGAGGACGCCTACATCGACTATGACCGGGGCTACTTCCTCCGCTTCGGAGCGACTCTGGAGGAGGAGCCGGTCCCGGAGCCCCGCCGTCAGGAGGAGCCCGCCGCCGCCCCCCAGCCCGCGGCGGAGGCGGTGGAGAAGGGATACTCCGGCATCCTGCGCAGTATCCGCCGGGCCAACGACCGCATCGCCGACCCGGAACTCAGCCGCAAGATCGACCGCATCGAGCAGGTCACGGGCATCATCTTCCGGGAGGTGGAGGAGCACCCGGAGAAGCGGGAGCGCATCCGCACCTTCTTCGACTACTACCTGCCCACCACCCAGAAGCTCCTGGACGCCTACGCGGAGTTCGAGGAGACGGGCGTGGAGGGGGAGAACCTCCGTCAGGCCAAAGAGCGCATCGAGCAGACCATGGACATGATCGTGGAGGGCTTCGAGCGGCAGCTGGACCAGCTCTACAGCTCCGACGCCATGGACGTGGTCACGGACATCAAGGTCATGGAGGCCATGCTCAACCGGGACGGGGCCTCCGCGGCCAAGGACTTCGGATATCCCGAGCCCCCGAAGGTCCGCCCCAAGGACGGCGATGCCTCCAACAAGAAGGACGGCGGGGACTTCCAGACGCTCCAGCTGTGAAAAGCCGCCGCCGGCCATATGGCCGGCGGCGGACTGTGTGTCAAAAAAGCGGCACGGCCGCTTTTTTGAGAAAGGGGACCGGGCCGGGTGCGGCCCGCAAAGTACTTTTTCGACGTACATGCCACCGAAAAAGTGATCTGATTTTATTTTCGCCTTCGGCGAAAACTCCTGCGGAGGGCTTTTTTGACAGCCTGAACAGCCTGATCAGTAGTCCGCAGCCCAGGCGAGGGCGGTCCCTTTGGCCTCCTCCACGGCGGTCTCGTCCCACTGGTGGTCGTGCCTGCGGAGGAAATCGCTGGTGACGTTGAAATACATGTGGGTCGTAGTGTCGGGAAGAGGGAAGGGGCTAGAGGTGATGGGGTCGTCCCAGGTGACGTCCACGCAGTACCACTCGCCGTCCAGACGGACCATGTTCCATGCGTGCTCGTCGGCGCCGCCGTGGGAGGTGCCGTGGACGACGGTGCACTCGATGTCCAGCAGGTCCATGAAGAGCCGGAAGGTGTAGGTATACCCCAGGCAGATGCCCTTGCGGCCCACCAGGAGGCCGTAGGGGTTGTCGTTGTCCGGGTCGGCCTGGGAGTGGTCGTGGTTGTCCAGCTCGGCCCGGTCATAGTCCGCCCAGGCGATCATCCAGTCGTGGATGGCAAGCTCCTTGTCGTAGAGGCTCATATTGTCCGTGATCAGAGCGTCGATGACCTCCTTGCACTTATCCAGGATGGCCCGGTCCTTCTCCGCCAGGCCGCTCCAGTCCCCGGCCTCCCAGGCGTCCGCCAGGCGCTGGTGGTCATACTGCCACACAGTCTCCACCGAGGGCGCGGGGAGCTCTGCCGGAGGCTCCTCCGGGGCGGCGGGGGGCTCCGGGGGCTGTTCCGCGGGCGTCTCCGCCGGAGGTTCTTCGGCGGGGGGCGTGTCCGTCCCGCTGGGAGCTTCCGCCGGGGACTCCTGGGGAACCTCCTCCGGGGGCTCTTCCGGCGTTTCCGGCGGGGCCGGTTCCGGGTCCTCGGGCTTCTCGGGCTCCTGGACCGGGACGAGGACGTCGTTTTTCAGGGGCAGGGGGTCCGTGGGGGCCGGGGCGCCCTGGAAGGCGGAGGCAAAGGCTGCCTGGGCCGCCTCCTGATTGGGGCAGATGAGCAGGGCCACGTACTGCCCCCGGACGGCGGTGCCGGACTGCTCCAGGACAGCGGCCTCCTCCGGCGCGTAGCCGGTGAAGGCCCCGGCCCGGCCGTCGATGTAGGCCTGGAGGGCGGCTTCGGCCTTGGCGGTGTCGGCGTCCCCGGCGAGGCGGAACACCGCGACCTCCAGAGCGCTGACGCCGCCCACATAGAGGATGGTGCCCTCCTCCACCGCCTCGTTCAGGCGGTAGTAGCCCTCCGCGTAGGAGGCGAACTGCGCCTCCTGACTGCGGATGGCGCTGACCTGGGCGGTGCTGTCCCCGGCGGCTAAGATGGCCCCGGCCATCTGCTCGGTGGTCCAGGTGGTGGTATTGTTCTCCTTCCCGCCGTTCCCGCAGGCCGTGAGAAGCAGGACCAGCAGGCAGAGCAGAAGGGGGAGTGCGCTTCTTCGTTTCATTTCGGTCTCCTTCCGTGGTGAGGATTTTGAAGAGTGCTAAAATTTATTATACTTGCATTGGAGGGATTTTTCAAGAGGGAGCTGCCCGGTTGAAAAATAGATTTTCCGAGGCAGGGGCGAACGAATACCCGCCATCGCGCCCTCCCTAGCATAATTTTCCCCTTTCCGCATAAACTGGAAGCAATGCCGCCCCCGACGGGGGCTGGAAAGGGGAGGAACTTTCATGAACAGCAGTGCACGCCGCCGCGCCCAACAGCTCCGCCGCCGCCGGAGCAGGCGCTCCGGTCCCGGAGGGGAGGACCGGGCCCTCATCAGCCTCGTCATCTGCGGGGTGGTCTTCGTATTACTTGTGGCGGTGAAGCTGCTGTTTCCGGAGGCGGTCAGCGGCCTCACCAAGTCCGCCGGGGAGCTGCTGGGCCGGAACGCGGACTTCAAGGAGGCTTTCGCCGCCGTGGGCCGGGCCGTCAGCGGGGAGCAGTCCTTCGGAAGCTCCCTCCAGGACGCCTATACCGCCGTCTTCAACCCCCAGCGCACCCCCGTCCGGACCGAGACCCAAGCGCCCCAAGAGCAGGTGTCCCTGGACCCCGGAGCGCGGCTGATACGCTTTACCACCCCTGCCCTGCCGGAGATGGCCCTGCCGGAGCCGGAGGAGGCCTCTCCGCCCCCCGGGGACGCCCCCGCGGAGGAGGAGCCCGGCTCCAGGGATACCGCCGCCACGGCTGCCCTCTCCTATGTCTACACCATGCCCGCCCTGCCGGAGAACGCCAGCCTGGAACAGCGCAACCTGGGCTTTGACCACCGCACGCCGGTGCTGGGGGCCCTCAGCAGCACCTTCGGCTGGAGGGAGCACCCGGTGGAAGGGGGGAACCGCTTCCACTACGGGGTGGACCTGGCGGCGGAGGAGGGGACCGATATCTTAGCCTTCGCCTCCGGCACTGTCTACGCCACCGGGGAGAGCAGTACGCTGGGCAACTATGTGATGCTCCAGCACCAGGGGGGCTATATCACCCTCTACGGCCACTGCCGGGAGGTGACGGTCACCGGCGGCAGCGTGGACATGGGAGACAAAATCGCGGAGGTGGGGTCCACAGGGCTGGTCACCGGGCCCCACCTCCACTTCGAGCTCCACGACGGGGACCTCTACCTCAATCCCATCTACTATGTGGAGGTCCAATAGGCTGACGGTCACCGGGGGCTTCTGGGCCATGCTGGCCCTGGCGCTGCTGGCGGGCGCGGGGGAGGTGCTGCCCCTGGTGCTGCTGGCGGCGCTCTGCCACGAGCTGGGGCACCTGGGGGCCCTGACCCTGGCGGGGGTGCGCGTGGAGCGCCTGCGGCTGACCGCTTTCGGCGCGGAGCTCCGGGCGGACACCCGGTATCTGCCCTACGGCGTGGAGATCCTCTGCACCCTGGCGGGGCCGGCGGTAAACCTGGCGCTGGCCCCCCTGCTGGCCCGGCTCTGCGGGGACTACCTGCTGGCCGGGGCGAACCTGCTGCTGGGCGCTTTCAACCTCCTGCCCCTGGCCAACCTGGACGGCGGGCGGGCATTGTACCTGCTCACCTGCTGGCTGACGGACCCGCCCTTCGCCGACCGGCTGTGCCGGTACGTGGGCCTGGCCTGCGGCCTGGTCCTGCTGGGAGCGGCGGCTGCGGCCACGGTCCGCTACGGGGCGGGGCTGTTCCTGCTCTCCGGGGCCCTGGGGGTCCTGCTGGGCAGCGGGTGCGCCCGCCTGGGGGGAACCGGGCCCCGCCCAACCACATACGAATGATAAAAAGAAAGAGAGTCCGCCATGTACATCGCCGATCTGCACATCCACTCCCGCTACGCCCGGGCCACCAGCCGGGACTGCGACGCCCCCCACCTGGACTGGTGGGCCCGGCGCAAGGGCATCGCCCTGGTGGGCACCGGGGACTTCACCCACCCCGCCTGGCGGCAGGAGCTCCACGAGCAGCTCGTCCCCGCCGGGGAGGGGGTCTACGCCCTCCGGGAGGAAGCGCGCCTCCCCGGCGCGGCCCCCGGCACAGAGCCCCGGTTCCTCATCACCGGGGAGATCAGCTGCATCTACAAGCGCTGCGGCAGGACCCGGAAGGTCCACCACCTCATCCTCCTGCCCAGCCTGGAGGCGGCGGACGCCCTCTCCGTGCGCCTGGAGGCCATCGGCAACATCCGCTCCGACGGACGGCCCATCCTGGGCCTGGACAGCCGGGACCTCTTGGCGCTGACGTTAGAGGTCTGTCCTGAGGCGGAGTTCATCCCTGCCCACATCTGGACGCCCCATTTCGCCCTCTTCGGGGCCTTCTCGGGCTTCGACACGATGGAGGAGTGCTTTGACGACCTCGCGGGGGAGATCCACGCCGTGGAGACGGGTCTCTCCTCGGACCCGCCCATGAACTGGCGGGTCCCGGCCCTGGACCATCTCACCCTGGTCTCCCACTCCGACGCCCACTCCCCCGCCAAGCTGGGGAGGGAGGCGGACCTTCTGGACACCGGCGTCAGCTACCCGGAGCTCATCCGGGCTATCCGCACGGGGGAGGGGTTCCTGGGCACGGTGGAGTTCTTCCCCGAGGAGGGCAAGTACCACCTGGACGGCCACCGGAACTGCGGCGTCTGCCTCACCCCGGCGGAGACGGAGGAGCGGGACGGATTATGCCCCGTGTGCGGGAAGAAGCTGACCATCGGCGTGGAGCACCGGGTGGAAGCCCTGGCGGGCCGTCCGGCGGGGGTGAAGCCGGAGGGAGCCAAGCCCTTCGAGAGTCTGGCCCCCCTGCCGGAGGTCATCGCCGCCTCCACCGGCCTCTCAGCGGCGAGCAAGAAGACCGCCGCCCTCTATGAGAAGATGCTTGCCGACCTGGGACCGGAGTTCGCCATCCTACGGGAGGCGTCCATCGGCGACATCGCTCAGTCCGCCGGGCCCTGCGTGGCGGAGGGGGTCCGCCGCCTCCGGCTGGGGGAGGTAGAGCGCCGGGCCGGGTTTGACGGGCAGTTCGGCGTCATCAGCCTGCTGTCCCCCGGGGAGATCCAGCGTCTGAGCGGTCAGCTCTCCCTTTTTGGTACGGAGGAGGCAAAAAAGGCGGTCAAGAAACGGGAGCTGAAGCGCTCCAAGGCAAAGGAGGAGCCTGCCAATGCCCTGGAGGAGGCGGAGGGGCTCAACCCGGAGCAGGCGGCGGCGGTCTCCGCCCTGGAGGCTGTGGTGGCGGTCTCCGCAGGCCCCGGCACGGGCAAGACCCGGACCCTCATCGCCCGCATCGCGTACCTCATCGAGGAGCGAGGCGTACAGCCGGAGGAGATCACCGCCGTCACCTTCACCAACCAGGCCGCCGCCCAGCTCCGGGAGCGGCTGTCGGACAGGCTTGGGGCCCGCCGGGCCGCGAAGGTCCATGCGGGGACCTTCCATGCCCTGTGCCTGGAACTGCTGGGGGACGTGAAACTCATCGGCCGGGGCGACGCCCTGGAGCTGGCGGCAGAGGTCCTTCGCGACCAGGGGAGCAGGGGGAGCGCCCGGGGGCTTCTCCAGGCGGTGTCCCGGGTGAAGGGCGGCGCGTCCCTTGAGGAGGCGGAGCTGGACGGGGGACTCTATGACGCCTACTGCCGCCGTCTGGAGGCGCTGGGGATGCTGGACTTCGACGATCTGCTCCTCCGGGGCCTGAAGCTGGACACTGCCGGACAGCGGCGGTTCCACCACCTGCTGGTGGACGAGTTCCAGGATGTCAGCGATGTCCAATATGACCTGGTGCTCTCCTGGAGCCGGGGCGGGAAGAGCCTCTTCGTCATCGGCGACCCGGATCAGTCCATCTACGGCTTCCGGGGGGCCACGGGGAAGTGCTTCCAGCGCCTGGCGGAGGACTGGGAGGGGGTGCGGGTGATCCGCTTGGCGGAGAACTACCGCTCCACGCCGGAAATTCTCGGCGCCGCCCTGCCGGTGATCGAGAAAAATCCGGGCGGGCCCCGCGGTCTGAGCGCCAAGCGGGCCGGGGGACTGCCGGTGCGGCTGGTCCAGACGGCGGACGACTTCTCCGAGGGCATCTTCATCGCCAAGGAGATCACCCGCATCACCGGCGGCGTGGACATGCTGGAGGCCCAGGAGCTGGGCTATGACCGGGAGCCCCGGGCGTTTTCGGACATCGCCGTGCTCTGCCGCACCCACCGGCAGCTGGAGCTCATTGAGAAGTGTCTCCGCCACGACGACATCCCCTGTATCGTCAGCGGCCGGGAGGACTTTCTGGAGGAGGGCGAGGTCCGGGGATTTTTGGCCTTTTTCCGCGCCTTGCGGGAGCCCTCCGATGACGCCGCCCGCAGGACTGTGCAGAACCTCTGTCCCCTGGATGCCCTGGGGCAGGAGGCGGAGTGGCTTCCCCTGGTGGAGTCGGAGAAGCCTTGGAAGCTGGTGGAGCGCTGGGAGGCCCGCTTCGGCGAGACGGCGGCGCTGGAGCGGCTGCGGCACGCGGCGGTGTTTTATGAGAGCTTCGACGCGCTGTGGCAGGCTGTGACCATGGGAGAGGAGGCGGACCTCCTGCGTGCGGCGGGCCGGGACTGGGAGTCCGGGGCCGTGCGGCTGATGACTCTCCACGGTGCGAAGGGGCTGGAGTTCCCCGCCGTCTTTTTGGCGGGAGTGAAGGCCGGGAGACTGCCGCTGGAGTCCCAGGGCCGCCCGGTGGACGCGGAGGAGGAGCGGAGGCTGTTCTACGTGGGGATGACCCGCGCGCGGGAGGAGCTGATCCTGACCACCGCGCCGGAGCCCTCGCCGTTTCTTGAGGACCTCCCTGGAGCTGTGAGGCGGGAGAGCTCCTCCCGACGGTGGAAGAAGACGATGGAGCAGCTGAGCCTTTTTTGAAAAAGGAACCTGGACTTTTTGATTAAACGGACTCACCCTTTCTTTCTCGGAGAAGGGGTGAGTTTTTGTTATGTTATTCAGTTCGGCATAGGCCTGCTTTTTTGTGATTATTCCTTTTGATTGGAGGGGATTTTTCTTGCTTTTTTGGAAAATTTCAAATACTTTATTGGGATTTTTAAGAATCCGACCATGAGGCTACCAGTTGTCTATTGCGCAAAAGCCTTGCAATTCCTTGGCTCATAACTGATATATTTAACATAGATTCCGACTCTGCTACCAACCCGCCAAAATCCGCTACCAGCATTCTGCGTCCAAGCCCGAAACCCCTTGCCCCGCAGCGCCTCCCCCATTCCTCCTCCCGCCCCAAGGGGCATGGCACTCCCCTGATTGCCTCAAAAAGTTGTAACTTTTTGAG
>CAJUOA010000026.1 GCA_910587785.1 uncultured Oscillospiraceae bacterium | reverse complement strand
CGTCGAAGAACAGCCGGACCTTGTCCCCCGGTTCCAGGCCTTCCCAGACCTTTTCGGAAAGACACTTCTTCTTTTCTGCCTTCAGGCCATACGCCTTGTAGTCCTCCGACTGGAAAGAACTGACCGGAGAGAGGACGAACATATTATAATACGGCATCTTACGCCCTTGCTCCGGTTCAAACCGTCCCTGCGCCCAGCCCAGAAATACGTAGCCGGAATATGCTGTGCTTACCTGGAATTCCTTCTCGCCCATATAGGGCCTCCTTTCTGGGGTCCCGCCCCTTTTCGTTCGCATTGCAGGAAAGCCTTTTCGTCGCACGGTCTACGCGTCGCGTTCTTCCTGCGTCTGGTGGACCTAGGCTTCTTGGTTCCCCGCCGACCCAGCGGGCCTCAGCTTCGCGCCCATTTTTCCAGTTTCCGCGCCGCTCGTTTGTGGCTTTTTGATGTGACCTAAACCTCCATGAAAAACAGCCGGACTATCGCAGTCCGACTGTCCAGTTACATATTAAAACTTGCCAACCGCGAAAACTGCAAAGAAATCCTTGACAGCCCCCTTCCCCTCCTGTATAATACCGGAGAAAACCTGAAGGAAGAACGTTTCCCCAGCCGGCCCGGGGCCGGCGAGAAAGGAGCGAAGAGCGTGGACTATATCCTCAAAAACGCCATGATCCTCACCGGCGGCGCGTTCCGTTCGGCCGACATCTCGGTTGCGGAAGGCCGCATTGTTTCCATTTCCGGTGCCCTGGAGGCCCCCTCCGGCGTCCCTGTCATCGATCTCCACCGCGCGGCGGTGTTTCCCGGTTTTGTGGATGTCCACGTACATCTGCGAGAGCCGGGATTTTCTTATAAGGAGACCATCCGCACCGGCACCCTGGCCGCCGCCCGGGGGGGCTTTGCCCATGTGTGCCCCATGCCCAACCTGGACCCGGTGCCCGACTGTCCGGAGAACCTCGCGCCCCAGCTGGACCTCATCGGGCGGGACGCCGCCGTCCACGTCCACCCCTACGGAGCCATCTCCCGGGGGGAGCGGGGGGAGCGCCTGGCGGACCTGGCGGGCCTTGCCCCCCATGTGGCCGGCTTCTCCGACGACGGGCGGGGCGTCCAGAGCCGGGACCTCATGCGCCGGGCCATGCTGGGGGCCAAAGAGCTGGGCAGGATCGTTGCCGCCCACTGTGAGGACAACAGACTCCTCCAGGGCGGGTACATCCACGACGGCCCCTACGCCCGCCTCCACGGCCACCGGGGCATCTGTTCGGAGAGCGAGTGGGGCCCCATCGCCCGGGACCTGGAGCTGGCGGAGGAGACCGGGTGCCGCTACCACGTCTGCCACGTCTCCACCCGGGAGAGCGTGGAGCTCATCCGCCGGGCCAAGGCCCGGGGGGTGGACGTGACATGCGAGACCGCCCCCCACTACCTGGTCTTCACCGACATGGACATCCAGGAGGACGGGCGGTTCAAGATGAATCCCCCCATCCGGGGGGAGCTGGACCGTGCGGCCCTCCTTCGGGGCGTCGCCGACGGCACCATCGATATGGTGGCCACCGACCACGCCCCCCACAGCTGGACGGAGAAGAGCAAGGGCCTGGAAAAGAGCGCCATGGGCGTAGTGGGCCTGGAGACCGCCTTTTCCGCCCTCTACACCCACCTGGTCCGCAAGGGGGCCCTCACGCTGGAACAGCTGGTGGCCCTGATGCACGGCAACCCCACCCGCCGCTTCGGCTTCGGCACGCCCCTCGCGGAGGGGGAACCGGCGGACCTCACGGTCTTCGACCTGGGGGAGACCTACACCGTGGACCCGGGGCAGTTCCAGTCCATGGGCCGCGCCACCCCCTTCGCCGGGCAGACCCTCTACGGCGTCTGCAAGCTGACCATGGTGGGCGGAAAGATCGTCTGGAGGGAGGAGGGCGTATGAAACAGGGGCTCTACAGGATCGAATCCAACCGTCCCCTGACAGCGGACGTGTGGGAACTGCGCCTCGCGGGAGACAC
This sequence comes from uncultured Oscillospiraceae bacterium, assembly GCA_910587785.1. Classification (GTDB taxonomy): domain Bacteria; phylum Bacillota; class Clostridia; order Oscillospirales; family Oscillospiraceae; genus Pelethomonas. The sequence goes on along the minus strand of CAJUOA010000026.1, from coordinate 29,674 downwards.
CAGTCCCATCACCGCCCCGGGGCAGTTCGTGAATGTCCGGATCGACGGACTGTACCTCCGGCGTCCCATCTCCGTCTGCGACTGGGACGGGGACGGCCTCACGCTTATTTATAAAGTGGTGGGCAGGGGCACCGCCGCCCTCGCCCGCATGGCCCCCGGCGGGGAGCTGGACCTCCTCTGCGGCCTGGGCAACGGCTTTGACGTGTCCAAGTGTACCCAGCGCACCCTGGTCATCGGCGGCGGCGTGGGCACGCCCCCCATGTACGGCCTTGCAAAGGCCCTGCTGAGGGCCGGGAAGACTCCGGCGGCCGTGCTGGGGTTCAACACGAGGGACGAAATTTTCTATGAGACGGAGTTTCGCGCCCTGGGCATCGAGACCACCGTCACCACCGTGGACGGGAGCGCCGGAATCAAGGGCTTTGTCACCGGCGCCCTGCCCGAGGACTACGGCTATTACTGCGCCTGCGGCCCGGAGCCTATGCTGAAAGCCGTGTACCGCGCCGCGAGGACCTCCGGCCTCCTCAGCTTCGAGGAGCGCATGGGGTGCGGCTTCGGGGCCTGCATGGGGTGCTCCTGCGAGACCAGGTACGGCAATAAGCGCATCTGCAGGGACGGCCCGGTGCTGGAAAAGGAGGAGATCATATGGTAGATACAAGAGTGACGCTCTCCGGTATTACGCTGGACAACCCCGTCATCCCCGCCAGCGGCACCTTCGGCTACGGCCACGAATTTGCGGAGCTCTACGACATCAACTGCCTGGGTGCCTTCTCCTTCAAGGGCACCACCCGCGCCCCCCGCTTCGGCAACCCCACCCCCCGCATCGCCGAGGCCCCCGCCGGGATGCTCAACGCCGTGGGCCTCCAGAACCCCGGGGTGGAGAAGGTCATCAGCGAGGAGCTCCCCAAGCTTCGGGAGGTCTTCCGCAAGCCGGTGATGGCCAATGTCAGCGGCTTCTCCGTGGAGGAGTACGCCGAGACCTGCGCCCTTCTGGACAAGGAGGAGCAGGTGGGCTGGCTGGAGGTCAACATCTCCTGCCCCAACGTCCACGGCGGCGGCATGAGCTTCGGCGCGGACCCGAGCGCCGCCGCCGAGGTGACCAAGGCAGTAAAGGCTGTGACCAGGAAGCCGGTCTTCATGAAGCTCAGCCCCAACGTCACCGACATCGCCGCCATCGCAAAAGCCTGCGAGGACGCGGGGGCCGACGGCGTCAGCCTCATCAACACCCTCCTGGCCATGCGCATCGACCTGAAAAGGAGAAAGCCGTTACTGGCCAACAGGACCGGGGGCCTCTCCGGTCCGGCGGTGTTCCCGGTGGCGGTGCGGATGGTGTATCAGGTCTACGAGGCCGTCAGCATCCCCATCATCGGCATGGGCGGCGTCAGCTCCGCCGAGGACGTCATCGAGCTGATGCTCGCCGGGGCGTCCGCCGTGGAGGTGGGCGCGGCAAATTTGACGGACCCCTTCGCCGCCCGGGACATCATCAAGGACCTGCCAAGGGTCATGGAGCAGTACGGGATCGACACTCTATCTGAAATCATAGGAGGAGCACACAATGGGTAAGGACGTAATCATCGCACTGGACTTCGAGAGCCGGGAGAAGGCCCTGGGCTTCCTGGACCGCTTCGCCGGGGAGGCGCGCAAGCCCTTCGTGAAGATCGGCATGGAGCTCTACTACGCCGAGGGCCCCGCCATCGTCCGGGAGGTCAAGGCCCGGGGACACAAGATCTTCCTGGACCTGAAGCTCCACGATATCCCCAACACCGTGAAAAAGGCCATGGCCGTCCTCTCAAACCTGGACGTGGACATGGTGAACCTCCACGCCGCCGGGACCCGCGCCATGATGGAGGCCGCCCTGGAGGGCGTCACCCGGCCCGACGGCGCCCGCCCCCTGGTCATCGCCGTCACTCAGCTGACCTCCACCAGCCAGGAGCGCATGGCCAGCGACCTGCTCATCGAGCGGCCTCTGGACCAGGTGGTGCTCCACTACGCAAAATGTGCCGCCCAGGCGGGCCTGGACGGCGTGGTCTGCTCCCCCCTGGAGGCTGGGACCGTCCACGACGCCTGCGGGAGCGGCTTCGTTACCGTGACGCCGGGCGTCCGCTTCGCTGACGGCGACGTGGGCGACCAGGTCCGGGTCACCACCCCCGCTAAGGCCAGGGAGACCGGCTCCGACTACATCGTGGTGGGCCGTCCCATCACCCAGGCGGAGGACCCCGTGGCCGCTTACCGCCGGTGCGTGGAAGAGTTCGTGGGCTGAGACATGTGGAACACCATCCTCTTTGACCTGGACGGCACCCTCACCGACCCGAAGGTGGGCATCACCACCGCCACCGCCGCGGCCCTGGCCCACTTCGGCATCTACGAGAACCCGGACCGCCTCACCCACTTCATCGGCCCGCCCCTGGACGAGTCCTTTTCGGAGTTCTACGGCTTCACCCCGGCCCAGACCCAGACTGCGACCGAGGTGTTCCGGGAGTACTACGTCCGCCAGGGCTGGCTGGAGAACGTGCCCTACCCGGGCATGGCGGGGCTCCTGCGGGATTTGAAGGCCGTGGGAAAGCACCTCATGGTGGCTACCTCCAAGCCCAAGGTAACAGCGGTAAAGATCCTGGAGCACTTCGGCATGGCGGCGTATTTCGACCGCATCTTCGGCGCGCCCCTGGACAACCAGGAGGGAGCGAAAAAGGTCAACGTCATCCGCAATGCCCTCAGTTGGGCGAACTCCGCCTGGGACGGCTGGGACTACAGCGGCGCGGTGATGGTGGGCGACCGCCGCCACGACGTGACCGGCGCACACCAGGCGGGCCTGAGCTGTATCGGCGTGCTCTACGGCTACGGGGACCGCGCCGAGCACGAGAACGCTATGGCGGACTTCATCGCGGAGGACATCCCGGCCCTTCGGAGGCTCCTGCTCTTTGAGACGGAGATCGTGGAGGGCTACCTGAAGTCCTTCGGGAAGGGCTGGGACCTTGCGGCTATCCGGGCGGGGAATTATAAGGGTTGCCTGTGGGCTCCGTCCCCCAGGGACGGCAGTCCGGTCCTGGAGGGGAAAGCGGCCAAAGCGGCCTTTGACTCCCTCAATTACGACACGGCTTACATCTTCCGGGAGGACGTCGCCGGTGCTGGAATCACCGCAAAGGTCACTGCCGCCCAGCTGGACCAGGAGCAGGGCGTGGACGTCTATGTGGTGGCCCGGGATTTCTCCTGGACCTATGTACACACCCACGAGGATGGGTGGATGGGGCCTTACTTTTGTAAATTGGAGAAATAATATGAAAACCTGCATCATTTCCTTCAGCTCCCGCCCCGGCGGGAACTGCGGGCGCATCGCGGAGGAGATCGCCCGGCAGATACCGGGAGAAACGGCGCTCTTTGACTTCTCCGCCCTCACCGTCACCCCCTGCGGGCGCTGTGCGTACCAGTGCTTCCAGGACCGGGAGCGCTGCCCCTACACCGCCGACCCGGAGCGCGCCATCTGTGAGAGCATCACGGAGAGCGCCTTGACCTATTTCGTCGTGCCCAACTACTGCGACTACCCCTGCGCCAACTTTTTCGCCTTCAACGAGCGCAGTCAGTGCTATTTCCAGGGCCGCGGGGACCTGCTGGAGCGGTATCTCTCGGCGTGGAAGAAATTCGTCGTGGTCAGCAACACGGGCCGGGAGAACTTCACCGCCGCTTTCCGCTACCACGTATCCGAGGACGCGGAGCCGGACATCCTCTTTCTCAGCGCCAGGCGGTTCCAGCGCTCCAGCATCCGGGGGGACCTGATGGACAGCCCGGAGGCCCGGGAGGTCTTGTCGGAGTTTATCCGGGGGTGCGGTTCACCTCTCTGATACCACCTCCAGCACCAGCCGGACCCCGGTTCGGATGCCCCGCAGGAAGCCTGCCCGGTCGCTCTCGCCGCAGAGGTGCACCGCCGCGCCCCACACCTTGTCCCGCTCCGGCTCCGGCAGGACCTGGCACGCCTGGTCCAGGTCCTGGATGGCTTTCAGCTCCCCGGGGGTGTCTTTTACCGGCTCCAAGGCTTCGTAGAGGATTTCAAGGATGGAATTCATTTTGATTTCTCCATTCAACTCGTAGGATTTAATCACACCTCAAGTATATAGGAATAAATCCTACTTGTCAAGATATTTTGGAGGAACTATGGCAAATTTTGCAGAAAGAATCCGGACCTTGCGGTCTGAACAAAATATAACCCAGGACGCCCTTGGAAAAATTGTGGGTGTCAAGCGCTACTCCGTTTATGGTTATGAAAAAGGGAATAATTTCCCAGAGGTTCCTGTTCTCATCGCGTTAGCCGACTATTTCGGTGTATCTATTGATTACCTCCTGGGCCGGACCGACAACCCGGAGGTCAACCGGTGACCCATCATCCCACCCGACAGCCCCAAAAAGAAAGGAGCACACCATGGACAACATCCCCCAGACCATCGCGAAGGACCTGCTGAAGATCAAGGCGGTCTTCTTCCGCCCGGAGGAGCCCTTCACCTGGGCCAGCGGCATCAAGAGCCCGGTCTACTGCGACAACCGCCTGACCCTCACCGCGCCCGAGGTGCGAAACGACGTGGAAAACGCCCTCGCCGAGACCATCCGCCGGGAGTACCCGGACGCCCAGGTCCTCATGGGCACCTCCACCGCCGGCATCGCCCACGCCGCCATCACCGGCCACATCCTGGGCCTCCCCATGGGCTACGTCCGCTCCGGGAGCAAGGACCATGGCCGTCAGAACCAGATCGAGGGCCGTCTGGAGCCCGGACAGAAGGTTGTTGTGGTGGAGGACCTCATCTCCACCGCCGGCAGTGTGCTGGAGGTGGTGGGCGTCCTCCGGGAGGCCGGGGCCGAGGTGCTGGGCATCGTCAGCATCTTCACCTACGGCATGAAAAAGGGCCTCCAGCGCCTCGCGGAGGCCCATGTGAGAAACATCAGCCTCACCGACTTCGACACCATCGCCCGGGCCGCGGCGGAGGAGCGCTACATCAAGAGCGAGGACATCGCCCGGCTCATCGCCTTCCGGGACAACCCCTCTGACGAGAGCTGGATTGGGAGAAAGGGATAATATGGAAAATGTGAGAAGCCTCATCGACATTCTGGAGCTCAGTGTGGAGGAGATCGACTCCCTGGTGGAGCTGGGCACCAAGATTTTGGACGATCCCGCCGCCTACGCCCACAAGTGCGACGGAAAAATCTTAGCCACCCTCTTCTTTGAGCCCTCCACCCGCACCCGCCTGAGCTTCGAGTCCGCCATGCTGGGCCTGGGCGGGCAGGTGCTGGGGTTCTCCGAGGCCCAGAGCTCCTCCGCCGCCAAGGGCGAGAGCGTGGCCGACACCGTGCGCACCGTCTCCTGCTACGCGGACATCATCGCCATGCGCCACCCCAAGGAGGGCGCGCCCCTGGTGGCGGCGATGAACAGCCTGGTCCCCGTCATCAACGCCGGCGACGGCGGACACAACCACCCCACCCAGACCCTCACGGACCTTCTCACCATCCACCACGAGAAGGGGCGGTTCGAGGACCTGACCATCGGCTTTTGCGGGGACCTGAAATTTGGCCGCACGGTCCACTCCCTCATCTCCGCCATGAGCCGCTACAAGGGCGTGCGGGTGGTGCTCGTCTCCCCGGAGGAGCTCAAGCTCCCCAGCTATGTCAAGCAGGACGTGCTGGGCAGGGCGGGCATTCCCTACGTGCAGACCACGGACCTGCAGGCCGTGATGCCGGAGCTGGACATCCTCTACATGACCCGGGTCCAGCGGGAGCGGTTTTTCAACGAGGAGGACTACCTGCGCCTGAAGGACAGCTATATCCTCACCCCGGAGAAGCTCCAAAACGCCCGGCCGGACCTCTCCATCCTCCACCCCCTGCCCCGGGTGAACGAAATCTCCGTGGCCGTGGACGCCGACCCCCGGGCCGCCTACTTCCGCCAGGTGCGCTACGGACGCTTCATCCGCATGGCGCTCATCATGATGCTCCTGGGCATCCAGTAAGGGAGGGACTGCTATGATTATCGACGCGATCAGAAACGGCATCGTCATCGACCACATCGCCGCCGGAAAGGCCATGGAGCTCTACCAGATTTTGGGCCTGGGGGACCTGGACTGCTCGGTGGCCATCCTCAAAAACGTCACCAGCGGCAAGCTGGGGCGCAAGGACATCATCAAGATCGACCGGGAGCTCCACCTGGACTGGGATGTCATCGGCTACGTGGACCCCAACATCACCGTCAACATCATCAAGGACGGCGTGCGCCTGGAGAAGCGGCAGCTCAAGCTCCCCGAGACCATCACCGGCGTCATCCACTGCAAGAACCCCCGCTGTATCACCTCCGTGGAGCAGGAGCTCCCCCAGGTCTTCAAGCTCACCGACCGGGAGAAACGGGTCTACCGCTGTCTCTACTGCGAGACCAAGGCGGAAAAATAACGATCACGCACACGGCGTCCGGCTTTTGGGCCGGACGCCGTTTTGCACCCCTGCGCATATCTTGTAGCAGGGGGCTCTGAGGGACGTTTCTCATCCTCCCGGCAAAATCTCCAAAAAAGCGCAAGGAAGCGCCTCATCCTGAGCTACAATGATCTTGCAGGCAGGAAGGAGGCGCGATTTCGATGATATACGGCTATGTCCGGGTCAGCACCCGGGAGCAGAACGAGGAGCGGCAGATCATCGCCCTGCGGGCGGTGTCCGTGCCGGAGGAGAACATCTTCCTTGACAAGCAGTCCGGCAAGGACTTCCAGCGGCCCCAGTACCAGAAGCTGGTCAAAAAATTAAAGCCGGACGACCTGCTCTACATCAAGAGCATCGACCGGCTGGGGCGGAACTACGGGGAGATTTTGGAGCAGTGGCGGCTTCTGACCAAGGGGCGGCGGGTGGACATCGTGGTGCTGGATATGCCCCTGCTGGACACCCGGCGGGGCAAGGACCTGATGGGCACCTTCCTCAGCGACATCGTGCTCCAGGTGCTCTCCTTTGTGGCGGAGAATGAGCGGACCAGCATCCGTCAGCGGCAGGCCGAGGGCATTGCCGCCGCAAAGGCCCGGGGCGTCCGGTTTGGACGGCCTTCCAGGCCCCTGCCGGAGGGCTACTCCAGCGCCTACCGCCGCTGGAAGGCCGGGGCGATCAGCGGCGCCGCGGCGGCGAGGGAGTGCGGTATGCCGCTGTCCACCTTCCGCTACCGCGCGGCGGGGTTTGAGGACGCCCAGCGCTGACAGGCGGCATGTTGTAAAAATGTGTATATTTTGGCATTTATCGGCGCACATTGAGTTAATATCATCTATGGCAAGTATTAAATCACGAACTAAGGCTACATCTTTCTCATATTGATGTTTATTACGGACTGATAATTCTAACTCATCAATTAAAATATATACTGGAGAACATACGAAATGCAACTGAGAAAATAATTGGTATACTTTTTTTGAAATCTTGCTGTAATTTATTCTCTTTTTGTTTGAGTCAAAGTCAAGTTCTAGTTTTACTGATGCTGAAAGAGCGTCTGCAAACGCTGCAGTCAATTCTACAGATCCGCGCTTGATTTTGGGCATTATAATAGCAGGAGTATCTGTCTCCCCATAAATACATTTCAGCAATGAAACGAGTAAACGGTAATCATCATTATCCGCGAATACCCTATATTCTCCAGCGGAGGCTCTGGTAATAATTTGGTTGATTAAGAAGGTTTTCCATACTAAAACATATGATGCTTGATCGGTTATTGATGATATCTCATATTTTTCTTCATCTAGAGAGCTTTCGCTTTTTATCGCGATCTCTTCAAAACTTTCCTTATCTATTTGATCAATATCCGATTTGAAGCGAATTGAAAAAACCAAATTTTCTGTATTTTTTGTAAAGCTACATTCAAGGTATTTCAAAAAAGCAGATTTACCTGTTCCCTTTTTCCCGCAGATATAATAACGATCTCCAGAGAAAAATTCATCGATGTGATACTTGGGGTTAGAAACAAAAGAATTGACAAAATAGTCTTGTCCAAATGTGTTTAATTCCCGAAATGCATCTGTTTTCCCAAAAACAATTTTATCTAAAGAAATTTTCTCCATCTTATTTATACCTCCGATTCTCCATTAATCAGTTTGGGCAACAGGCGGTCGCGGGACTGTCTAAGCCTGACATTTTGCTCATTCTTCTTTTGTATTTGTAAAAATATCGGCTCTGCATATCCCGCAAATAGCTTCGTTATTTGGTCGGTTGGCCTGAGATATGGGAGTGTCTTTAACTTGTCTGCCTGTGCGCGCTGACGGCCATCGCTCCCTGTCATACTGTTGATTGCCGACTGCCTGAAAGCGTCTGTCCGGGCCAATAAATATACCATATAGGAATTGATTCCCTTTGACCGCATAACAATAAATTCTGTAGAGCCGACGGCACCTTCGTCGCTTTCAACGCCTGCAACAAAGGCGGTTTTTCCATTTTCAAGGCATGGGGTGATTCTCGCCAGTAATGTATCACCGTTTTGAAATTTGCTCCCAGAATTAGAGGATGTAGTTGTAAATTCTTCGGTATTCAGTATCATTGAGTTGGTGCTTAATGCGGTCATAGGGACGCTTTGCTTTAATCGTTCTTTGCTGAGGAAAACTTTGGGATTAAATTCGATTACATCTTCCAAACGGCCCAGTTCCCACCCTTTTGGCACCCCATCCACCACCGGCGTGGCCTCATACCCAGGAAACCGCAAATCCACGAACCATTCCTTATACAGCCGTTGGACTGCTTCTTCCAGCAGCTTAATTTGCTTCTGGTTGTTTTCGATGAGGTTGTCATAGGCGGAGAGAATTTGTACTGCCTTTTGCATGAAAGATTTTTCCGGAACAGGTATTGGCAAAGCGCGTAATTGCTTTAATGAGAGAAATTGTTGACTGGACCCTTTCTGATTTCCATTCATATGTCCTTGCCCTACTGGTGATTGCAAGTAATAACTCAACCAACGCCCCTTTAATTCTGATCCACCACATTTGAATAATGCTACATTTTTTATGGCATAACTGGGCGGTTCTTTGACAATCGCAGACTCACCAACAGTACCGATCATCGACATAAGAACATCCCATTGTTCGACAAGGCTTCGTCCGTTGATAGCGATGTAATCTTTTTCTGAAATGAAGTAAGCAGTTGAAGAGTCTATTTGACCTGCTTTGATGTGTTTCCCCGTTACAAGTTTATATCCACTTTCAGTAGGTTTTGGAGTGTCATGTGTACCATCTCTAACGGAATCACAATACTGGTCAGCACGAATGTATTCCCACATCACAGCCCCATCTCCTTCCGATTCCTGGAGATGGCCTCCATCAGCTCATTGGATTCTCTCTGCAAATCCAGCAGTTCCTGGTGAATCTCTCCCATCCGCTGGGCAAAATCCACCCCATCGTCCTCCACCGGGGCCACGCCCACATAGGCACCGGGGGTCAGGGACCAGCCCTTTTCAGCAATGTCCGCAAGGCTCGCTATCCTGCACAGCCCTGGAATGTCCCGGTACTCGCCCTCTCCAAACTTTTCATAGAGCCAGACGGCCTCTTTTGCGGTGGTCAGGGTCTCCTCCAGTGCCGACAGCCGCAGGTCGCAGTCCGCCTGCACCTTCTTTTTCTCCCGCTTGGCAGCCTCCGCCACGGCTTTTTTCGCCTCGTCCCGCAGGGCGTTGAGTTCCGCGGAGAGCTCCTCCGCCCGTTGGGCGAAAGACGCGCTGCCCAGCGCCGCCTGGTATTCCTCCAGCAGAGCCGCATATTTTTCTACTTCGCCCCGGTACAGCCACACAATGGCGTTCAGGTTCTTGAGTTGCCACTCGCTCCACTCGTTCAGCGTGCGGTCCACCACGGTGTAGTAGTTCCGACCGTCGATAAACAGCACCTTGTCCCGCAGTGCCTCCGGCTTTCCCTTGTCGAAGAACCACAGAGAGCAGGGCAGAGATTTGGTGTAGAAAAAGTTGTTGCCCACGCTGACCATCACGTCCACATGGCCGCTCTCCACCAGCTTTTGCCGGATGTCCCGGTCCTTGCCGGAGCTGTCTGTGGCGGAGGAGGCCATGACAAAACCAGCCCGGCCTCTCTCATTCAGATAGGAATAAAAATAGGAGATCCAGAGATAGTTTGCATTCCCCACCTCTTTGGCCTTGTTGACGGAGGGCAGACCGAAAGGCAGGCGTCCCGCGTTCTGGGCGGATTCGGAATTGACCTTGTCCACGTTGAAAGGCGGATTCGCCATCACATAGTCACAGCAGCCGTCCAGATTGTGGGCGTCGTGGTAAAAGGTATTAGCCTCATCGCCGGATTTGATGATGCCGTTGAGCCCGTGGACCGCCATGTTCATCAGGCAGAGCTGGGCGTTGTACTCCACCTTCTCTTGGCCGTAGAAGGTCATAGAGGCGTTGGCCTCCATGCCAGCGGCGTTGACGAAGTCACCGGTTTGGACAAACATGCCGCCACTGCCGCAGGCGGGGTCAAGGAGTACGCCGCCGTGGGGCTCCAGAACGTTGACAATCATCTTGACCAGAGACTTCGGCGTAAAAAACACCCCGTCGTCCTGTGCAATGTTTTTGGCAAATTTGTTGAGGAAGTATTCATAGATGCGCCCGATCACGTCGCCGCCCACCTCGTCCAAGGCGCTGTTGTTGAAAATGCGCAGCAGCTCCGCCAAAAGCTCGTCGGAGAAAATGGTGTAATCCTTGGGCAGGACGCCCGCCAGTTGTTCCGACTGGGCCTCCACCAGCTCCATGGCGTTGTTGACTACCTCGCCCAGGCTGTTCATGGTGTGGCCGCTCTGGTTGACCAGCTCTGCCGAGGCGATATCGGCGGGGAGATTGACCAGATATTCGTATTGGGCTTCTCTTGGCAGAAACAGGGCACTTTTGGAGACAAAATCGCTGGCCTCCACAGGTAGAACCCGACCAGCGCGCACCGGGCGGTTTTTCAGAATTTCCTTCTCTACCAATTTGAAACGACTGTAGGCGTAACGCAGAAAGATTAGGCCAAGCACAGGCATACAATATTGGTTGGAGGTCAGCTTGGAGCATGCACGGAGCAGATCTGCAGATTCCCACAGATCAGATTCCAGTTTCCGAATGTTGATCATTACAGTGATGCCTCCAGGTTGTTGAGTGAGAATTCGGGCGGCTGTGGATTGCTCAAAAAATGCTAACCGCTACTGCGGAAGTTTCTTAAAGTTAGACATATTTCAACCAACTCATTATAGCCTTAGAGTGGTATAAAAGCAAGCGGCCCACCGAAATTTTCCAGGGTATTTGAAGGAGTAAACAAATTGCGCAGAAAGCACCCAATGATATTTGCTTGTGGATTTTTGCCAAACATCGTGAAGGCATTTTCTTTCAGCTCTTTTTTTGTAGACAGTGGTGCAATTTAGCGGTACTTCCTCGTGGTGCCCCTTGAGGAATAGAAGAGGCGGTGCGCATCGGCACATCGCCCCAGTATTGTGTACTGACTATCAGCGCAGGTTGTATTCTGTTCTGATGAATTTGCCGCTCTTGAACACATCCCAGACCTCCAGGTAGTAGTCCCCGCCAGGGCAGGAGTGGAGCATCTCTGGGACTGCATCCTCCCTCCAGGGCCAGAAGGGAGCGCCGATCATGTCCTCCGGGAGCGTCAGGTGGATGTGTACCCACGGTGTCCCGTCTCCCCGCATCCTTGGACTGCCGCTCTGCATGATCCACTCGTCCTCGCCCATGGCGTTGTAGAGGCTGTAGAGCATTCGGCGGGTCTCGTACAGGTTGCGGATGAAGAGGTAGTCTCCGTCGGGATCGTTGAACCGTCTGACCTCGGCCTTGGGCAGCTCCGGCTGGTCGAACTGGCTCCAGTCGCAGGTGGCTTTCGGAAGAGAGCCCGCCGGTCCGCCCGCGAAGTAGTTCTTGTCGTACCGGCTGACATCCGTGATGGTGTAATTGGTGCCATTATCGCAGCGGACCACATCACCCGCCTGCGGGACGTATCGGCTGCCATCCTGGGGGACATTGATGGAGCCGTCCGGATTTTTGCTGAGTGCGGAGGGGGATACCACTTTCGCTTCGTAGGGCTTGTCCGGATAGATGGTGACGGTGTTGGTCTTGGCGTCGTAGGCGACGCCAAAATCTAGTACCTGTCCGATGTCCCGGAGCTTGACGTAGTTGCTACCGTTGATCTCATAGGCATCCAAGGGTAGGCGTTGCTCGTTGACGTAGAATCGCTGACTGCTGGCGTTGGCCATGAGGCCCGCCGCTGCTTGGGATGCAGGCCCGCTGACGGTAATCCCTGCTAGGATGCCCGCTGTCACCAGAGCGACTTCTTTTCTTCTGCTCATAATGCTTCCTCCTTGAATTGTAATGGATGGTCCTTTGGCAAACAATACGATACCGAAGAAAGCGTCACAAGTCTACCCAAAGTTTTGAAAGCGAAGGAGAAGAAAAGCTGTCTAAACGAAGCAATTTGCACAATTTTTTGGCACACCAGGGGGAGCCTCCTGCTACCTTGCCCATGGTTCATATCAGAGAAGGAGCTTCTTTGTTTACAGCATAGCAGAATTTGATATGCGGGACCCCCTTTCCTTTTTGGTGAATCTGTGCTATACTGTAAATGACAGATAGTAGTAATCAAATTGCGGGGGTGATGCCTACGGGAACAAATGTAGTGCGTTTTACTTTGGGTGGATTGCGCTTCGAGTATGATCCAGAGAAAAACCGAAAAAATATTGAGAAACATGGAATATCCTTTCAGAGTGCTGCCCGCGTGTTTTTTGACTATGACCGCATTGAGCTTTACGATGAAGGGCACAGTGAGACAGAAGACCGTTACAATACGATAGGCGATACCTCTGCGGGAAATCTGACCACGATTGGGACTCTGCAGGGCCCCCAGCGGATAGATGATATCCTGTTTGTTGTATATACGGAGAGAATCATTCGTGACGAGCCGGGAAAGCCTGAAGAGGTCATTCGGCTGATTTCTGCGCGTATGGCTACCAGTTTTGAAAGGGGTGTGTATTATGGGAAGTTTGGATGATCTGACAAGAGAGCTCAAAAATGAGTTGGCTTTTACTCACGAGGAATTGAAGGAGCTGGAGCGGGCCAGGACCATGCCGATCACCTTTGATGAGGATTGTCCTGAGACTACCCCGGAGCGGGCGATAAAATTCCGGCGTGTCAATCCGGTGCGGCGTGTGGCAAATTGAGGGGCTGACCCACAACCTGACCCACACGGGGAAAGAAGCGGACGGAGCCAGTGGAGCGGATAGAACGGAAAGCATTATTTTCCCGGAACAAAAAGGCCCGGAAACTGCTGAACACCAGTAGCGTTCGGGTTTTCTATCACTTGGTAAGGATGAGGTCGGCAGTTCGAATCTGCCTAGCAGCTCCAAGAAAAAGCCTTGTACCGCAAGGGCTAAGGGTAATAGGGAACTATTGCCGCAGAGGGCGGCGTGACTTGAGGGTCACGCCGTCTTTCTGCATTTCTTGGTCTGTTCGACCATGATGGAGCCGTTGATTTCCGGCAACTCCACTTCATCCAGGAAGTTGAAAATGATACGGATTTCCTGCGTCCGCTTGCCGCTGGACTTGTCTGGGGCATAGACGATGATCTTCTTGATGAACTCGTTCACGATGGTAGACGTCAACTCCGGGATATCCACATACTTCTCCGTCAGGGCAAAGAAGCGGTCCAGATTGCTGTCCATTTCCTCCCGCTGCTCCACCCATTCCTCCGTGACCGCGATCTCCAGCTTCAGCCGCTCCTGCTCTGCCTCATAGCTCTCGCTCATCTTCTGATACCGCTCTCGGCTCAAATCTCCCAGCACCATGTCCTCATAGATTTTCGTCAAGAGAACATCCAGATCGGCCAGACGCTTCTGTGTCTTGGCAAGCTGCCGCTTATCATCCCGGATGGACTTCTCCTGGTCCTCTCTTCGGCAGCGCAGCCATTCCTCCTGGAATCCGTCTACATCCCGGCGGATATAGTCCGTCACAGCCCGGATGCGCTCCAGCACCACATCCCGCAGAACTTCTTCCCGGATATAGTGCGCCGAGCAGGTTCCGCGCCCGCTTTTGTAATGGGAGCAGACATAGCGGTCCTGGTGGCCTTCAAAACTCTTGCAGGTGCCAAAATGGAGTTTACTGCCGCAGTCAGCGCAGAACGCCAGTCCGGAGAACAGTCCCTGCCGCTCGCCCTTGGTAACACGCCGCTTGTTCTTCCGAAGCTCCTGCACCCGGTCCCACTGGGCCTGCGGTACAATGGCCTCCTGAGTGTCAGGCAGGATGAACATATCCTCCAGGGCGTTGGGGATGCGCTTCTTGAGCTTGTAGGACTTGGAGTAGGTCTTGAAGTTGCAGGTGCATCCGGTGTACTCCATGCGCTCCAGGATGCTGACCACAGACTGCTCGATCCAGTGGTGAGGGCGCTCTGGCAGGGGCTTTCCTTCCTGCTTGGCATAGAGTGCCTTGACCGTCAGTACCCCGTCCGATTCCAGGATGCGGGCAATCCGGGACGGGCCGATGCCGTCAATCGTCATGTCAAAGATTCGCTTGACCACCGGGGCGGCATCCTCATCCAGAATCCAGTGGTCCTTGTCCTGCGGGTCGGAACGGTAGCCGTAGGGTGGGCCGCCCAGATGCTTGCCGCTGGTTCCTTTCGCCTTCATCACGGAGCGGACCTTTTTACTCGTGTCCTTGGCGTAGAAGTCGTTGAAGAAGTGTTGCTCGTTAAGAACGGATAAAATCAGAAAAAAGTCAGTAATCATGCGGGATTGCGGCGATTGGCTCTCAAAAGCACCCGATGTGGACGACGATGATGAAATCCCCCCATATTCGACAAAAGCATATTGTTTTCGAGGGAGAACGCAAGTTTCGTTGTGTTTTCCCTTTTTTCGACCCCATTTGCAAAAGCACAGTTAAAGTATGGGAGTGAACAAACATGAACGCACAAGTGATCGCCCTGGCGAACCAGAAAGGCGGCGTGACCAAAACGACCAGCTGCGTCAATCTGGCTGCTGGCCTTGCGCAGGCGGGGAAAAAGGTGCTAGTCGTAGATTGCGACCCCCAGGCCAGTCTTACCATCAGCCTGGGCCATCCCCAACCGGACCGCCTGCCAGTCACCCTCTCGGACATGATGGGAAAGATGCTGAACGAGCAGACCATCACCCCCGGCGAGGGCATTCTGCACCACCCGGAGGGCATCGACCTTATACCCGCCGACATCCAGCTGTCCGGTATGGAGGTCTCCCTGGTGAACGCCATGAGCAGAGAGACCACCCTGCGGCGGTATCTGGACACGGTGAAAAATCAGTATACCCATATCCTGCTGGACTGCCAACCGTCCCTGGGTATGCTGACGGTCAACGCTCTGGCCGCAGCCAACAGGGTCATAATTCCTGTCCAGGCAGAGTATCTTCCGGCGAAAGGTCTTGAGCAACTGCTGCAAACAATCGCCAAGGTGCGGCGACAGATCAATCCGAAACTCCAGATCGACGGTATTCTGCTGGCAATGGTGGACAACCGGACGAATTTTGCTAAGGAAACTGCATCCTTGCTGCGGGATACTTACGGCGGTAAGATCAAGGTCTTTTCTACGGAAATCCCCCACTCCGTCCGGGCGAAGGAGATCAGCGCCGAGGGCAAGAGCATTTTTGCCCATGACCCTAGCGGGAAAGTGGCCGCTGCGTATCAAAGCCTGACGAAGGAGGTGTTGAAAATTGAAAAGCAGCGCGAAAAAATAGAGCTGGCATCGGTAGATGACCTGTTTTCCACGGAGGAAAGCCGCCAGGACGCTACTCTGGAGCGCGTACAGATTATACCGCTGTCTGAACTGCACCCCTTCCCCGACCATCCCTTTTCCGTCCGGGATGATGACGATATTATGAAGGAAACTCTGGACAGCGTAAAGGCGCGGGGAATACTCACCCCTGCCATTGCCCGCCCTAGGGAGGACGGCGGTTATGAACTGGTAGCCGGACACCGGCGCAAACGGGCCTGTGAGCTGGCCGGTCTGGATGCCATGCCGGTTATCGTCCGAGACTTGGACCGGGATGAGGCCATCATTATTATGGTGGACACCAATATCCAGCGGGAGAATATTTCCCCCATTGAAAAAGCAAAGGCCCTCAAAATGAAGCTGGAGGCCATCAAACGGCAGGGCGCACGGACTGATTTAACTTCTACGCAAGTTGCACAGAAGTTATCTGTTGAGAAAGTTGGGGATGAGGCTGGCATTAGCAAAGATCAGGTGCGCCGCTATGTTCGCCTGACCGAGTTGTCCCCGGAGTTGCAAAAGATGGTGGACGATAAGAAAATTGCCATGACCCCTGCTGTGGAGATATCCTATCTGAAACCGGAGGAACAGGCCCTTCTGGTGGAGACCATGGAGAGTGAACAGGCCACTCCCTCCCTCTCCCAGGCCCAGCGGATGAAGAGAATGAGCCAGGAGGGGAAACTGGACGAGGACACCATGCTGTCCGTCATGTCGGAGCAGAAAAAGCCGGAGGTTGAACGCATCGTGTTCACCGGCGATACCCTGCGCAAGTATTTTCCCCGGTCCTATACGCCGAAGAAGATGGAAGAGACCATCATCAATCTCCTGGAGGGCTGGATGAAAAAGCGGCAGCGCAGTCAGGAGCGGTAACATCACAATTTCAAATCGGACTACCAACGGACAGGGAATTTTCTCTGTCCGTTTTTTGTGTCCGGGAAAGGAGTACAAACCAATCCATGAGTCAAACCACTCACTTCAAATACAAGATGGAGGATGTGGAATGTAAATTTTGCACCGAATACAGGGGGAAAAAGAGGGGCTGTGCCCATGTGGTATGTCCGTGGCTGGCAGAGCGCATCGAGGCCGGAGTTGTCGGCTATGAAGAGGCTCTGTTGGACAGCTTTCCCCACGACCCCCGCCTGGGAGCCAAACTGCGCACCGCCGTCCAGCTCTTCCACGGTTCCCTGTGGCTGAACGAGGGCCACCGGCAGCGGATGGAGACGCTGAAAGCGCGGGAGGGCTTTCAACGCAGGCGAGATACCCCGGCCTACTTCGCCGCCATGTATCTGCTCACCGCCGACCCAGACACCGCCAACCGCACGGCGAACTGCTTTTACCGGGACGGCATCATGTTTTCCTATGCGACCACCAAAGGCATCTCACCTCACGGCTATACACTGCTGTCGGCGGCGAGGGACATCTACGCCAACGGAGACGGCATCGCCCTCACCGATCTGGCGGACGGAGAAGTCATTGACACCACGGCTTTCTGCCTGATCGTCAATGCTCTGCTCATTGCCCGTTACGGCTGTGTTGCCCTGGAGATACAGCAGAAGAAGCGCCGGTGAAGAAGTACGGCGTGATACTGGCTGACCCGCCCTGGGCGTTCCGGGCATGGTCTGATAAGGGAAAGGGCCGCTCTGCGGAACAGCACTATCCCACCATGCGTATGGAGGACATCAAGGCCCTGCCAGTACCCAGTCTTGCCGCAGAGGACTGTGTTTTGTTCTTATGGGCCACCTTCCCCATGCTGAAAGAGGCGCTGGAGGTTGCGGAGGCGTGGGGCTTTGCCTATAAGACTGTGGCGTTCACCTGGGTGAAGGAGAACCGAAAATCTCCCGGCCTGTTCTGGGGCCTGGGGTACTGGACCAGGGCCAATGCTGAAATCTGCCTGCTGGCGACCAGGGGCAGTCCCAAACGGCAGTCCGCCGCCGTCCATCAGGTCATCCTCTCCCCGATAGAGCAGCACAGCAAAAAGCCGGATGCAGTTCGGGAACGCATTGTCGCGCTCATGGGGGATGTTCCCCGTGCAGAGCTGTTCGCACGGCAGGAAACTCCCGGCTGGGATGTCTGGGGCAACGAAGTCGAGTGCAGTCCCGGCCTTGCGTCAAGGCTGACGATTTCACCGCAACAAGATTGACAAGGAGGGAACACGGTTTTTGAAACTGACGAAACAGTAGTGACCAAATTTTTTGTTTGAGGAAGTGATCTGATATGGCCGTCTACCGAGTGGAACGGACACAAGGTTACACCGTAATGAGCAACTATCACTTGAAGGACACCGCCCTGTCGCTGAAAGCCAAGGGGCTGCTGTCCATGTTCCTGTCCTTCCCCGATGACTGGAACTACTCTACGAGGGGACTGGCCTCCATCTGCAAAGAGGGCGTGGAGGCCATCGGGAACACCATCAAGGAGCTGGAGAGAGCTGGGTACATTCTCCGCCGTCAGCTGCGGGGGGCCAATGGGCGCATCACCGACACGGAGTATGTCATTTACGAGCGCCCCCAGACCCCGGACCCGCCTGCGCCGGAGGATGATATCCCCTATACGCCGCCAGATACGGGCGCACCGGATACGGCTTTACCAGATACGGGAAACCCGGATATGGTTCAGCCGGATATGGAAAACCGCCCGGAATTAAATATAAAGAAATCAAAAACGAAAAGATCAATTACTCAGCGATCAAAAACTCATTCATTCTCTCCCCCTGCCCCTCCGAAAACGCCTGCCGTCCCGGTGGAAGGAATGAAGGAAATTTTGGAGAAGAGAGCTGAGATCGAGGAGCAGATCGAGTATGACCTGATTGCGGACCAGTGCAACCGGGAACAGCTCAACGAGTTCGTGGAGATCATGCTGGAGGTGGCGCTGTCCAAAAGCCCCACCATGAAGATCGGCCGGGACGCAGAGTATCCCACCGCTTATGTCCAGCATCGGTTTGAACAACTGACATCCGCCCATATCGAGAAGGTTCTTGACGGCATCCGGGAGAACACCACCCGCGTCTGGAACACCAGGGCCTATCTCCTGGCGGCGCTGTTCAACGCACCCTCCACCACGGACAATCACTACACCATGCTCGTCAATCACGACATGAGTACCGGCGGCTGACGGGGCCGCTTATTTTTATGCTCGAAATGAGCGGAAGGAGAATTACCATGAAGCGACCCTTTGCCTACGTCACCGCCCCCTGGACCGGGAGCGCCTGCCAGAACAGCGAAAAGGCCATGCGGTACTGCCGTCAGGTCTATGACGCCGGGTACACCCCCATCTGTCCGCTGCTCCTGCTGGCCCCCATCCTGAACGACAGGGTCCCCCAGGAACACAAGGACGGCCTGGACATGAGCCGGGACCTCCTGCGCCGGTCCCATGTCCTGGTAGTCTGTGGGGATACTGTCACCGAGGCTATGAAAAACGATATTGCCACCGCCGAACGGCTGCACATCACCGCCACCACCCTGGACGGCATTCTGACTGTGAAGGGCCAGGGCCGGAGCTGCGGGAAGAAGTGACCGCTGGCGGCTGGCCGGAAGGAGCGTGAGAGTATATCTTTACGGCCAACGACCTAGCTAATGCCAATAACACCGACCTCCCCGATCTGCTGACCTCCCTGGGCTATCAGGTCCGGCGCGTGGGCAGCTACTACACCACCAAGGAAATGGACAGCCTGCGCATCAAGGACCGGCGCGTCTGGTTCCGTTACTCCGAAAAAAAGGGCGGAGATGCCATTGCTTTTCTTCAGCGGTTCGAGGGCAAGAGTTTTCCGGAGGCAGTCGAATTCCTGCTGGCCTGGAATGGCCGGTCAAGGGACCATCCCGACAGACCCTTACCCAGACCTGCGCCGGTCCAGAAGAAAACGCCGCCTGCCCCATTGGAGCCTGTGCCGTTTGTTCTTCCACCGGCCAATGAGGACCAGCGGCGGGTGACGGCCTACCTGAAAAAGCGAGGCATCGCACCATCGGTCATCCGGGGCTTTGTGGAGGCCGGTCTGCTGTACGAAGAGGCGGAACGCCACAACTGCGTCTTTGTCGGCAAAGATGCTGATAACAAACCGGTATTCGCCGCCAAACGGGGAACCTACGACTTGAACGGAGCATCTTTTCGGGCAGGTGTTCCCGGCAGCGACAAGGAAACCGGTTTCCGCCTGCCCTGCGACAGCACCATTGACCGGGTACACGTCTTTGAGGCCCCCATAGACTTGATGAGCTTTTGCACGCTCCACCGGGATGCCACCCACAACGCCGTGGCCCTCTGCGGTCTGTACGAGGGTCCGCTGGACACCTATCTGCGGGAGAATCCTCAAATCAAGTACATTTTCCTTTGCCTGGACGCTGACGGCCCCGGAAAGGAGGCGGCGGAGCGGATGAAGGACAAATACACCCGGCAGGGCTGTGTGGTGTCCTACAAGCCCCCTCCCCGCGGGAAAGACTGGAACGAGTACTTACAGCACCGGCAGAAGTGCCGGAGACAGGAGAGATAACGGTATGCAGAACAAACATCTGCTGCGCCAGCTGGTGGTCCCACCCTAGCCCACTGGCGCGGCCCCATCCTGGCTGAAAGGAGTGATCGCCCATCCAGGAGGAAGTGGAAAATAAAACTGTGGCCCTGGCAATCAATGGCACAAAAATCACCGGGCGGATGATAAAGGCGGCGATCGCCTCATATCTCGCCCATCGCAAAGCGGCCAAATCTCAGGATGTCATCCCTCATGGGAAACAGACGGTCAAGCAGCTCATTGGGCAAAATCAGGGCGTGTCCAATGTGGAGCTGACAGACCCCAGTATTCGAGCCTTTGAGCGTATCGCCCGGAAATACGGCGTGGACTATGCCGTCAAGCGGGACAGGGCCAATGACCCGCCCCGGTTCCTGATTTTCTTCAAGAGCCGTGATGCGGACGCCCTCACCGCCGCTATGCAGGAGTATGCTGGGAAGAAGGTCCGCAGGATACAGCGGCCCTCTGTGCTGCAAAAGCTGGCCCGGTTCCGGTCCCAGGTGAAAAAGCCTACTGTTGACCGGGAGAAACGGAAGGAGCAGGTGCGGTGAAACAGGTCAATCTGAAAAAACTCATCATTCCCAATCTTCCGTATGCCATCCTGGGTCTCTACGCCACCAAACTGGGACAGGCGTGGCGGCTGGCCCCCGGCGTCAGTCTGGCGGATAAGCTGCTTCGCATTATGGACGGGCTGGTGCTGGCGTTTCAGAGCGCCGCTCCCAGCTTTCACCCGGTCGATCTGCTGGTGGGTATCGCCTGCGGTGTGGGTCTGCGCTTTGCCGTCTGCATGAAGGGCAAGAACGCCAGGAAGTACCGGCAGGGGGCGGAGTACGGCACAGCCCGCTGGGGCAACGCCCAGGATATCGCCCCCTATGTGGCCCCGAAGTTCGAGGACAACATCATTCTCACCCAGACCGAGAGCCTGACAATGAACAGCCGTCCCAAGGACCCCAAAACGGCCCGGAACAAAAACGTGCTGATCGTGGGCGGTTCCGGCAGCGGCAAGACTCGCTTCTGGTTGAAGCCCAACCTCATGCAATGCACATCAAAAACTTATCCGGTTTCTTTTGTTGTCACAGACCCGAAAGGCACACTGATAATTGAAACAGGAAAGATGCTGCAACGCAAGGGCTACCGCATCAAGGTACTGAATACCATTAACTTCAAAAAGTCTATGAAATATAACCCTTTTGCCTATATCCATGACGAAAAGGACATTTTGAAGCTGGTAACGACCCTGATTGCCAACACGAAAGGAGAGGGGCAGGGCGGGGACCCATTTTGGAACAAAGCCGAAACGCTGCTTTACACGGCGCTGATTGGCTACATCCACTACGAGGCTCCGGAAGAGGAACAGAACTTCTCCACGCTGGTGGAGTTCATCAATTCCATGGAGGTCCGGGAGGATGATGAAGAGTTCAAAAACAGCGTTGACCTGATGTTTGACGAACTGGAGGAAAAGTCCCCGGACCACTTTGCTGTGCGCCAGTATAAAAAATTCAAGTTAAGCGCTGGCAAGACCGCCAAGAGCATCCTTGTGAGCTGCGGCGCACGGCTGGCCCCCTTTGACATTGCGGAGCTGCGGGAGGTTACGGCCTATGACGAGCTGGAGCTGGACACCCTGGGCGACCGAAAAACCGCCTTGTTCCTCATTATGAGCGACACGGATGACAGCTTTAACTTTTTGATTTCCATGGCGTATACACAGCTGTTCAACCTTCTCTGTGAGAAAGCGGACGATGTGTATGGAGGCCGTCTGCCGGTCCATGTGCGCTGTCTGATTGACGAGTGCGCCAACATAGGGCAGATACCAAAGCTGGAAAAGCTCATGGCTACCATCCGCAGCCGGGAAATCTCCGCCTGTCTGGTTTTGCAGGCGCAGAGCCAGCTCAAAGCCTTATACAAGGACAACGCCGACACGATTATCGGCAACTGCGACTGTTCTATCTTTCTGGGCGGCAAGGAGCCGACAACACTGAAAGAGCTGTCCGCCGCCCTAGGGAAGGAAACGATTGACACCTACAACACAGGTGAGAGCCGTGGGCGGGAGACCTCCCACTCGCTCAATTATCAGAAATTGGGCAAGGCACTCATGGACGTGGATGAACTGGCCGTTCTGGACGGAGGCAAGTGCATCCTTCAGCTGCGGGGTGTGAGGCCGTTTTTGTCCAACAAATACGACATCACCAAGCACCCGCTCTATAAATATCTGTCCGACTACGATAAGAAAAACGCTTTTGACATTGAGCGATTTCTATCCACAAGGCTAAAGCCTAAATCCGATGAAGTTTACGACGTGTACGAAGTAGACGTAGAAACAGATGGAGCCGAATAAGTAAGCGGCGCTGTTAAAGTACACGAAAGGACACGGAGGATGTGCCTTCAAAAATTTCATTTATTTTTGGAGGAACGTATATGGCTTTCTTTACTTCTGCTATCAGCACCTTGCAGACTCTCGTGGTGGCTCTGGGCGCGGGCCTGGGCGTGTGGGGCGTTATCAACCTGCTGGAGGGCTATGGCAATGACAACCCCGGCGCGAAAAGCCAGGGCATGAAGCAGCTCATGGCTGGGGGCGGCGTGGCCCTCATCGGCATCACCCTGGTTCCCCTGCTGTCCGGTCTGTTCGCCGTCACTCCCTGATCTGCCGCCACGGGCAAGCCAACGCCGGTATGCCTCTCCGCCTCCGGGCGGGGAGGCCCTGGCTTTTTCAATCTAACAGCCTGTGGCAATTCGCTGGCTGGAAAGGAGAAGATCATCCATAGGTTTTTTGATGGACGCTATCACGGATTGGCTGAAAGAGTTGCTCATCAGCGGCATCATCAGCAACCTCTCCGGGCTGTTCGACAGTGTAAATGAAAAGGTGGGGGAAATCTCCACCCAAGTAGGGCTGACACCCCAGGCATGGAACGGCGGTATCTTCAACATGGTGAGAAACCTTTCTACGACCGTTATCCTTCCCATCGCCGGAATCATCCTGACACTGGTGATGACACTGGAGTTGATTCAGATGCTCACCGAAAGGAATAATCTTAATGACGTGGACACCTGGATGTTCTTCAAATGGATTTTCAAGAGTGCCTGCGCCGTCCTCATTGTGAGCAACACCTGGAATATCGTTATGGCTGTGTTCGATGTGTCCCAGAGCGTGGTGCATAGCGCCTCCGGCGTGATTTCCGGCACTACCAGCATCGACATGACTACCATCCTGCCTGATTTGCAGACCACTCTGGAGACGATGGACCTGGGACCGCTGCTGGGCCTATGGGTACAGTCCTTCTTTGTGGGCATTACCATGTGGGCGCTCACCATCTGCATCTTCGTCATTACCTTCGGGCGGATGATCGAGATTTACCTCGTCACCAGCGTAGCCCCCATCCCCATGGCGGCGATGATGGGCAGAGAGTGGGGCGGCATGGGCCAGAGCTATCTCAGGAGCCTGTTCGCCCTCGGTTTTCAGGGCTTTATGATTATGGTCTGCGTTGCGATCTACGCCGTGCTGATACGGAGCATCGCCACCAGCACAGACATCAGCAAGGCAATCTGGACGTGCATGGGCTACACGGTGCTGTTGTGTTTTACGCTGTTCAAAACCGGGAGCCTCGCAAAGAGCGTGTTTGCCGCCCACTGACATATCGAGATACTACATCAAATAGGAGCGTGAAAAATGGACGAGTTCAAATCCCCGGAGGCTGGCGGCGGTCAGCCTGCGCAAGCCACTAAGCTGGACCTGGAAGTGAAGGTCTATCCCACCCAGAAAGAGAGCAATATTCTGGCAACCGCCAGCATCACTTTGGGCGGCTGTTTCACTGTAAAAGGTGTGAAGATCGTGGACGGAAAGAACGGCCTGTTTGTCGCCATGCCTACCCGGAGGGACGGTCAGGGCAACTTCCAGGACATTTGCCATCCCACCACGAAGGAAATGCGGGAGGCCCTCAACAGCGCCGTCCTGGGTGAGTACCAGCGGGCGGTGGAGCGTATTACCACCCGTGGAGAACAGGCAATGCAGCGGTCCTCGGTGCTGAACAGCCTCAGCCAGAAAAAGTCCCAGGTGGCAGACCAGCCCCCTGCCCCGAAGAAGAGCGCGGACCGTGGGGAGCGGTGAAGCGCTGGCCCTGACCCCTATATCCCTGCGGGAGGCCAATGCCTTTGTTGAGCGGAACCACCGGCATCACAAAGGCGTGACCGGCCACAAGTTTTCCATTGGCTGTACCCGGGACGGGGAGTTGGTGGGTGTGGCAATCATGGGCCGTCCAGTCAGCCGGTATCTGGATGATGGACTGACACTGGAGGTCAACCGCCTCTGTACCACTGGAGCGGAAAACGCTTGCAGTATGCTCTATGGGGCGGCGGCACGGGCGGCGAGGGCCATGGGCTACCGGAAGATCATCACCTACACCCTGGATACCGAACCGGGAACAAGCCTCCGGGCCGCTGGCTGGCAATGTGCTGGTCCCGCTGACGGAGAACGCTGGACTGGAAAGCGCCGCCCCGCCGCCGACCTCTATCCTCCGCAAAAGAAACTGCGGTACGAAAAACAGCTGTGAGGTGACTATTTGCAGGAGATCACATTAGGTTCTCTCTTTGACGGCATCGGGGGCTTTCCCTATGCCGCCTCTTTTTATGGCATCCATCCTCTATGGGCCAGCGAGATCGTGCCGTCCTGCGTGTCGGTCACGAAAAAATTCTTCCCCGACATGGCCCACGTTGGCGATGTGACCCGCCTGGACGGGGCCAAACTGCCCCCGGTGGACATCATTACATTTGGAAGTCCTTGCCAGGGGTTATCACTGGCGGGCCAGCGCCGGGGACTGGCGGACGAGCGGAGCGGTCTTTTTTTAGAGGCTATCCGCATCATTTTTGAAATGAGGGAGGCGACTCATGGCAAATACCCCAGGTTCGCGCTGTTCGAGAACGTCCCCGGTGCTCTGTCATCCGCAGGAGGACTTGACTATCAGGTTGTCCTCCAGTCGTTCACAAAGGCCGAAGTTCCAATTCCTCGATCTGGAAAGTGGGCGGACGCCGGAATGGTACGAGGCGGAGGCGTTGATCTCGCTTGGTGCGTGTACGACGCCCAATATTTCGGCACAGCACAGCGGCGCAGGCGCTTGTTTCTTGTCGCAGATTTTGGTGGAAAACGCGCCGGCGAAATACTCTTTGTCCCCAAAAGCCTGCGCCGGTATTTTGAGACGGGCGGAACGCCGAGGCAAGGACTTACCGCCTTTGCTGAAAGCGGCGCTGGAACGGCAGGCGCGGGGGAGTTGATACCCGCGACCATGCGTATCCGCTGCGGCTGTGAGGGCGGCGGCAAGGGACCGCTGGTACAGGTGGAGAAAAGCGGCACACTGGCAACCAGGAACGACCAATACCTCTTTGTCCCCCAGGCGGTGGAGATACTGAATGACCAAGGCGGCAGGTCCCTGACTGTGGAGCGTTCCGGCCTGTCTCCTACCCTTCGCAGTCAGACCCACGGCAATCTTCCGATAGTGGCTGGTGCGCTGGCTATGGCAACAGGACAGGCCAAGGCGGAAATCCTGACCGAAATTGCCCCGACCCTCAACTGTAATCATGAGCAGGCCCTTCTGGTGCATCCGAAAATTGCCGGAACGCTGTGTGCCTCCGCTGCTGGCCTGAACCGCCCAGCCGGAATAAAAAGCGAGACTGACCTGTGTATTGTCAGCGCCGGTTTCCGACATAAGGCAGGGGGTGCGGCAGGAAGTATCGGCTACCAGGAGGAAGTAGCTCCAACGCTGCTGGCAGAACAGCAAAGTAGTATTCTCAGTGCGTTTTCTGACAGCAGCTTGCAGAATTGGACGCTGGTCGTGCGCCGCCTCCTCCCCATAGAGGCCGAGAGGTTGATGGGATTCCCGGATTTTTGGACGGAGAGCGGCGTGGATGGAAAGTCCATCAGCGACACCCAGCGTTATTCCATGCTTGGAAACAGCATCGCCGTTCCTTGCGCCGCCTACATCATGCAGGGCATCCGGGATGCGATGGAGGCGGTATGAAGGTCGGTCTCGTGGATGTGGACAGTCATAACTTCCCCAATCTCTGCCTTATGAAACTTTCCGCCTACCATAAGGCCCAAGGGGACACGGTGGAGTGGTGGCGACCGGCAGGGTGGTACGATGTGGTCTACAAAAGCCGGGTGTTCACCGATACCTACTCCAAGGACAACATCTACATCGCCAACGCCGGGGAGGTCATCAAGGGCGGGACCGGCTACGGCCCAGGCCCCGATCTCCCGGACGTGGTGGAGCATCAGTACCCGGACTACTCCCTTTATCCGCAGTTTGCTGACACCGCCTATGGCTTTCTTACCCGTGGATGCCCCCGTGCCTGTTCGTTCTGCATCGTTTCTGGCAAGGAAGGGCGGCGGAGCCGTCATGTGGCCGACCTCAGCGAGTTCTGGGACGGTCAGAAGGAGATCAAGCTGCTGGACGCCAATCTGCTGGCCTGCCAGGACCATGAAAAGCTGCTGGTCCAGCTGGCGGACAGCCGTGCTATGGTAGACATCTGCCAGGGACTGGATATCCGGCTGACAACGCCGGACAATGTGGCGCTGTTGAACAAGGTGCGGACAAAGGCCGTGCATTTCGCATGGGATGACCCCAACACCGACCTGACGCCTTATTTCCGCCGCTTTGTGGAGCTGACGAACATCAAGAGCGACCGCAGGCGGCGGGTGTATGTCCTCACCAATTTCGGCAGCACTCACGAACAGGACCTTTATCGGGTGGATACCCTGCGGGGACTGGGCTACGACCCCTATGTGATGGTCTATGAGCGCCCCACCGCCCCGAAGATCACCCGGCAATTACAAAGATGGGTCAATAACAAGCGGATATTCCATACTGTGGACCGCTTTGACGATTACATTCATTCTAATGTGAAGAAGGAGGTTTGATACATTGGCATATGTCCCTGTACCCAAGGACCTGACCCGCGTGAAAACGAAGGTCATGTTCAACCTCACTAAGCGCCAGCTCATTTGTTTTGGAGCTGGAGTGCTGATCGGAGCGCCGCTGTTCTTCCTTCTCCTGCGGCCCCTGGGGAGCAGCACCGCCGCCATGTGCATGATGCTGGTGATGCTGCCCTTTTTCCTTTTGGGCGTGTATGAGAAAAACGGCCAGCCCCTGGAGAAGGTGGCCGGAAACATCATCCGGGCCAGCATCCTCCGGCCCCGTCAGCGGCCCTACCGGACGAATAACTTCTATGCCCTGCTGGAGCGGCAGGATAAACTGGATAAGGAGGTAAGCCGGATTGTTCATGGACAGCCCTCGACCTCTGCCCGATAAAAAGGAGCAGACACCGGCAACGGCCCAGAGCGGTAAAAAGCTCACCAGGGCTGACCGGAAGAAGATCGAGGCTGTCATTGCCGCATCAAAACGGAACGACCGGAAGGAACTCTCCGCTCAGGACAGCATCCCTTTCCAGAGGATGTTCCCGGACGGTATCTGCCGTGTCACCGATACCTATTACACTAAAACTATCCAGTTCCAAGACATTAACTACCAGCTCAGTCAGAATGAGGACAAGACCGCTATTTTTGACGGCTGGTGCGATTTCCTGAACTATTTCGACAGTTCCATCCGTTTTCAACTGTCTTTCCTCAACTTGGCGGCGGGAAGCGGCGGTTATGCAGAGAGCATTACCATCCAGCCCCGGAGGGACCATTTCAACGGTGTCCGGACGGAATACTCCAATATGCTTCAGAACCAGCTGGCAAAAGGCAACAACGGCCTGACAAAGACCAAGTACCTGACCTTTGGCATCGAGGCGGAGAACATTCGGACGGCAAAACCCCGGCTGGAACGCATTGAGACCGACATCCTCAACAATTTCAAGCGGCTGGGTGTATCGGCATCACCCATGGACGGCAAAGAGCGCCTGCACCTGATGCACGGCGTATTCCACATGGATGGGCAGACGCCGTTCCGGTTTTCCTGGGACTGGCTGGCCCCCAGCGGCCTGTCGGCCAAGGACTTCATTGCCCCCAGCAGTTTTGAGTTTCGCAACGGGCGGACGTTCCGCATGGGCCGGAAGTATGGGGCTGTGTCCTTTGTCCAGATCATGGCCCCGGAATTGAATGACCGGATGCTGGCGGACTTCCTGGACATGGAGAGCAGCCTGATCGTCAATCTGCACATCCAGTCCGTGGACCAGGTGAACGCCATCAAGACGGTCAAGCGGAAGATCACCGACCTGGACAGCGCCAAAATTGAACAGCAGAAAAAGGCAGTCAGACAAGGATATGACATGGACCTGATACCTTCTGACCTTGCCACCTACGGCAACGAGGCCAAAAAACTGCTGCAAGACCTTCAAAGCCGCAATGAGCGGATGTTCCTCCTCACCTTCCTGGCGCTGAACACGGCGGACAGCCTGCGGCAGCTGGACAACAATGTATTCCAGGCATCCAGCATCGCACAGAAACATAACTGCCAGCTGGTACGGCTGGACTTCCAGCAGGAGCAGGGCCTCATGTCCTCTCTGCCCTTGGGCTACAATCAGATCGAGATACAGCGGAGCTTGACAACCTCAAGCACCGCTATTTTTGTGCCCTTTACCACCCAGGAGCTTTTTCAGCACCAGGGGGAGGCTCTATATTACGGTTTGAATGCCCTGAGCAACAACCTCATCATGGTTGATCGCAAGCGTTTGAAAAACCCAAACGGGCTAATCCTTGGCACTCCTGGGAGCGGCAAGTCCTTCTCTGCCAAGCGGGAAATTCTCAATGTTTTCCTTGTGACCGATGATGACATCATCATCTGCGACCCAGAGGCGGAGTATTTTCCCCTGGTCCACCGGCTGGAGGGACAGGTCATTAAAATCTCCCCCACCAGCAAGCAGTATGTCAATCCTATGGACCTCAATCTGGACTACAGCGATGATGAAAGCCCTCTGTCACTGAAGGTAGACTTCCTGCTTTCCTTCTGCGACATTGTTGTGGGATCAAAGGATGGGTTGCAGCCGGTGGAGAAAACCGTCATTGACCGCTGTGTCCGGCTGGTCTACCGGAAGTACCTGGAGGACCCCCGCCCGGAGAATATGCCCATTTTGCAGGACCTCTACGACCTTCTGCTGAAACAGGAGGAGAAGGAGGCCCACTTCATCGCCACGGCGCTGGAAATCTATGTCACCGGCAGTCTGAATGTGTTCAACCACCGGACCAACGTGGACATTGACAACCGGATTGTCTGCTACGACATCAAGGAGCTGGGCAAGCAGTTGAAACAGCTGGGGATGCTGGTCATCCAGGACCAGGTGTGGAACCGCGTCACCGTCAACCGGGCGGCAGGCAAGACCACCCGCTACTACGTGGACGAGTTCCATTTGCTCTTGAAGGGGGAGCTGGCCTCCTGGAGCGTGGAAATCTGGAAGCGGTTCCGCAAGTGGGGCGGTATCCCTACCGGAATAAAAAGTTTATGCAGTAAAATTCTCGAAAAATTAAGGCCGGAAAAGG
>CAJUOA010000025.1 GCA_910587785.1 uncultured Oscillospiraceae bacterium | reverse complement strand
GGCCGCATTGCTGCCGCTCTTGCCAAGCTCTTGTTCAACTCTTGATTCGCATTATCAGATAGTGTACGCCACCAGCTCCCGTTCTATGACAAGGCCCAGGCCCTGCGTCAGATGAAAGAACAGTCCAAAGGCCCGGACGCGGTCTACCCGCTGTCCCGGAAAATGTGCTGCGGGATCTGCGGCTTCACCATCTACCGGAGACCTGCCGATGCTGGGGGTGCTGACCTTCCGCCGGTGTTACTTCCGCGTTACTAGCAAAAGATTTTTTCTGAGAAACAGAAATCCCCTAGAACCGTTGTGGCTCTAGGGAATTTTGTGGTGGAGACTGCTGGACTCGAACCAGTGACCTCCTGCGTGTGAAGCAGGCGCTCTAACCAGCTGAGCTAAGCCTCCAAAATAGGCGGGACGCATCCCGCCGTGGTGACGCGTACGGGAATCGAACCCGTGTTACCGCCGTGAAAGGGCGGTGTCTTAGCCGCTTGACCAACGCGCCAAGGGCTGTCCCTAAACAGGGGACATGGTAGCGGCGACTGGATTCGAACCGGTGACACTTCGGGTATGAACCGAATGCTCTGGCCAACTGAGCTACGCCGCCATATCTGTGCCGCCTCAAGTGGGCAGGGACTACTATATCCTAAAACTCCCTTTTTGTCAAGAGGTTTCTGAAAAAAATTCCACCTTTTTTTCTTTCTCCTCTGGGAGGGAAATTCATGCTTGCCAAATGCCCTCCTTTTCTGTATAATAAACCAAGTGCCTTTTCCCAAAGGGGACAAATCTGAAACAAAGGAGGAACACGCGATGCCCGCGGAGACAGTAGGAGGCGGCTCGATGCTCATCATGCTCCTGGTGATGGTCGCCGTGATGTACTTTATGATCTGGCGGCCGGAGAGCAAGCGGAAGAAGCAGGCCGAGGAGATGCGCAGCAGTCTGAAGAAGGGCGATCAGATTACCACCATTGGCGGGATCATGGGCAGGATCGTCCATGTGACGGACGAGACCATTGTCATCGAGACCAGTGATGACCGGGTGCGCATGGAGCTGGCCAAGTGGTCCGTATCCACCAACAACACCGCCCGGAGCGATGACAAAAAGGACAAGAAGGCTGAAAAGACCGAGGAACCGGCCCAGATCGAGGACGGGAAGGAGTAAGTCTTTCTTTGGCCGCATAACGGGACCTCCCGGCAAATATACTGGAGCATCAGTATCGATTTGCCGGGAGGAGCTTTTTTATGTCTAAAGTAGTCATGAGCCTGCCCAAGGGCATGGTGAAGGATGTGACGGTGGGCACGGTGGTGTCTCTGGGAACCTATGTGGGCCTGCAATTTTTGTGGGCACTGCTCATTGACCGGGGGATGCTGGGGATGGAGCGGCTCTACCCCCTGGTGTGCATCGCGGCGGCGCTGGCGTCCTTTCTGGGGTGCGGCTGTACGCTGCTGCGGGGCCGGGAGGGGGCGATGCTGTCGGTGCCGGTGGTGGTGGCAGTGTTTATGACGCTGACACTGACAGCGGCCCTGCTGACAGCGGAGACGATCTCTATTGAAAACGGGGTGACGGGCCTGGGCCTCTCCATGGCCGCTGGGGGGCTCCTTGCGGCCCTGATCGGGGGAAACCTGCCCCGCGGGAACCGCCGGAGCAGGCGGCACAGCCACACCCGCCGGTCTGTCAAGGGGGCAAAATAGACAAAAAGGGGAAAGCAGTCGCAGAAGGCCGAAAGGCTCTGTTTTAAGAGCTGGAATCCGCTCCGACTCTGGAGACATATCTATATATAGTGGTATAGATGATAGAAAAATACAAAATAGCAAGCTATCCTGCCTATCTCAAGGGCAGGACTTTTTTTGAGCCGGAAGGGCCACATAAAAGCATTAACATAACAGTTGTGACATCTGACAAAATATTTTTTATCCTGCGATTTGGGCTTGCGCGGGGAGAAAAATTGGGATATATTTATACTACTCGCACAGAAACAGGCGAGCATTATTGGTCATATTCTATAGAACTCCCTGATGGGCTCAGGTGCTTCTAAACCTTGTCCACTGTGCATATGCTGGTGGGGAGGTGATGGAACATGCGCGGACGGCCTGTCCTGCATCGAATTGAATTAGGAGCCTGGGAGCCGTCAATGCTCCGGGAGGTGCTGTTAGCCCTGTTTTTCCTGGCCGGGGCACTGGCGGGGCATGTGTATGCGCTCTGCTGTGATGAGGGGGCGCAGGCGGAGCTGGGCAGGTACCTGCGGGACTTCTGCGCCGTGTATGACGCGGGGGGGACGGCGTCGTCTCTTTGGAGCTGTGCAGTGCTGTATTTTGGCAGCGGGGTGCTGGTGTTCCTGCTGGGGTTCTCCTGCGCGGGGGTGGCGCTGATTCCGGCGTTGGCGGCGCTCATCGGGTTTTTGAGCATGTACACGGTCTCCTGCTTTGTCCGGTGCTTTGGGCGGGCAGGGGTGGTGCTGGCTATGGGGCTGATGGGCATTCGGCTGCTGTTCACGCTGCCGTGCTTTTTCGCTTTGGCGGACAAGGCGTGGCCGCTGTCCACGGAGCTGTTCGCGCTGTCCTTTGGGCGCGGGAAGCGTTCCGCCCCGGTGCTCTATGGGAGCCAATATGTTCTCCTGCTTGTGCTTTGTCTCGTGATCCTGGCTGCTGGCGTATGCTGCGAGCGGCTGGCGGCACCTCTTCTGTTCCGTTTGGCGCTGGGGGAGGTGCTGTGAGGTCGAGCGGAAAGGAGGGGGCCCACTGTGGCAAATTACATCGCCGACTATTCAAACTATTTAGAGATCGAGCGGCGCGCATCAGACAACACTGTTGCGTCCTATGTACGGGACGTGACGCAGTTTTCACGTTACCTCTCAGAGGAGGAGGGGACGGATCTGGCCCATGTAGAACAGGAGCAGGTGGAAAACTATCTTCATTACATGACCAACAAGGGCAAGAGTCTGTCCAGCGTAGCGCGGGCACTGGCCTCGCTGAAATCGTTTTATCATTACATGGTGCGTGTGGGCGCGGTGAAGGAGGAGCCGACGAAGAACACCGCTCCCATACGGTCAGAGCGGAAGCTTCCCCAGATCCTCACTGGGGAGGAGGTGGAGCTGTTTTTGGAACAGCCCCAATGTGTGGATGCCAAGGGATTTCGGGACCGGGCGATGCTGGAGCTGTTGTATGCCACTGGCATCCGGGTCAGTGAGCTTATCAACCTGGATGTGTCGGATCTGAATCTTCAGGCGGGGCTTCTGCACTGCTCGGGCCGGGGGAGGGAGCGGATCATTCCGCTGTATCCGGCGGCGGTGAAGGCGCTGACGGACTATGTCCAGGACGTCCGGCCCCAGCTGGTGCTCAATCCCCAGGAGACGTCGCTGTTTGTGAATATGAACGGGGAGCGTATGAGCCGTCAAGGGTTCTGGAAGATCGTCAAGCACTATCAGGAGACGGCGCAGATCGATAAGGAGATCACGCCTCATACGCTGCGGCATTCTTTTGCGGCGCATCTGCTGGAGAATGGGGCGGATTTGCATTCCATTCAGGAGATGCTGGGACATGCGGATATCTCTTCTACGCAGATTTATTCTCATATGGTGAAGCAGAAGCTTCAGGATGTCTATCATAAGGCCCATCCGAGGGCTTGAGGGGTTGGGGGGCGTTGCCCCCCGGCCCTTTTCTTTATCTCACGGTGTGGGTGCTGCTTTTGTTTGGTTAGGAGATATTTTCTTCCGAATGAATGCCTTCTCCGTCGAAGGCCCGGGGCTGCTCGCCCCGGACCCCGGTGACTTTTTGCACGGCCAAAAAGTCACCAAAAAGCCGCCAAGGGGGCTTTGCCCCCTCTGGACACCCCCACTCCTCTTGGGCCGGAGGGGCCCGGGAGAGCGCATAACGACTAGATAGAGCTCTGCCACTGAATTTCTGCGCGCTCCAGTGGCAAGATTGGCAGTTATCGATACTGCGCCTGCCGGCCCTCCATGTAGAAGTCCCTGCCGGACTGCGCAGCGGATGCGCCATGCGTACACGACAAGAAGTGCAGTCTCGCCCGCACCGTGCCGGTGGCCCGGTAGTCTCTCAAAAGAATCGTGCTTCTCGGAGGCGAACCCAACGAAGAAGACTAAAGGGCCAGGGAGTGGTGGCGGAGATTCGACTGGCATCGGCCCAGGGAAGAGATTGGGGAAAGGAGACAAACAGGTCGTAGCGTAAACAAAAAACCCCCGTAATGAAGGAAGTTTCTCAAGAAACGTAGTTTCTTGAGCGTCTTTTTGGTGACTTTTTCCACGCGGAAAAAGTCACCCGGGGTCCGGGGCCGGGGAGGCCCCGAATGAGTGCAGAAAAATCTACCCTGCGGCGTCAAAAAGGGACAACTGCTCCATCTCCGTCCCCGGCAGGGAGGCTCTCTCCGCCGCAATCAAATTGCGGAGAATCCCCTCCGGGTGGAGCTTTAATCCATCAAGTATTTTCCCTTTACAGGTAATGAAATACTGCGCTCTTTTCATCACAACGCCCAACTTTTTCAAATCCCCGTGCTCCAGCTTTCTCGCTCTGCGAGCGTAGAGGATACGCCCGACTGAGACGGTCCCCATCCCGGGGACACGCAGCAAAGTCTCCTTGTCAGCGGTGTTCACCTCCACCGGAAAGAACTCCGGATGATTGAGCGCCCAGCTGCACTTGGGGTCCACTAAGGGATTGAAGTTGGGGTTTTCCTCGTCCAAAAGCTCCTCCGCCCGGAAACCATAAAACCGCAGTAACCAGTCCGCCTGGTACAGGCGGTGCTCCCGCAGGAGGGGCGGTTTGGTGTCGATGGAAGGCAGAAGGGTGTGTTCCACCACCGGCACATACGCAGAGTAGAACACCCGTTTAAGGCCGTATTTGTTATATAAAGACTGCGTCAAAGAGAGGATGTGCCGGTCCGAATCCGGCGTAGCGCCGATAATCATCTGGGTGCTCTGCCCAGCGGGAGCGAAGCGCGGCGCGTGGCGGTACTTGACCAGCTCCTCCTTGTTTTCCCGCAGGGTATTCGTAATAAGCCCCATGGGGCGAAAGATGGATTTCCGACTTTTATTAGGCGCCAAAGTGCTCAACCCCTGCTCGGACGGAAGTTCGATATTGACGCTCAGCCGGTCGGCAAGCAGCCCTAGCCGGGTCACCAGCTCCGGCGACGTACCGGGGATGGCCTTGGCATGGATGTAGCCGTTGAAGCGGTGGTGATTGCGCAATAAGTCCAGGCACCGGATCATCCGCTCTGTGGTGTAGTCGGGACTGACCAGCACGCCGGAGGAGAGAAACAGTCCCTCAATATAGTTGCGCCGGTAGAATTGGATGGTCAGCTCGGCCAGCTCCTCCGGGGAAAAGACCGCTCGCTGGGTGTCGTTAGAACAGCGGTTGACGCAGTATTTGCAGTCGTAGACACAGCAATTAGTCATCAAAACCTTCAAAAGCGTGACGCACCGTCCGTCGCCGGAGAAGGTATGACAGCACCCCATGACAGAGGAGGAGGTATTGCCGATATATCCCTTCCGATGTCCCCGCTTCGCTCCGGAGGAGGTACACGCGGCATCGTACTTGGCGGCGTCCGTCAGTATGGCTAATTTCTCCATGGTATTCATGGGTACACCCCTCCAGATAACAAACAGATGTTTCTCTTATAATATAGAACAAATGCTCTGGAATGTCAAGCGTTTTTTTCTTGGAGCGGGCAGAAAAATTTCCTTGCATTTCCCGGCCTCCTGTGGTATACTCCCTGAGAGAGAAATCAAATCCCCGGGTGTAGTTCAGCTGATAGAACGCGTGGTTTGGGACCACGAGGCCGCGAGTTTGAGCCTCGCCACTCGGACCAGCTCAGAAATTCCCATCACCGCGACCTTTCCGCCTTGCGGCGAAAACTGCGCTATGATGGGAATTTCTTCGCTTTTCGCCCACAAACGCTTCGCTGGTTTGCGGGCGGAGGAACGGGGGACGAAGGACGGGGGCGGCAAAATAGAGTGCATTCCCCGGATAGAGCGAGGCGGCACGATTCCGAACAGGAACCGTGCCGCCTTACTTTGGATGGAGGAGAATCAGGATATTTTTTCAGCGACAGGAATACCCTTCACGTCCGTGCCCAGCTCCTTGGCCAGGGCCGCGGACGCCGGGACCGCTTTCTGGCGGTTCCGGCCCTCAATCGGGCCGGATGACCGTCTCTCCGGCGGCTAACGACGCCTTCACGTCAATCAGCCTCTGGTTCCTGCTCCCCCGGAAGGGCAGGGTGAGGGACCGCTCCGCCAGCACGAAGGGCCCGTCCACCAGCACATCCACCTCCGCCAAAAGGGCCTTCTGAGCCTCCGTCCCCCCGTCCCGCAGGTGCTCAAAGGTCCAGCCGGAGTAGCTCCACACGTTCAGCCCGTGCTCGTGGGCGATTTTCGCCAAGCGCAGGCACTCCTCCGGCTGTGCGAAGGGCTCCCCGCCGGAGAGGGTCAGCCCGTCAGTCATAGGGTTCTTCAGGAGCTCCCGCGCCACCTCCTCCACGCTCATCTCCGTACCGCCCGCCGGGTCGTGGCTGTCCGGATTGTGGCACCCCGGACAGTTATGGGGACAGCCCTGGACAAAGCACCCGAACCGGAACCCGGGCCCGTCCACGATGGAATCTTGTACCAAACCGTAGATTTTCATTGATTTCTCCTTTTCATAGTGCCCGTTCTGCCAGCTTAAAGCCGATGCCCCACACCGATTCGATGCACTCGCCCGCCCCGGCCTCCCGGAGCTTCCTGCGCAGGTTGCTGACATGGACCTTCAAGGAACTCTCCACGCAGTCGGGGGTATCCTCGCTGATATGGTCCAGAAGCTGTCCCTTTGTGACCACCTGCCTTGGATTTTGCATGAGGAGCTTCAAAACCGCGTACTCCGTCCGTGTCAACCGGACCTCCCGGCCCTTTGCCGTCACACTCCGGGCAGCGGTGTTTAGCACCAGCGGTCCATAGCGGAGCAGGGGAGAGGCCGCCGGAACAGTCCGCCGCAGCTGTACAGCGATGCGGGCCAGCAACTCCCGTGTGTCGAAAGGCTTCGTCAGGTAGTCCGCCGCGCCCCCCAGCAGGAGCTCCACCTTGTCCTCCACATCCGCCTTGGCGGACAGCACGATCACCGGAATGCCCGCCAAGTGGGGAAGCACCTCCTCGCCGCTGAGCCCCGGAAGCATCAGGTCCAGCAGGACCAGGTCCGGCTTTTTCTCCTCCAGGAGAAGCAGGGCCTCTGTACCCGAGTAGGCCCGCAGGACCCCGTAGCCCTCCCGCACAAGGAGCTCCTCCAACATGCTGCTGATATAGATGTCGTCGTCGATGATTGCGATCTGTTTCATAGGTCTACATGAAAAACGCCATCACCACCGGAGTAATATAGCACTCGATGAAAGCCGCGCATACAGTCAGCGGGGCTACCACAAGCACCAGCACCCGCAGAAGCTCACTGAAGAGCTCCACCGCCGCCACCTTGTCCGGCCGGTTCAGGATGATACGGCACAGTCCCCGGCACAGGTACACCCCACAGGCGGCGGAGAGCACCAGCGCCGGGATTTCAAACACCCCATGGGGCAGGATGCCCGCACAGTAGAAAGCGAGAGAGCCGCCCCTTTGCAGCACCCAGCCCCCCAGGAGCCCTACCAGCGCACCGTTGACAAAGAGGCTCAGCACCGGTAGAAACAGGAAGGGGATCAGCCCCCATATGGCGGAGGTGAGCATAGCCCGCCAGTTGTTCATCAGCAGGGCGAAGACGGAGAGTTCCCCCGTCTCGTCCACCACCCCCGCCTCCTGGATCTGGTTCATAAAGGCCTCCAGCACTTTGTCCACCACCTCCGGCGCGGCATAGGCGATGGCAAATCCCACCAGCGCGGAGAGCGCCAACGTCAAGGCGCACAGCCGGAGAACCACGCGGAAGTCCGCCCGCAGGAATCCGCCCAAAAGCCCGGTCTGTTCCTTTAACCAGCTCATGCGCCCAGCATCTCCAGTCCGATCCTCAGCCGCCGCAGGCACTCCTCCCGGCCCAGGATGAGGCAGATCTCAATGGCCCCGCCTGGAGTCACCGCCTGTCCCGCCGCCGCGATGCGCACCGGCCACATGAGAGTGGCGTTTTTGACCTCCAGCTTTGCCGCAAGGTCCGTAAGGCATACATGGATGCCCTCCTGGGTCCAGTCTGACACCTCCTCCAAGGCGGAGACAGCGGCCTCCAGCATCCGCTTGGACACCTCCTCGTTGGTCTTGGACTTCTTGTTGGTGAAGAGGTCCGTGCCGTAGGCGGGCAGGTCCTCGAAGAAGGCCACCTTTTCGGGGATGTCCGTCAGCCGCTCGCACCGTGCCTGGAGCAGGGCGGCGATGGCGGCGGTGTCCAGCGCGGGATTTTTCACCGCCTCATGGATATACGGCTCTGCCACCGCATGGAACGCCTCCGGCGTCATGGCCCGGAGGTAGAGGGCGTTGAAGTGGGTCAGCTTCTCGATATCGAAGATAGCCGGGGACTTCGATATCCCGCCGATGTCAAAGGTCTCCGCCAGCTCTTGCAGGGAAAAGACCTCCTGCTCCGCCTTCTCGCCCCTGGGGGACCATCCCAGGAGGGCCACATAGTTCAAAATCGCCTCTGTGAGGTACCCCTGTGCCTTCAGGTCCTCATAAGACGGATCGCCGTGGCGCTTACTCATTTTATTGTGCTGATCCCGCATGACGGGGGAGCAGTGGACGTAGGTGGGCACCTCCCAACCGAAGCCTTGGTAGAGCAGGTCGTACTTTGGGGCGGAGGAGAGGTATTCGCTCCCCCGGACCACATGGGTGATGCCCATCAGGTGGTCGTCGACGACGTTGGCGAAGTTGTAGGTGGGCAAACCGTCCCGCTTGAGGAGCACCTGGTCATCCAGGGTGGAGTTCTCCACCGTGATGTCGCCGAAGATGGCGTCGTGGAAGGTGGTGGTCCCGGTCTCGGGAATCTTCTGCCGGATGACATAGGGCGCGCCGGCGTCCAGCTTCGCCTGGACCTCCTCCGGCGTCAGGGAGCGGCAGGGGTCGGCCTCCCGGTGGAAGCCGCCGTACTCCTCCTCACTCTCGGTCTTCTCACAGAAGCAGTAGTAGGCGTGGCCCAGCTCCACCAGGCGGCGGGCATACGTTCCGTAGGTGTCCCGGCGCTCGGACTGGATATAGGGAGCCACAGGACCGCCCACGTCTGGCCCCTCGTCGTGGGCGAGGCCGCACTCGGCCAGAGTGCGGTAGATGACCTCGGTAGCGCCCTCCACCAGGCGTCCCTGATCCGTGTCCTCTATGCGCAGGATGAAGGTGCCCCCCTGACTGCGGGCGATGAGCCACGTGTAAAGGGCGGTGCGCAGGTTCCCCACGTGCATATAGCCGGTGGGGGAGGGGGCGAAGCGTGTGCGGACCTTGCCGTGGGGGATCTTGGCCTCCATGGCGTCGAAATAGGTGTTGTCGTTGGTCATGATTGGATATCCTCCGTATTCTAAATGATGGGTATGAGCGTTTCTGGTTACCGTCCCGCCCCGAACACCAGATGGGGCATGTCCACGCCGTAGTAGTGCTTGACGAACGAGCCCCGCACGGACATGCCGTTTCGCAGGGCCACATGCTGGGAGGGGAAATTGTTGTCCCGGATGATGGAGAAGACCTCCCGGGCCCCCAGCGTCTCAAAAGCGTAGTGTTTGCAGGCGACGGCGGCCTCTGCTGCGAACCCCTGGCGCCACTTGTCCTTCCGGAGCTGATAGCCGATCTCCAGCACCTGCCGCCCTTCCCAGTCCTGCCAGGTGAGGCCGCAGAGGCCGATGAGGTCCGACGTCTCCTTCTCGATAACTGCCCACAGCCCATGGCCGTCCTCCGCGTAGCGCTGGAGGTTCCGGTCCAGCCACTGCCGGACCTCCTCATCGGTAAAGCCGTGCTCATAGGCGTACATGACCTCCGGGTCCTTCAGAAAGCGGCCCATGGCCTCCAGGTCCGCCTCCTCCAGCTCCCGCAGGCGCAGGCGCTCCGTCTCCAGGATGATCCGTCCGTAGTCCCGCCGCCAGAGGAAGTAGGCGGATTCCACGCCGTCCTCCACGAAGGTCTCCTCCCGGCGAAAGCCGTTTCGCTCCAGGACCTTGATAGAACCGGCGTTGGCGGCGAAGGTGAACGCCCCGGCGGTCCTCAGGCCGAACTTGTCCGTGATCTCCTCCAGAAACATCCCCAGCGCCCGGGAGGCGGTTCCCCGGCCCCAGAGGTCCTTCTCGAAAATACAGTAGCTGACCATGGCGTCCGGCTCCTCGCCGCTGTGGAGGCCGTAGCACCACACGTCCCCCACATACCGCCCGTCCGCCCAGACGGTGCGGCCGTAGCTTGCAGCGCCAGGCTCCTGGGTCCGCCGAAAGTCGGTCAGGGCCTCCTCCACCGTCTTGGCCCGCTGGGGCAGGACCCGCTGGATGTCCGGGTCCCGGGTCTTTTCAAAGTAGACTGCGGCGGTCTCCTCCGTGCGCGTACGCAGTGAAATGTTCATAGGCACCTCCAATCCGTGAAGCAAAGAATTTTCTGACCCGGCCATTGTACTATATTTTTTTCCATCCTGCAACAGAGAAACCGTCTCTGCCGCCGGTGATTTTCAGATTTTGGGGGAACAATTCTTTCAGATCTGCGTCTGAGAGAGGGAACGGTCCTCCAGTTGTAAAAGATTTGTATCATTTCCTGGAATTCCCCGGGGAGCGGTTGTTATTTGGGGAGGGGCGTGCTATAATCAGGCAGAACGTTGGAAATTTTCGCGTAGGAGCGATGAAATAAAGGAGTACAGAGAAAATGAACGAGAAAAAAGTAATGCTCTCCGGCGTCAAGCCCAGCGGCGATTTGACCCTGGGCTCCTACCTGGGGGCTATCCGCAATTGGGCGGCCCGGGCTGATAAGTTCGACTGCTACTACTTCATGGCGGACCTCCACACCATCACCGTGCGCCACGACCCCGCCGCCCTGCGCCGCCGGACCCTGGAGCAGCTGGCCCAGTATATCGCCTGCGGTCTGGACCCGGAGAAGAACACCCTCTTCGTGCAGTCCCATGTCCACCAGCACGCGGAGCTGGGGTGGGTGCTCAACTGCTACGCCATGTTCGGCGAGCTTTCCCGCATGACCCAGTTCAAGGACAAGTCCGCAAAAAACGCGGAGAACATTAACGGCGGGCTCTTCACCTACCCATGCCTCATGGCAGCGGACATCCTGCTCTATCAGCCGGACGTTGTCCCCGTGGGGGAGGACCAGAAACAGCATGTGGAGCTGGCGCGGAACATCGTCCAGCGCTTCAATGGCATCTATGGCGACGTCTTCAAAATGCCGGAGCCCTACGTGCCAAAGGTTGGAGCCCGGGTCATGAACCTGGTCAGTCCGACATCGAAGATGAGCAAGAGCGACGATTCAAACACCGGCCGGGTGCTCCTGATGGATGACCCCACCGTCATCATGAAGCAGTTCAAGCGGGCCATCACCGACAGCGATACCGAGCGCTGCGTCCGCTACGCTCCGGATGAGAAGCCCGGCGTGGCGAACCTGATGCAGATCTACGCCGCCGCCACCGGCAAGACCTACGGCGAGATCGAGCGGGAGTTCGACGGCCAGGGCTACGGCGCGTTCAAAACCGCAGTGGGCGAGGCCGTGGTGGAGCTCCTGCGGCCCATCCAGGAGGAGGCCAGGCGCATCATGGCCGACAAGGCCTACCTGGAGGGCGTCTACCGCGCCGGAGCGGAGAAGGCGTCCCGTGTGGCGGAGAAGACCTTGCGCAAGGTCTACAAAAAAGTCGGTTTTTTGGCGAGATAAGGCGGTGCGGAACAGATCATGATGAGAATCAGTGCAGTCTTCGACCGGACCAACGTGGTCCCTGTGATCCTGGCTCTCGGGGTGTCTATGGCGGTGAGCTTCGCTCTGGTACCCGCGGCCAAGTGGATCGCCATCAAGATCGGCGCGGTGGACGTGCCCAAGGACAAGCGCCGGATGCACGACCACCCCATCCCCCTGCTGGGGGGGCTGGCCATCTTCGCCGGGTTCGTGGCGAGCATCCTCCTCTTTGCCAACGTGGACCGTCAGCTTCGGGGCATTCTCCTGGGGGCCTGCGTCATCGTGGCCGTGGGCGTGGTGGACGACTCTCACCCCCTGGGGGCGGGCATTAAGTTTATTTTGCAGATTGTTGCGGCCCTCATCGCCATTTGGCACGGGGTGATTATCGAGGCCATCGCGAGCCCCTTTCCCTTCGGGGACCCCTACTGGAATTTCGGCATCCTCTCGGTGCCCATCACGGTGGTCTGGATCGTGGCGGTGACCAACTCCGTCAACCTCATCGACGGCCTGGATGGCCTCGCCGACGGCATCTCCACCATCGGGGCCCTCACCATGCTGGTCATCGCCCTCATGATGGAGGACATGGGCATGGCGGTCATCTGCGCGGCCCTGGTAGGGGCCTGCCTGGGTTTCATCCCCTACAACCTCAACCCCGCCAAGATGTTCATGGGCGACACCGGGGCCACGTTCCTGGGCTTCATGCTTGCCACGGTGTCTGTGACCGGGCTCTTCAAGCTGTACGCCGTCATCTCCTTTGTCGTGCCCTTCATCATCCTGGGCTTTCCCATCTTTGACACCACCTCCGCTTTCCTCCGGCGCATCCTCAAGGGGCAGAACCCCATGAAGGCGGACCGCAGCCACACCCACCACAAGCTCATCGACATGGGCATGAACCAGAAGCAGGCGGTGGCCACGCTGTACATGGTGGCCTCCATGCTGGGCCTGTGCGCGGTGATGCTGGTCACCCGGGGCTACGCCAAGGTGATCCTCTCCGTCGCGGCCCTCATCGGCACGGCTTTCACCGTTGCCCGCATCGCCCGCTTCCCCCACGACCACCCCCACAAGGACGCCCCCGCCTCCCAGGAGCCGGAGCAGGGGAGCGGGACGGGGGAGAAGGAGTCTTAAATGGAAAAACTGCGTATCATGAGCGTCTTTGGCACCCGGCCGGAGGCCATCAAAATGGCCCCCCTGGTCAAGGAACTGTCCGGGCGGGAGGAGATCGAATCCATCTGCTGTGTCACCGCCCAGCACAGGGAGATGCTCGACAGCGTTCTGGAGGTCTTCGGCCTGACGCCGGACTGGGACCTAGACATCATGACCCCCCGGCAGACCCTCAGCACCATCACCAGCAAGTGCCTGACCGGCATGGACGAGGCTATCGACGCGCTGAAGCCGGACCTGATCCTGGTCCACGGCGACACCTCCACGACGTTTGCCGGGGCTCTCTCTGCATTTTACCATAAAGTTCCGGTGGGCCATGTGGAGGCGGGATTGCGCACCTACGACAAGTACTCCCCCTACCCGGAGGAGATGAACCGGAAGCTGGTCACCGCCATCGCGGACCTGTACTTCTGCCCTACCGAATCCAACCGCAGGAATCTGGAGCGGGAAGGGATCACGGAGAACATCTTTGTGACAGGGAATACCGTCATTGACGCCTTGAAAACAACGGTCGTAAAGGACTATCACTTCACAACAGAAATTCTCAATGACCTGCCCTATGACAGCAAGAAGATTGTCCTCGTCACCTGCCACCGCCGGGAGAATTACGGACAGCCCATGGAGGACATCATGTCCGCCCTGGCCCACATCGCCCGCACTCACCCGGACACCATCCTGGTCTACCCGGTTCACTTAAGCCCGGTGGTCCAGGAGTGCGCAAAGCGGCATCTGGAGGGTATCGAGAACGTCCGCCTGACCGCGCCCCTCTCCGCCGGCGAGATGCACAACCTCATGGCCCGGTGCTGCCTGGTCCTCACCGACTCCGGCGGGCTTCAGGAGGAGGCGCCGGCTCTGGGCAAGCCGGTGCTGGTCCTCCGGCGGGAGACCGAGCGGCCAGAGGCCGTGGAGGCCGGTACCGCGAAGCTTGCGGGTGTGGCCTATGACGACATTGTCTCCATGGCGGACCAGCTCCTCACCGACCCCGCCGCCTACGCTGCCATGGCCCGCGCTGTCAACCCCTACGGGGACGGCCAAGCCTGCCGCCGCATCGCCGACGCCATCCTGTGGCACTTCGGCCGGGGCCCGAGGCCGGAGGATTTTCGCTCATAAGGGGACCCGCGGACCCGTTGGGAAGGAGGGGCTGTGTCTGGATAAGAAGCAGAAGATGTATTTTTTGGTGGGATTTAGCGTCCTGCTGATCGTTGTCATGGTCCTGCTGGTGCGGGGGAGCCGCCTGGAATCCGGGGGCATCGTCCTGCCGGAGCCCCAGGCGGACACCGCCGCAGTGGGGGAGGAGGGCACGGAGACCCGCCTCAACGTGGTGGCCATCTCGCCGGATACGGTCAGGCCCGCCATCAACACCTTGGCCCGGTCCCTGCTCTACAGCCGCGCCCAGACGGTGGAGACCTTCTGGTCCGGCGGCAGCGGACAGACCGTGTACCAGGTCTACGTTAGCGGCGGACGGACCCGCATCGACACCCAGCTCCCCGGCGGAAGCGTCCGCCACACCCTCTGTTCCGGGGGCAGCGCCGCTGTGTGGTACGACGACGACACCGCCTGGACCGTTCTCCGCAGCAGTGAGCTGACCGCAGACCGCCTCCAGCGGATGCCCACCTATGAGCTGGTGCGGGACCTGGAGGTGGACACCATCGCCGCCGCCGGGTACCTGGACCGGGACGGCACCTCCTGCATCTACGTGGAGACCTACCCGGACGAGGCGGGCTATGTGGGCCGCTACTGGGTGGCCGTGGACACGGGCCTCCTCTACGCCGCTGAGCGCACCTGCGACGACACCCTCGTCTACCGCTTCACCGCCGCACCTCTGGATACCGAGCCCCCGGCGGAGGCGCTGTTCCTCCTGCCGGACGGGAGCGTGCTGGAGTGACCTTCCTTTTCTTTTTGAAAAAAGAAAAGGAAGCGAAAAGAAAAACTTTTGCCCGCAAAGCTTCGCTTTGCTCCTGGATTTGATGAAAGGGAACACGTTTATGAGAAAGATTGGGGTATACACGAATTTTGTGGATGCGCATTACCAGGAAACAATCAACGCCGTGGCCGCTCAGGCGGGCTTCTCCGCCGCCTACTACGACAGCGGCAAGGACCAGGACCGTTTCGCGGCGGAGATTGGCGAGTACGAGGTCCTCTTCGGCTACGTCCCTACGTCCCTGCTCCCGAAGGCGAAGTCCCTCCGGTGGCTCTGCGCCGCCTCCGCCGGGGTGGACCACCTCCTGGACGGCGCCCTGTGGCCCCGCCCCGACTGCCTGCTCTCCAACAGCTCCGGCGCCTACGGCCCCACCATCTCTGAGCACATCCTCATGGTGCTCCTCATGCTCC
This sequence comes from uncultured Oscillospiraceae bacterium, assembly GCA_910587785.1. GTDB lineage: Bacteria > Bacillota > Clostridia > Oscillospirales > Oscillospiraceae > Pelethomonas. The sequence goes on along the minus strand of CAJUOA010000025.1, from coordinate 17,740 downwards.
TGCGCCGGATGCCGGAGTACGAGACGGACCTCCGGGACCGCCGCTGGACCTTCTACACCCCAATCCGCTCCATCACCGGCAGTCACATCGTCATGCTGGGCACCGGGGACATCGGCTCCCACACCGCCCGCCGCCTCAAGGCCCTGGGGGCCTCCGTCACCGGCGTCTGCCGGAGCGGGAAGTCGGCGGAGCCCGCCTTCGACGCCGTCCTGCCCATCAGGGAGCTGGACAGCGTCCTCCCCCGGGCGGACGCCCTCATCATGGCCCTCCCCGCCACCCGGGAGACGGCGGGCATCCTCTCCCGGGAGCGCATCGCCCTCCTGCCGCCCACAGCCTACGTGGTCAACGTGGGCCGGGGGTCCGCCGTGGACCAGGACGCCCTTGCCGGGGCCCTCCAAAGCCGCCGCCTCGCCGGGGCCTCCCTGGACGTGACGGTCCCCGAGCCCCTGCCCGCGGACCACCCCCTCTGGACCTGCCCCAACACCATCCTCACCCCCCACATCTCCGGCAACATGTCCCTGGGCCTCACCTGCGACCTGGATGTGGACATGTTCTGCCGGGACCTGGAGCGCTACGCCGCCGGGGAGCCGCTCCTGAACCTGGTGGACCGCTCCCTGGGCTACTGAGATGGACAAGCTCCGGGAGAGCGACCTCTACGCCCCGGTCCGGGACTACCTGGAGGGCCTGGGCTACGAGGTGCGGGGGGAGGTGCGCGGCTGCGACATCGCCGCCGTCCGGGACGGGGAGTTCATCGTGGTGGAGCTCAAGACCGGCTTCACCCTGGAGCTCATCTACCAGGCCCTGGACCGCCAGCGCATCGCCGACGGCGTGTACGTGGCCGTCCCCCTGCCCAAACGGGGGTACATGGCCCCCCAGATCAAGGACATGCAGTCCCTCTGCCGCCGCCTGGAGCTGGGGCTGATCTTCGTCGGCTTCACCTCCAAGGGCGCGCCCCAGCTGGACGTGTACCTCAACCCCAAGGAGGCCGGCAGGCCCCGGACCAACAGGAAGCGCCGCCTGGCGGTCCTCCGGGAGCACGGGGGCCGCACCGGGAGCGCCAATACCGGCGGCGTCACCCGCACGAAGATCCTTACCGTCTATAAGGAGCAGGCCCTCCTGGTGGCAAAGATCCTGCGGGACAACGGTCCGCTCCTGGCCCAGACCGTCAAGAAGCTGGGAGGCCCGCCCAATACGGCGGCGATCCTGGGCCGCAACCCTCTCCACTGGTTCACCCGGACGAGGGAGGGCGGCGAGACGCGCTATACCTACCACGTCAACCGGCAGGGGCTGGAGGCGCTGGAGCAGTATGAGGGTCTGTTGTAGAAGAAACGGAAGCACCGGTGTGGAACTCCACTGGCGCTTCCGTTTTTCATAACTCATGAGCAAGGCCAAGCCTGGAAACAAAAAGTTTTCTTTTTTCTTTGTAAATAAAGAAAAAAGGAAGAATCAGAATTTTTTTACCTGATTGATGGCTTCCAGCACGCGGGCCTTGACCTCAGGAAGGGGGCCGTCGATGGTAGCGCCGGCGGCCATGGCGTGACCGCCTCCGCCCAGGAGCTGGCAGGCGCAGGTGGCGTTGACCCGCTGGTTCTCGCCGGTGCGGAGGCTGAGCTTCCAGGTGTTGGGGGCCAGCTGCCGGAGGACCGCACCGCAGTCCACCCCCTGGATGATGCCCGCCAGGGCGGAGAGATCCTCGGCGTCATCCTCCGTGGCCTGGACGTGCTCCATGAGGGAGATGGGCACGGTCAGGAAGACGCCCTGCCCGTCGTGGAAGAACTCCATGTTGCTCAGCAGGTCCGCCTCCAGGGCAAGGCGCTTGGCGCTCTTGGTGCGGAAGTGGCGCTTGTTGAGGGCGGCGGCGTCGATGCCGGTCTCCATCAGGGCGGCGGCGACGCGGTGGGTGTTGGACGTGGTGTTGGCGTAGACGAACCCGCCGGTGTCGGTGGAGACGGCCACGTAGAGGGGCAGGGCCACCTGGGGCGTGATCTCCCCCAGCGCCAGGCAGATGTCGTAGATAATCTCCCCGCAGGCGGCCCGGGAGGCGTCCACACAGGACGCTTTGGCGAAGCCCTCATGAGACGGATGGTGGTCGATGGCCAAGTCCACTCGCTCCCGGTAGGGCTCTGCGGCGGGGAAGAAGAGGCTGCGGGCGGCGATGTCGGTGGAGACCACGAAATCCGGCTCGAACCCCTCCGGGGCCCAGAAGGGCTGGGCGTAGGGGGCGTTGGTCTCGGTGATCTCCGGGTTGTAGAGCAGATACGCGCTCTTCCCCAGCTGCCGCAGGGCGGCGCACAGCCCGGCGGCACAGCCGATGGTATCCCCGTCCGGGCGGCGGTGGGTGAGGATGAGGATGTTGTCCTGCTCCCTGAGAAGTGCGGCGGCTTCTGTCGTTTTCATACAATTACTCCTCGTCGAGAATGATGTGTTCGTTGGCAGGATTGGGGGGCTTGACCACGGTCTCGTCCCGGAGCATCTCCAGGATATGGGCCCCCTGGGCGATGGAGTCGTCGGCGACGAACTGGAGCTCCGGCGTGTAGCGCAGGCGCAGAGCGGCCCCCAGCTCCCGCCGGAGGTACCCGGCGGCGGAGCGCAGGCCCCGCATCATCTCCTTCTCCTGGGACTTGTCCAGGGCAGAGATATAGACCTTCGTATAGCGCAGGTCGCCGGTGGTGTCCACGTTGGTGATGGTGAAGAGGCCGCTCTGGAGCCGTGGGTCCTTCACCGTGCGGAGAAGGGAGGACAGCTCCCGCTGGATCTCCTCGTTGATCCGGCCGATCCGGTTGCTGGGCATGATAAAGACCTCCTTTACGGTTCATCCTTCAATCCCAGCAGATAGTCTGTGGAGACATCGAAGAATTTAGCCAGCAAAACTAATTTTTCAAAACTTGTTGTGCGAAGAGCAGATTCAATGGTACTGATGGATTTATGGGTCAAACCGATGGCTGTCCCCAGTTCTCTTTGTGTCAATCCGCGCTTTACTCGCAATTCATACACTCTTTCTGCAAAAATCTCATTAACATTCATAAAAACTCCTTGACATTTACCATTCTGTAGAATATAATATCTACAGAATGGTAAATTTTCTGCGAGGTGATATGTATGAAAGCTCTATTTGACCACCTGTTCATGGCCTACTGCGTCCCCTACGATCCCAACCGGTTCCCGGATTACCTCCGCAAAGACCCCACCCGTGCCTACGGACAGTACGCCTTTGAGGAGGGATTCAAATTGGCCCTGCAATTGGCGGTGGCCTGCCTGGACCCGGAGGACCTGCGGGAAGGGGAGTAGCAGGAAACGAGGGCGGGCGCGCGGCCCGCCCTCGGTATTTGCTTAGACCTCAATCTGCTCCATGACAAAGCACTCGATGATATCGCTCTCTTTGATGTCGTTGAACTTCTCGATGGTCATGCCGCACTCGTAGCCGGAGGCAACCTCCTTGACGGCGTCCTTGAACCGCTGGAGGGAGGCCAGCTGGCCCTCGTGGATGACCACGCCGTCCCGGACGATGCGCACCTGGCAGGAGCGCTGAATCTTGCCGTCCTGGACATAGCATCCGGCCACCGTGCCCACGCCGGAGACCTTGTAGGTCTGCCGGACCTCCGCGTGGCCGATGAGGGCCTCCCGGAACTTGGGGGCGAGCATTCCCTTCATAGCGGCCTCCACCTCGCCGATGGCGTCGTAGATGACCCGGTACATGCGCATATCCACGTTGGAGCGGGCGGCGCTGTCCCGTGCGGAGGCGTCGGGGCGGACGTTGAAGCCGACAACGATAGCCTTGCTGGTGGAGGCCAGCATCACGTCGCTCTCGCTGATCGCGCCCACGCCGGAGTGGATGACCTTCACCCGGACCTCCTCGTTGGAGAGCTTCTCCAGGCTGGTCTTCACCGCCTCGGCGGAGCCCTGGACGTCGGCCTTGACGATGATGTTCAGGTCCTTGACCTCGCCGGCCTGAATTTGGCTGAAGAGGTCCTCCAGGCTGACCTTCTGGACGGGAGCGGCGGCCTTGGCCCGCTCCTCATTGCGGCGCTGTTCGGCCAGCTCCCGGGCCAGGCGCTCGTCGGCCACGGCGTTGAAGACGCTGCCCGCGCCGGGGACATCTGCGAGACCGGTGATCTCCACCGGCACGGAGGGACCGGCCTGGGCGAGGCGGCTACCCTTGTCGTCCACCATGGCCCGCACGCGGCCCACGGCGGTGCCGGCGATGATAATATCGCCCTGCTTGAGGGTGCCGTTCTGGACCAGGAGGGTGGCCACAGGGCCGCGGCCCTTGTCCAGCCGGGCCTCGATGACCGTACCCTGGGCGGCGCGGTTGGGGTTGGCCTTGAGCTCCGCCACCTCCGCGGTGAGGGAGACCATCTCCAGCAGGTTCTCGATGCCCATTCCGGTCTTGGCGGAGATGGGGCAGATGATGGTCTGCCCGCCCCACTCCTCGGCCACCAGCTCGTACTCAGTGAGCTGCTGCTTGATGCGCTCCGGATTGGCGTCCGGCTTATCCATCTTGTTGATGGCTACGATGATGGGGATATTCGCGGCCTTGGCGTGGTTGATGGACTCCACGGTCTGGGGCATGATGCCGTCCTCGGCGGCGACGACCAGGATGGCGATGTCCGTAACCATAGCGCCCCGGGCCCGCATGGAGGTGAAGGCCTCATGGCCGGGGGTGTCCAGGAAGGTAATGGGCTTGCCGCCGATCTGGGTCTGGTACGCGCCGATGTGCTGGGTGATGCCGCCGGCCTCGCCCCTGGCCACGCTGGCCTTGCGGATATAGTCCAGCAGGGAGGTCTTGCCGTGGTCCACATGGCCCATGACCACCACCACCGGGGCCCTGGGACGGAGATCCTCCTCCTTGTCCTCGGCGGTGTCGATGAGCTTCTCCTCGATGGTGACCACGATCTCCCGCTCTACCTTGCAGCCCAGCTCCTCGGCGATGATGGCGGCGGTGTCGAAGTCGATGAGCTGGCTGACGGAGGCCATGACGCCGTTCTTCATGAGGCACTTGACCACCTCGGCCCCGGTCTTCTTCATCCGGCTGGCCAGTTCGCCCACAGAGATCTCTGCGGGGATCTTCACGGTGAGGGGGGTCTTCTTGGCGATTTCCAGCTGGAGACGGCGCATCTTCTCCGCCTCCTCCTGACGCCGCTTGTTAGAAAAGGACATCTGTCCCCGCTTCTTGCTTCCGGCGCTGCGGAATTTCTCCTTACCCTGCTCCCGGTCCCGGCGTCCGCCGCCTGCGCCGGAGCGCTCGGCCATATCTTGCAGCTTCTCGTCGTACTTATCCAGGTTGACATTGGTGGCCTTGCGGGTGTCCACCACCTTGGTCTTGGGCACCACCCGGGACGCGCCGGGCTGACTGGCCTGCTGATTCTGCGGCTGAGCCTGCTGGCCCTGCCCCTTGGGAGGCTGGGGCGCGCTCTGAGGGGGATTCTTTGCGGGAGCGCTGTTCTGCCGGGGCTTGCCGCCCTCGGACCCGCCTCGCCCGTTTTGAGGCTTCTTGCCGCCCTGGTCCCGGCCTTTGGGGGCGGGGGACTCGGCCGGAGCGGGCTTGGCCTTCTCAGCCAGAGCGGTGTCGGCATAGATGGATTCGATACTGCTGACCTGGTTGGTCTGGGTCAGGTGCTCGAAGACCACCGTCAGCTCCTGGTCCGTCAGGTTTTGGCCGGACTTCTTCGGCGTGTCGAAGTACTTGCTGAGGATCTCGATGATCTGCTTTGTCTGCATCCCGAAATCCTTCGCCAGCTCGTTTACCTTATACTTATTTACGATATTACCCAATAAGGCCACCTCCAGTAGTTTGCTTTATACACCATAACACACGACTGAAAATCGAATGAGACGAATGCGTGTTGGGCTTCGCCCAAACCCACCAGGGCTCTGCCCTGGACCCGCCGCCTTTGAAAAGGCGGGCGAAACTTTTATTTCCGCTTCGCGCCTGTTCTCCGACTTCCAGGCGTCTGTTATGGTTATTCTTACTTTTTCTTGCGCCCAGGGCGCTTTCTAGGCGCTTGCCGCCGCTGTGCGGCCCGCTCTGCCTTCAAACGCAGGCGCTCCACGGCCTCGCCGTACCGCGCCGGGTCCCGTGCCGCGAGCTTCTCCGCCAGGGCCAGGGCGAACCCCAGGTCCGTCACCGCCGCCATGGCACAGCTCCCCCGGCCCAGGGCCGCGCCCAGCTCCTCCTTGGAGCAGGGGAGGGGGAGCAACAGGCACTGCCCCTCCTGAGCACACCGCTCCGCCCGGCGCAGGGCGTTCTCGGATGCGCCGCAGGCGGTCAGGAGCAGGCGGCACCGCTTTTCCCGGCAGGCGTCCGACGCGGCCTCGTCGCCCACCTCCAGCCGTCCGGCCCGGAGGGCCAGGCCCGCCATGGAGAGGATGTTATCCATCGCCTTCCTCCATCTGCTGTTCCAGCATGCCGTAGACCTCCGCCGGGATGGCGCTCTCGAACGCCCGCTCCAGGGCCCGGCTCTTGCGGACCTTGGCCAGGCACGCCGGGTCGGGGCACACGTAGGCCCCCCGGCCGGGCTTTTTGCCCTTGAAATCCAGGCTGATCTCCCCCTCCGGGGAGCGGACCACCCGGATGAGGGCCTTTTTATCCTTCATCTCCCGGCAGCCAAGGCATTGGCGCTGGGGGACTTTTTTCGGTTTCTGCATGGCGCTTCCTTTCTCAGCTACCGGTCCAGGGTAAAGGGCCCCGAATCGGGGTAGCGCTGGGCGTTGAACGCCGCTTTCTTCGGGATGACGGACTCCATGTCGATGCCGTAGCAGTTGGCGATGGCCAGGGCGTAGTAAATCACGTCCCAGAGCTCCTCGTCCACGGTGCCGCGAATATCCTCTGGGGAGGCGGGGCGCAGGCCCTTGCGCATGGCCCGGGCCAGCTCCCCGGTCTCCTCCGTGAGCTTGAGAAAATAGTCCTTGACCAGCTCTGGATGGTGGTCCTTGGACTTGATATAGGATTGCAGGTAGGCCACAGAGATGCGTCCGTCCATGGCCTTACTCCTCGTTCACGCCCTCGGCCTCGGGCTCCTCGTCCTTGTAGGACTGGGGCTTGATGTCGATCTTGTAGCCGGTGAGGCGGGCGGCGAGGCGGGCGTTCTGCCCCTCCTTGCCGATGGCCAGGGAGAGCTGGTCGTCGGGCACGATGACCCGGCATCCCTTGCCCTCGTCGGCGATCCAGACGTCCACCACGTCGGCGGGGGCCAGGGCGGCGGCGATGAACTGGGCGGGGTCCTCGCTGTACTTGATGATGTCGATCTTCTCCCCCCGGAGCTCATTGACGATACTGCCCACCCGCTGTCCGGCGGGGCCCACGCAGGCGCCGATGGGGTCGATGGCCTCGTCGCTGCTCCAGACAGCCATCTTAGTGCGGCTCCCGGCCTCCCGGGCGATGGACTTGACTTCAACGATGCCCTCGTAGATTTCAGGCACCTCCAGCTCGAAGAGCCGCTTCACCAGGCCCGGATGGGTCCGGGAGATGAGCACCTGGGGGCCGCGTGTACTGCGGCGGACCTCCACCACATAGACCTTGACGTGCTGGCCTTCCACCAGCTCCTCGCCGCGGATCTGCTCGGTGGCGGAGAGCATGGCCTCGGTAGATTCCGCGCCGGTGCCGATACGCAGGGAGATACTGCCGTTGCGGGGGTCGATGCGGGAGACCACGCCGGTAAGGATTTCGTGCTGTTTGGAGTTGAACTCGTCGTAGACCATGCCCCGCTCGGCCTCCCGGAGGCCCTGGATGATGACCTGCTTGCCGTTTCCGGCGGCGATGCGGCCAAACTCCACGTTGTCCACGGGGATGTTGACGGTGCCGCCCAGGTCCACCCGGCCGTACTTGGCCCGGGCCTCCATCAGGGACATCTGGGTGCCGGGGTTCTCGACTTCCTCCACGATCTCCTTCTGGACGTACATGCGCAGGTCCTTTCTGACCTCGTTGACCTCCACGATGACGTTCTCCACGCCCTCGTGGTCTTTCTTATAGGCTGTTGTCAGCGCCTGGACGATCTTATCCATCATGAAGGCAGGGGAGATGCCCCGCTCCTTCTCCAGCATGTCCAGGGCCGCGAAAATCTCATCACATTTCATGACATACTCCTTCAAAACTCGATCCGCAGGCGGCAGAGGGCCACCTCGTCCTTCGAGAACGTAATATCCTCACCGTTCATGGTGATGGTGATGTCCCCGTTCTGGTACCCGGCCAAGTGTCCGGGGAACTCTTTGCGGCCGTCCCGGGCCTTATAGAGCTTAACCAGCACGGGGCTGCCCAGAAAGCGGGCAAAGTCACCGGGGCGCTTGAGGGGCCGTTCGGCCCCGGCGGAGGAGACCTCAAAGGTATAACTGCCCTCGATGGGGTCGGCCTCATCCAGCAGGTCGCTGACTGTGCGGCTGACGGTCTCGCAGTCGAGGATGTCCACGCCGCCGGGCTTGTCGATATAGAGCCGCAGGAACCAGCTTCCGGCCTCCCGGACATATTCCACGTCCCAGAGCTCACACCCGGCGGCCTCCACGGCAGGGGCGGCAAGCCGTGAGACAAGGTCGGTCACCTTTGCCATTGGTCGTCCTCCTCCAAAATCTGTCAAATCGGAGCGAATTTGCCCCATTTTTGGGGGAAATTGCTCTATCAAAATAAGTCAAGAAAAAGAGCGGACCGAAAAGTCCACTCTGGTCTATCGATACTAACAAGGCGATTATACCACGGAGATTTCCGGAGTGCAAGTGTTTTCTGATAAAAAGTGGAACTTTTTCTAAAGGGCGTCCTCAGCGGCCCTGGAGGCCGTCCAGAGTGAGGCCGAAGGCGGGGGCGAAGCGCTCGAGGAACCAGTCGATCTCGGGCATGTTCATGTCCCGGAGGGCGGCGAGGGTCTGCTGGGCGGCGTCGGCGAACTCCCGGTTGCCGCTCTGGAGCTCCTCCAGGCATTTGAGGTAGGCGCAGAGCTTGTCGGCGGCTTTGACCAGGGCGTGGATGTCCGGGTCCTCCTCCCGGAGGAGGGGGGCATAGGCGGGGCGGAGCTCCTCGGGGAGGGATTCCAGGAGGCGGTTTGCGGCCACGGCCTCCACCTGGCGGTAGGCGTCTAGGATGGCGGGGCTGTAGTACTTGATAGGGGTGGGGAGGTCGCCGGTGAAGATTTCTGCGGCGTCGTGGAAGAGGGCGGCGGAGGCGCACTTGTCGGGGTCGCAGGGGATGAGGAAGACGTCCCGGCGGATGACGGCGAGGGCGTGGGCGAGGACAGCGGCCATGTGGCTGTGCTCCTGGATGTTCTCGGGGAGGCTGTTTCGCATGAGGGACCAGCGGGTGATATATTTCATGCGGGCGATATAGGCGAAAAAGTTGTACATGACCGGCTCCTTTTAATCTATGATTTCTCCAATCAGCAGGCCGTCCCGGGCCTCCAGAATCTTCGTGGGGCGGATGAGGTTGTGCAGGTCCTCGCCCCGGGCGGCGACGGTCATGTAGTTTTCGGCGTGGCCCTGGAAGAGGCCGTCCCGGGGCTGTTCGTAGAGGACGTTGAAGATGCGGCCCACGCAGTTTTGGAGGTATTCCAGGTGCATTTTGTCTGCGGCAGCGGCGGCGCGGGCGGCGCGCTCTTCCTTCACGGGGCCGGGGACCTGCTCCATGGCGGCGGCGGGGGTGCCGGGGCGGATGGAGTAGGGGAAGATGTGCATCTCGGCGAAAGCGCATTGACGGAGGAAGGAAAGCGTCTCGGAAAATTCCTCCTCAGTCTCTCCTGGGAAGCCGGTGATGAGGTCGGTAGTGATGGCGGGGCAGTCGAAGAAACGGCGGAGGAGGGTGACGCTCTCCAGGAAGCGGGCGGTATCGTATTTGCGGTTCATGCGGCGGAGGGTGGCGTCGCAGCCGGACTGCATGGAGAGGTGGAAGTGGGGGCAGAGATTGTCCAGCGCGGCGGCGCGGCGGCAGAAGTCCCCGGTGACGGTGCGGGGCTCCAGGGAGCCCAGGCGGACGCGGAGGTCCGGGGCGGTCTGGCAGACGGCCTCGACAAGGTCGATGAGGGGCGGGGCGTCCGGCAGGTCCCGTCCCCAGGAGGAGATCTCGATGCCTGTCAGGACGATTTCCTGGTAGCCCTCGGAGGCGAGGCGGCGCACTTCCGCCTTGGCCTCTTCGAGGGGGAGGGAGCGGACAGGGCCGCGGGCGTAGGGGATGATGCAGTAGGAGCAGAAGTTGGTGCAGCCGTCCTCGACTTTGAGCATGGCGCGGGTGCGTTCGGTCATGCCTCCGGCGGGGAGGAGCTCGAAGGAGCGGCGGCGCAGGGCCTCATCCAGGGCGAGGATGGGGGCTTTTTCACGGACGGCGTGTTCGACAAGGTCCAGGAATTTCATACGGTCGCCGGTGCCGGAGATGAGGTCGACGTCGAGTGTTTTGATTTCGTCGGGGTTTGTCTGGGCGTAACAGCCGCAGACGGCCACCACTGCATTTGGGGCTTGTTTCCGGGCGCGGCGGATCATTTGGCGGGATTTTTTGTCGCTGACGGCGGTGACGGTGCAGGTGTTGATGATGTAGGCGTCGGCGGGGGTGTCGAACGGGACCAGCTGGTGGCCGCGGTTCAGGAGGGTGTGCTCCATGGCGGCGGTTTCGTATTGGTTGACTTTACAGCCTAGCGTATAGATGGAAATTTTCATAACTGCTCCTTTTTGCTTTTCCTCCGAATAGATGCCTTCTCCGTCGAAGGCCCGGGGCTGCTCGCCCCGGACCCCGGTGACTTTTTGCACGGCCAAAAAGTCACCAAAAAGCCGCCAAGGGGGCTTTGCCCCCTCTGGACACCCCCACTCCTCTTGGGCCGGAGGGGCCCGGGAGAGCGCATAACGACTAGATAGAGCTCTGCCACTGAATTTCTGCGCGCTCCAGTGGCAAGATTGGCAGTTATCGATACTGCGCCTGCCGGCCCTCCATGTAGAAGTCCCTGCCGGACTGCGCAGCGGATGCGCCATGCGTACACGACAAGAAGTGCAGTCTCGCCCGCACCGTGCCGGTGGCCCGGTAGTCTCTCAAAAGAATCGTGCTTCTCGGAGGCGAACCCAACGAAGAAGACTAAAGGGCCAGGGAGTGGTGGCGGAGATTCGACTGGCATCGGCCCAGGGAAGAGATTGGGGAAAGGAGACAAACAGGTCGTAGCGTAAACAAAAAACCCCCGTCATTCAGGAAGATTCTTAAGAAACGTAGTTTCTTAAGCGGTTTTTTGGTGACTTTTTGTCCGCACAAAAAGTCACCCGGGGTCCGGGGCCGGGGTCCGGGGCCGGGGTCCGGGGCCGGGGAGGCCCCGGGACTATCAGAATGGATAAATCTATCAATAGAAGAGCAAAGCCTATTGCCATTGAGGGCCAAACCGGCTATACTAGAGGTCGATCCAAATGCCCTCGTCGCGAATCAAAGCGTTCTCCAAGGAGCGGTAGAACCGCTGTGCCTCCTCGTTCTGGGCCATGAGCCCAACCAGACATGAGACTCCCATGTCCCTCAGCCGCGCCCGCAGGGTATTCATAAGCGCCTGGGCGGCGCCGCCGTGCCGGGAGTTCTTCAACACGCAGATCCAATCAAGGTACGCCTTGACAGAACCGTCAAAGTGGGAGAAAATCAAAGAGGCATCGATCCTGCCCACCACCCGGTCGCCGTCGTAAGCCAAGAGGGAGACAGCGGCGTCGAACCGCCTGTCCTCGAAGCTCTTGCGGACCGCCTCCTCATAGGCGCTGTCAATTTCCCAGCCCCAGAAGTCCTCTTCACGCCTCAGCTGACGCTCAAAGGCGAGAACGTCTCCGATGCGCTCTTGGGTGTAGGGCTCGATTCTGAATTCCATAGCCAGCCTCCTCCGCATGAAACAATCTTTCACAGGGATGATACCATAAAATACGCCGATTGGCAAGGAGAATCCATATGCACTATTTAGACCATGCCGCCACCACCCCGGTGCCCCGGGCGGTGGCCGAGGAGATGGCCCGGGTCCTGACGGAGGACTTCGGCAATCCCTCCTCCCAGTACGCCCTGGGCCGCGCGGCCCGTGACCTGGTGGACCGGAGCCGCCAAACAATAGCAAACGCCCTGGGCTGTGAGGCCAAACAGCTCTATTTCACCTCCTGCGGTACGGAAGCCGACAACTGGGCCCTCCGGGCCGCCCTCCACCAGAACCGCCGGACGGGACGCCACATCATCACTACCGCCGTGGAGCACAGCGCGGTGCTCCAGTGCGCCAAGGCCCTGGAGCAGGAGGGATACGAGATCACATACCTCAAGCCGGACAGGAGCGGCCGCGTCACCGCCGCCCAGGTGGCGGGCACCCTCCGGGAGGACACCGCCCTGGTCAGCGTCATGCTGGTCAACAACGAGACCGGAGCCCGCTTTCCGGTGGAGGAGATCGCCGCCCTCCTGCGGGACAAGCCCGCCCTGCTCCACACCGACGCAGTCCAGGGCTTTTTAAAGGTGCCCTTCTCCGCCAAAACCCTGGGCGCGGACTTTATCTCCCTCTCCGCCCACAAGATCGGCGGACCCAAGGGCATCGGTGCGCTCTGCGCCGTGGGCCGGGCAAAGCCCCCCCGGCCCATGCTCTACGGCGGCGGGCAGGAGGCGGGCCTCCGCCCCGGCACCGAGCCTACAGCCCAGATCGCGGGCTTCGCCAAGGCGGTAGAGCTCCGCCAGGAGCACCTGGAGGAAACAGTCAGCCATATGTCCGCCTGCCGGGACTACGCCTGGGAGCGCCTGAGGGCCGTTGAGGGCCTTGTGTTTGTCGGGGAAGCGGACGCGCCCCACATCCTCTCCGTGTCCCTGCCGGGCTACCCCAGCCAGAACATCGTCAGCGACCTTGGGGAGAAGGGCATCTGCATCTCCGCCGGGTCCGCCTGCCACCGGGGAAAGGCAAGCCACGTTCTCACCGCCATGGGCCTGGATAAAAAGACCGCCGCCGGGACCGTCCGCGTCAGCTTTGGCCCCGAGACCACCCGGGAGGACATCGACGCCCTGGCGGACGCCCTCCTGGAGCACAAGACCAGGCGCTTCCCCATGCTTTAAAACGTAAATCTGCCCGGAAGTGAACGCTTCCGGGCAGATCTTTATAGGTCCTCCTGGTGGTAGAAGCGGCACCCGCACCGGCCCTGCTCCTTGACCCGGTAGAGGGCCAGGTCCGCCTCTTTATAGAGGCCGTCGGTAAAGCCGCTGGCGGAGAATGCGCCGCCCACGCTCAACGACACCGGCGGCAGGCCGTCGGTGGGGTGGGTGAGGGTGGAGTTGATGGATGCCACCTTGCTCTCAACAATCGGCTGCATATCGCTTGTGATGTCAGTAAGGATCATGGCAAACTCGTCCCCGCCGATGCGGGCGGGGTAGTCGGTGTTGCGAAAGCTCTCCGACAAAAGCCGGGCCACCTTTTTGAGCACCTGATCGCCAGCCTCGTGGCCGTAGCCGTCGTTGACCTGCTTGAAGTAGTCCACGTCGATGATGAGCAGGGCCAAAGGCGTGGCCTTGCCCGCCAGGAGGGCCCGCAGGTGGTCGAATGCCCCCCGGTTCATGATGCCGGTGAGGGGGTCGTGCTCCGCCTTGTGGCGAAGCATCATCTCATTGGCGGCGTTGACCTCGTAGATATCGTTATAGGTCAGGGCGAGATATTTGAACTCGTAGGAGCCCACAATCTCCATCATCTTGTCCTCTTTGATGCAGTTGACGTAGATTTGAAGAGGCTTGACGATGAGGAGGATAATGAGGATAAAGGTGATAAGACTCTCCACAAAGAGTACGCTGATGAGGACCCGCTGCTGGGACATGGTCCGCTCCAGCTCTTCGGCACTGTGGAGCATCTCCTGGTGGGTGGCGGAGTGGATGGTGCCCAGGGAGTACTCCACGTTGCCGGTGATGAGGGCCTTGGAGGCCTGGTAGGCATCGCCGAAGACCATCTCCCGGGCCCGGGAGAGCTGCTCGTCCGGGGTGAGAGACAGCTCGTTCCCGCTCAGCTGCACCGTGCGCACCGCCTCAGGGAGCTCCGAGAGGTCCTGCCCGATGGCCTGGGCGGCCAGGCGCATGGCGTGTATCTCCCGGACCATGAGGTCGTTGGAGTTTTCCAGGGCCTCCACCAGGAACTGGTAGGCCTCCTCGCTGTCGTGGTGGACCTGGAGCTGTTCCAGGGCCTTCTCACGGCGCCGGGTGGCATTAGCCTCGATGAAGTAGTTCTCTATGCACTGGGGGTCCAGCGTCACCACGTACAGCCGCACCTGTTCGGTCAGATAGGCGGAGCCCTCCGTTAGGAGCGTGTCGCTCTGCTCGCAGCCGATATAGTCGTCCATGGAAGTATGTACGTCCGTATAACTTCGGGAGACGTGGATCGTGGCCGCGATAAGCAGCACGTACAGTACGCAGGAGACTGCGATCATTACGAAATTCAGCGTCCGTATCCGGATGCCCCGGATCGGTTTTTGACGCTTGTCCTCCATAGGATTATCCCTCCGCCGTCTGTGCTCCCCCAGTGAGAAGACAGGGGGGCCTGCCCATTATACGCCCTTTTTCTCCGTCTGTACAGATAGTTTTTGACATTTGTCCCAAAATCTGCCGGGAGACCGGGTCGATGTGAGGGGGCGGCATCATAAAAAGTTTCGCCCGCCTTTTCAAAGGCGGCAGGGTCCAGGGGCAGAGCCCCTGGTAGGTTTGGGCAAAGCCCAGCAGGCAAAAGCAGCAGGGCCCGGGAGCACACCGCTCCCGGGCCCTCTGTCACATCCGCACCTCTATGCGGCGGTAGCACTGGACGCTCGCGGCCAGCAGCGCCAGCCCCAGCAGGACGCCCACGGCAATCCAGACCGGCGGCGGCAGCAGCCCCGCCACGAAGAGCACCACCCGGCTCAGCCGTCCCAGGAGGCTGTTGCTGCCGGCCTCCACAGCCCGGGCGGCCTGACCGAAGATCATGGGGAAGAAGCACAGGGGAAGCCACACCGCCGCGAACCCCTTGGCTCCGAAGCGGAGCTGGAGGGCCCCCAGGCAGAAGTCCAGGAAGCAAACCCCCGCCACGATCACCAGGACAAACTTCCACTGGAAGATCACGCTCAAGTCCATGCTGCACACCCAGCCCGGATAGAGGGCGGTGTACAGGGCCAGCTCCACCTTGGAGAGCACCCAGGAGAAGCCGATGCCCACCAGGCAGTTGAGGGCCGTGATGACGGGGTCGGCGAGGATGTAGGACCGCCGGGTTCGGCCCATGCAGACAGCCATGCGGTAGCGCACCGTGCCTCCGGACCCCCGCAGGAGCCCGCCGAAGACGCTCCCCATGAGGGCCATCATGCTCCCGACCGTGGCAAAATCCAGCTCCTCGTTGATGAAGCGGTTGATAATCATTACCAGGATGATTCCAAAGAGAAACAGCCCGAACTGCACCGCCAGCATGATGGGGATGCCGCTGCGGTTGGCCCGCAGGTGCCTTAAAAAGAAGTCCATATCGTTCCCTCCTGAAGGCGAAACAACGTTTCGCCGCAAAAAGTTTTTCTTTTTTGCTTCTTTTTTCTTTGTTCACAAAGAAAAAAGAAGATCACAGCCTGACCTCCTGCTTCCGCAGGAGCACCCATTGAAAAGCCGCGTCCAGGGCTACGGCGGCCATCGCGGCCGCAGCCAGCCACCACGGCGTCTTCATCAGGTAGGAGACCAGCATCAGGGTGTCCGCCTGACTGAATCCTCCGTTGGCGGCAATCGCGCCGGTAGCGCCCAGCATACCGCCTCCGCCGCCGCAGATGATGATGATGA
The DNA here is from genome assembly GCA_910587785.1 of uncultured Oscillospiraceae bacterium. Lineage (GTDB taxonomy): Bacteria > Bacillota > Clostridia > Oscillospirales > Oscillospiraceae > Pelethomonas. The sequence goes on along the minus strand of CAJUOA010000025.1, from coordinate 2,037 downwards.
GAATCATGCCGGCCCACCGCCACCGGGTGAAGATGGTGCCCATGATGCTGCCCAGGGCGGAGACGGCCGCCAGCACACAGAGGAGGGTGGGGAGGCTTCTGAGCCCTGCGGTGGAGACCTCCCCCGGAGCGGCCAGCCAGATGAGGGCGCACAGCGCCAGGGTCACGGCGATGACCAGGGCCCGGAAGTAGTGGAAGCCCCAGAAGACATTGCGCCTGGTCTCACCCAAGGAGATGAGCAGGGGGACATAGAGGCTCTGGGAGCCGGAGTTAATCATCACGATGCCGAACATGGCGGAGATGCAGAGGAAAAGGGGCACCGTGGAGGCGAAGAAGGACCAGTCGAGCCCGTCCGCGCCGAAGAGGGCCAGGACCGCCAGGAGCGCTGTGGCCCCCAGCTCCACCCCCATGCTCTCCCAGGTGTGGCGGGTCCAGAACTTCAGATTGCGCTTCACTTCCGCTCCTCCTCTCCGCACAGGGCCATAAAGGCCCGCTGGAGGCTCACCGGCTGGACGGAGACATCCCGGCTCTCGTCGATCTTCTGCCCCGGCTCCAGGAACACGGTGACGCCCTTGCTGCGGCCCATGGTCTCCACATGGCGGACCTCCAGACCGGCCACAGCGGCGTCCACCTCCTCGGCCTTGCCGCTGACATGGCAGGCGCTGTCCACGAAGGACTGGGTCTCCCCGGACAGGAGGACCTTCCCATGGTGGAGGATGATGACCTCCTCCAGAAGGTCGGCGGCCTCCTCGATGATGTGGGTGGAGACCACGAAGGTGCGCCCGGATTCGGTGTACTCCTCCAGCAGGAGCTTGTAGAACTGCTCCCGGGCCACCACGTCCAGCCCCGCCACCGGCTCGTCCAGGAAGGTGTAGGGGGCCTTGGAGCACAGGGCCACGATGATGGTCACCATACTGAGCATCCCCTTGCTCATTTTGCCCATCTTCTTTTTGGTGTTCAGCTCGAAGAGCTGCACCAGCCGTTCCTCCAGGGCCTTGTCCCAGCCCTCGTAGTAGGTGGAGGCGATGCGCAGGTACTCCTTGGCCTTCATAGCGGCAAGGCCGCTCTCGGCGTTGGCGTTCAGCTCCCTGGAAAAGCAGAGCTTCTCCAGGCTCCTCCGGTTCTCCCACACCGGCGCGCCGTCCAGGGTGACGGAGCCCCGGGTGGCGGGGTTCTGGGCGGTGAGGATGGACAGCAAGGTGGTCTTGCCCGCGCCGTTGCGTCCGATGAGGCCGTAAATTTTGCCGGGCTGGAGCTCCAGGCTCACGTCCTGGAGCACTTCCTTGCCGCTGTAGGTTTTGACGATGTTTTCACAGATGAGGCTCATTTCATTCTCTCTCCTATCATGTCGATTAGTTCCTCTTTCGAGATGCCCAGGCTCCTCGCCTCAGCGAGGAGGGGGGCCAGGTGGTTTTCCGCGAAGGCGGCGCGGCGCTTGGCTAGAATTTTCTCCCTTGCGCCCGGGGAGACGAACATGCCGATCCCCCGGCGCTTGTAGAGGATGCCCTCGTCCACCAGCAGCCCCACGCCCTTGGCGGCGGTGGCGGGATTGATGGTGTAGAGCCGGGCCAGCTCGTTGGTGCTGGGGACCTGCTCTTCCTCCAGGAGGATGCCCCGGAGGATGTCTGTCTCCATCATCTCGCCGATCTGGATGTAGATGGATTTCTGACCTGTCAGCTGCTCATTCAATGAGCTCCCTCCTTTACTGGTTCAGTGGTTCATCACTTGTGTAACTAACCATACAACAAAAGAACCGGTTTGTCAAGGGGGTGGAGCGGATTTTTTTGAAGGCTGTTCCAGAAAACGGATGCGCATGGCTGCGGGCAGAATTTGGGGGCAGACACGGTGTTTTTTTGCGGTCAGGGGGAAAAAGAGCCGTTTTTTGGCCTTGTCACAGAAAATAAACGCTCAAAAAAGTTCCCGAATATCGACAAAACAGGAGAAAAACAGGCAAAAAGAAAGAGGTTTCCTGCTACAAAAAGCATACTTTCTGTAACAGGAAACCTCGGCGGTTTGCCAAGTGTTTTCACTAACTATA
>CAJUOA010000024.1 GCA_910587785.1 uncultured Oscillospiraceae bacterium | reverse complement strand
CGCCAAAGCACAAAATCCTTTTGGCAGTGTGTTTTCCTAATAAAACGCAATCTTAGGATTCCAGAGCATCCAGCCCTATCCACACGGGCATCGTCCTCTTGATGCAGTCAATGATAAGAACCCTGTCACCCTGCAATTCCAGAACCCGGATGATTGAATCACCAGACCTGAGCAGGTCATACTTCTTCATCAATGACCACCCCCCAATCCGTGACCCCATGCCTGAGCCAGTAGTCCCTTGAAGCGTCCAGCAGCTTTACCGTCAATGGCTTCATCAGGAACTTTCTAAACACGCACTCCCTGACCATCAGATCACCGTCTGCCTTGGTGCAAACGAAGTCCGAGGTGTACTCCCCAACCTCCAACCCATCCAGCAGCACATTACACCTGATTTCTTTGATTGCGTCCGATGCTTGCAGCAGGTCAGCGTAGGCGTACTGGATCGCGTCATACGTCCGGCACACCTCAGCACACTTGCTTAGCACTCGCTTCTCACATCGTCCCTTGAAGTTCTTCTTCCTCATGTTGGCAGTCCTCCCCCGTGGGAACATCCTGCATCAATCCCCAAAAGCATCCCCCAAAAAGGATGTCAGCTTACTTTTGGGGTATTGGAGCTTGTGCTTTTGGGAAAGCTGACTGCCTCAAAGCCCCTGATTGCAAGGGTTTCAAGCCTATCATGATTTTCCCAATAACACACTCATCGAATATCACCATGTCGTAGGGCAATGTGATTTATTCTGTTAGGGGCAAAGTCGTTTATCCACCCCGGCCCTCGGGCCGGATGCCCCTACTCCATGGTGATATAGTGCAAAATATTCCGAAAATCCTTGTGTTAGGCAGGGAAAGGATAGTCCGGAGGACAAAAATAAGACCCCGCATCGTGAGATGCAAGGTCTTATTTTTCTATGTCGGGGGCTGGTGTTTATTGTCCTGCACAGGATAAATCACATTGCCCTACGACAGAAATCGAGCCCTTACTTGCTCTCCTTGATGGCAGCCTGCGCAGCAGCCAGCCGGGCAATGGGCACGCGGAAGGGGGAACAGGAGACGTAGTCCAGACCCACCTTGTGGCAGAACTCCACGCTGGAGGGATCGCCGCCGTGCTCACCGCAGATGCCGAGGTGGATATCCTGATTGGCCTCCCGGCCCAGCTGAGCGGCCATAGCCACCAGCTTGCCCACGCCGGTCTGATCCAGCTTGGCGAAGGGATCACTCTCATAGATCTTCCGGTCATAGTAGGCACCCAAGAACTTGCCTGCGTCATCGCGGCTAAAGCCGAAGGTCATCTGAGTCAGATCGTTGGTGCCGAAGGAGAAGAAGTCCGCCTCCTTGGCAATCTGATCAGCGGTGAGGGCGGCACGGGGAATCTCGATCATGGTGCCCACCTTATACTTCATGGAGGAGCCGGCCTCGGCGATGATCTTGTCGGCGGTCTCCACCACCACGCTCTTGACGTACTTCAGCTCTTTCACCTCGCCCACCAGCGGGATCATGATCTCGGGGACGATAGTCCAGTCGGCGTGGCGCTTCTGCACATTCAAAGCGGCCTTGATGACAGCCTTGGTCTGCATGGCGGCAATCTCCGGGTAGGTGACAGCCAGACGGCAGCCGCGGTGGCCCATCATGGGGTTGAACTCGTGGAGGGAGGCGATGATGTTCTTGATGTCCTGCACGCTCTTGCCCATATCCTTGGCCAGCTTCTCGATGTCGGCCTCCTCAGTGGGGACAAACTCATGGAGAGGGGGATCCAAGAAGCGGATGGTGACGGGACAGCCCTCCATAGCCTCATAGATGCCCTCGAAGTCGGACTGCTGCATGGGCTCCAGCTTGCTCAGGGCCTTCTCACGCTGCTCCAAGGTGTCCGCGCAGATCATCTCGCGGATGGCAGGGATGCGGTCCTCATCGAAGAACATATGCTCGGTGCGGCAGAGGCCGATGCCCTGAGCGCCGAACTTCCGGGCTTGGGCGGCATCGTGGGGCGTGTCGGCATTGGTGCGGACCTGGAGACGGCGGTACTTGTCCGCCCAGCCCATGACGCGGCCGAACTCGCCGCCGATGACAGCATCGGTGGTGGGGACGGCGCCGTCGTAAATCTTGCCGGTGGAGCCGTCCAAGGAGATCCAGTCGCCCTCCTTGTAGGTCTTGCCGGCGAGGTCGAACTTCTTGGCCTCCTCGTCCATCTTGATGTCGCCGCAGCCGGAGACGCAGCACTTGCCCATGCCGCGGGCCACAACGGCGGCGTGGGAGGTCATACCGCCGCGGACGGTGAGAATGCCCTGAGCGGCCTTCATGCCCTCGATATCCTCTGGAGAGGTCTCCAAACGGACCAGAACCACCTTCTCACCGCGCTCGGCCCACTCCTTGGCGTCCTCGGCAGAGAAGACGATCTTGCCGCTGGCGGCACCGGGGGAGGCGCCCAGAGCGGAGCCGATGAGCTGGGCCTGCTTGATGGCGGTAGCGTCAAACTGGGGATGGAGCAGGGTATCTAAAGAGCGGGGCTCGATCATGGCCACAGCCTGCTTCTCGTCGATCATGCCCTCGTCCACCAGGTCGCAGGCGATCTTCAGCGCGGCGGCGGGGGTGCGCTTGCCGTTGCGGGTCTGGAGCATGTAGAGCTTGCCGGCCTCCACGGTGAACTCCATGTCCTGCATGTCGCGGTAGTGATCCTCCAAGGTCTTGCAGACGCCCTCAAACTGGGCGAACGCCTCAGGGAACTTGTCGGCCATCTCGCTGATGGGCATGGGGGTCCGGACGCCGGCCACCACGTCCTCGCCCTGGGCGTTGGTCAAAAACTCGCCGAAGAGCTTCTTCTCGCCGGTGGCGGGGTTACGGGTGAAGGCCACACCGGTACCGCAGTCGTCGCCCATGTTGCCGAAGGCCATGGACTGCACGTTGACGGCGGTACCCCAGGAGTAAGGGATGTCGTTGTCACGGCGATACACGTTGGCACGGGGGTTGTCCCAAGAGCGGAATACGGCCTTGATGGCGCCCATCAGCTGCTCCTTGGGATCGGTGGGGAAGTCCTGGCCGATCTTGGCCTTGTACTCCGCCTTGAACTGACCCGCCAGCTCCTTGAGATCGTCAGCGGTGAGCTCCACATCCTGTGTGACGCCCTTCTTCTCCTTCATCTGGTCGATGAGCTGCTCAAAGTATTTCTTGCCCACCTCCATGACCACGTCTGAGTACATCTGGATGAAGCGGCGATAGCAGTCCCAAGCCCAGCGGGGGTTGCCGGACTTCCGGGCCATGACCTCCACCACGTCCTCATTGAGGCCGAGGTTCAAAATGGTGTCCATCATGCCGGGCATGGAGGCCCGGGCACCGGAGCGGACGCTGACCAGCAGGGGGTTCTCCTTGTCGCCAAACTTCTTGCCGGTGATCTCCTCCATCTTGGTGACATAGGTCATGATCTCCGCCTGAATGTCATCATTGATCTTCTGGCCGTCCTCGTAGTACTGGGTGCAGGCCTCGGTGGTGATGGTGAAGCCCTGGGGCACGGGCAGGCCGATATTGGTCATCTCCGCCAGATTGGCACCCTTGCCGCCCAAGAGTTCACGCATGTTGGCGTTGCCCTCACTGAACAGATACACGTACTTTTTGCTCACGCTGTCTTCCTCCTGTAAAGTATTTGAATCGTATCGTCTTTCCGCGAAGCATCCCATCAGATGATAGGGGGCAATGTGGCATTTCGGGGTGAAAACAAACGCCGTCGGCGTTGTCCCCGCAAGGGGTGCGCTGTCCTCGCTGCCGGGCGGCGGCCCGACTGTCTCGTCCGCCCCGGTCAGCCTCCGTTTTCGCTCCCGAAAAGCGGACCTGTCGGTGAGCAAAAATGGGGGCTGGCGAGGCCGCAGAACACAGGCGGGCTGACGCCCGCCACGTCTGAGCACGAAGTCCAGCGCCCATTCGAACCGCCGACAGGCACCTCGCTCCTTATCATCTGATGGTACATTAGGTTTTTATTATAGCGGATTTTTCCTGATAGCGCAAGCTAAGAAGAGAAGAATTTTTGCATTTTTTTCCTTGTCTGCGGGGGAGAAAAGCAGGCATCTGCCGATTGAAAAATTCTTCCCGTATTGGTTGCAATTCCGGGGCAAACTGTGGTACAATAAAAATAATTTTGGTTCTTTTGCAGCCAAGACCCGCCCGATGGCGGAATCTGCGGACAGAGAGGGCGGAGCATGGAGACAAACCTACCCACAGAGCTGCTGGAGGCCCTGCGGCGGGACGCCGGGGGCAGCGCCCTGATCCTCACCGGCGGCGGCAATCTGACGGCGGCGGCCCAAGCCGCGGCGGCGGCTATGGAGTGCGAAAACCACGCCCAAGCCCCCTGCGGACACTGCGGACACTGCCGCAAGGTTCTTGCCGGCATCCACCCGGACGTGGTGACGGCAGCGGATTCTGAGCACAAGATGATCTCTGTGGAGGTTCTCCGCACCCTCCGCGCCGACGCCTATATCCTGCCCAACGAGGGGCGGCGGAAGATCTTTATCTTTCCCGACTGCGCTCTCTTGGATCAAGGCGCCCAGAATGTGCTCCTAAAAGTGGTGGAGGAGGGGCCGGAGCACGCGGCCTTCCTCTTCTGCGCCAAGAGCGCCGGGGTGCTGCTGCCCACCCTACGCTCCCGCTGCGCCCAGTGGCGCGTAGGCGGTGACGCAGAGGCGGTTGCGGCGGAGGACCCCCGGACCGGGGAGCTGTGCCGCCTGTTGGCCGGCCGGGACCACCTTGGCCTTGCCGCTTTCTTCACCGCTTTAGAGACCGCCCGGTGCTCCCGGGAGGACCTGCAGACTATTTTGGAACAGACTTGGCAGCGGGTGGCCCAAGCCCTGCTTTTGGCCTCCGGCTGCGCCGCCGAGCCGGCGGGTGAGGAGGTTCAAGCCCTCTCCCAAGGCCTCAGCCGTCCCGCCCTCAGCGCCGCGGCGGACCTCTTGAGGGAGCAGGCCCGGCAGCTGCGCTTCAACCTGAATGTGGGCCACACCGCCGGGGCCATGAGGTGGACACGGTCATCGCCGCCGGCAAGCTCCTGATGGAGCACCGCCGCCCCCTGACCTTCGACTTGGACGAGGTTTTAGACAGCGTCCAGCAGGAAGCCGAGGCCCTCGCAGAGCGCGCCACCCCCCGCTTCCAGGAGACCAACAGCATCATAGCGGAATACATGCGCAGCGATCAGTTATAACCGTTTTGCCGCCGATTTTCGCCGCATATTTAGCACATTTGGATTGTCCCGCCGCGCGGGACGCCGCAGCTCCTAATTCCACACTCAACGAAAGGGGGTTTGCCCATGCAAACCACACTCCCCGCCGGCGATGGCATCCGATGGCCGGAGGGCCGGCAGATCGCCGTCCTCCTGACCTTCGACTTTGACGCGGACCGCCTCCAGAGCGCCTACTTCCGCCAAGAGGACCTCCCCTTCGCCGACCGCTCCCGGGGTCTCTACGGCCCGGACGAGGGCCTGCCCCGCATTCTGAGCATGCTATCGCGCCAGAACGTCCCCGCCACCTTCTTCGTCCCCGGCCAGCCCCCGGCGGAGGAGGAAGACGTCTATATTGAGCACTCCTTCGCCGAAATCGCCGACTTCTGCAAGTGGCGCTATATCCAGTCCCTCAGCGACTATGTGGAACTCAGCGAGGGTCCGGAGATCTGGGACTTCCTCCTCCGGATCTGGCAGACCATGAAGCGGAGCATCGAGGAGGGCCTCGCCGCCTCCGGCCCCCTCCCCGGCGGGCTCAACGTCCAGCGGAAGGCCAAGTACCTCTACGAGCAGACCCCAGAGGAGGACATCCCCGCCCTGCGGGAGTTCCAGCAGATCGCCGCCTTTGCCTACGCGGTAGCGGAGCAGAACGCGGGCCACGGCACCATCGTCACCGCCCCCACCTGCGGGGCCTGCGGCGTGGTCCCCGCGGTGCTGCGCTACGCGCAGGTGACACGGAATTTCACCGACCAGCAGATCTGCCGGGGCCTTGCCGCCGCCGGGATCATCGGGAACCTCACCAAGACCAACGCCTCCATCTCCGGGGCGGAGTGCGGCTGTCAGGCGGAGATCGGCACCGCCTGCTCCATGGCCGCCGCCGCCTTGGCAGAGCTCTACGGCCAGAATTTGGACCAAGTGGAGTACGCGGCAGAGGTGGCCATGGAACACCACCTGGGCCTCACCTGCGACCCGGTCTGCGGTCTGGTGCAGATCCCCTGCATCGAGCGCAACGCCGTGGCGGCCATGCGGGCCATGAATGCCTGCAACCTCAGCTATTTTCTCACCGGCTCCCGGAACATCAGCTACGATATGGTCTGTAAGGCCATGAAGGAGACCGGCCTCAGCCTCAACCGCCGCTTCCGGGAGACCAGCGAGGGCGGCCTGGCCCGCCTCTACGACCGCCGCCGGCGCCGTTGACCCCAGCCCCCCGCGCCCCCTCCGCAAGGGGAAAACAAATTGATTACTATCAATATAACCACGCTCCCGCTTTTCCCCTCCGCACATCCAAACAGGGCATCCCATAATTTTCCATTTTTTACACCTGCGTCACAACGCGGCTGCAAGTGCCAAGCTCAGCCCCAGAAATTCCAGATGCTTCCATCTTCCAAGAGGGCCGCCCGCCGAGAAAGGGGCCTGTTTTGGACCCCTGCGGAGGCCTATGGCGGGCGGCGAGTTGCACAAACCGATGCAATTCAAGGGCACAAAAAGGCGGTTTTTCTTTCGAAAAACCGCCTTTTTCATTGAAATTTTCACGTTATTTTTTCCGCATTTCCCTCGATTTTGTCTCCAGCGCCCCCTAAAAGCTACCCTATCAGCTCTTGGTCCATATACAGCTCCCGCTTCCAGCTCCTGCCCCGATAGCGGATCAGCATGGCCAAAAAACGGCCCATATTGTCCGCCACCATGCACCACCAAACCGCCGTGAGGCCCAGCTGAAACACCACCACACACAGGTAGGTAAACACGATCCGCACGCCCCACATGGTGCACATATTGATCACGAAGGGCGCCTTGGTGTCCCCCACGCCGTTAAAAACCCCCTCCAAAATGATCAAAACGGCAAAAAACGGCTCAGAAACGGCTACAATCCGCAGCACATCCGCCCCGAGGAGGATCACCTCCTGATCCGGGGTAAAGAGCCCCATAAACATCCGGGGGAACAGGAAGAGGAACACGCTCATCGTGCCCATCAGGAACACCGCGATGGCCATAATGGCCTCGGAGTACTGGCCCAGCTTCTCCTCATCCTTGGCGCCGATGGAGTAACCGGCCAGAGTAGCCGCCGCCGCCTGCATCCCAAACCCCGGCACATAAAACGCCTGCTCCGCCGTCATAGCAATGGTATGGGTCGCAATGGCCAAAGTGGAGAGATTGTGCGTAATAAGGCCGGTAAACACCACATGACCCAGCTCATTGAACACCCGCTGTGCCGTAATCGGCCCGCTGATGGCGAGACACCGGCGCATAATCGGCGGATCCACCTGGAGCTTTGCCCCCCGGAGACCCAGCTCCGGGCTTTGCAGAGCCGCCAGAAACATCAGCGTACCGCCCACCACATAGGCGGCGGCGGTGGCGATGGCCGCACCGGTGACCCCCCAGCCCGCCCCCCAGACGGGGATGGCCAAGGTCCCTATCCGCAGCGTCCAAGGCCGGTTGATGAGGAGGAAGTTCAGGAGAACGTTGATCACATTCATTAAAATATTGATCCGCATAGGGGTCTTGCTGTCCCCGGTGGCCCGGAGCACCGCCGCAAAGATGATGCTGGAGGCCACAAAGAGCGTAGGGGCGCAGACAATGGCGAAATAGGTCCCCGCGGCGGGGCGGATGGCCTCCTCCGCCCCCAGCCAGCCGGGGAGGAAGGGGGCCACCGCCAAGGTCAGCACCGTCAAAAGCGTCCCGGAGATCAAGGTCAGCAGCACCGACTGACTGGTCACCCGCTTCACCCGCCCGGTGTCCTTGGCCCCCAAGGCCTGGGACACGCAGGCCAGCACCCCCATGGCCAAGGCCCACAGAGGCGAGCGCACCAGCCAAAGGGTGGTGGAGCTGAGGCCCACCGCCGCCGAGGCGCTGTAGCCGATCCGCCCCACTTGGGCGGTGTCAGCATACTGCACGATGGTCTGGAGGGCCTGCTCTGTCACAGTGGGCCAAGCCAAGGTGAAGATGGTGGTCATCAGCTCCCTGTCCCTGAGGCTCTGCAAGATAGTAGGTTTTTTCCTGCTGGTGTTTGTCATAGGGCCCTCCGGGGGTAAATTCATGATATGGGAAAGGTGCGGATACGCCGCTTTTTTCACACAAAGTGCCGCCCCGCAGCTGAGGGCGCAAAGACTTCTTCAATCCATGCCGAGCCGCATCAGCCGCCTTTTCCCGCCGCAGTGCCTCCACGGGGGACGCGCCCTTACCGCTCCGGCAAAAATTCCCTCAAATACTCCGCCGACCGCTGGACAGAGGTATGGGGGTCCTCCCAATAGAGGGAGTCGTTGATCTCCAAATCAATACAATTCTGATAGTGGTACTTCTCCAAGGTGCGGACCCAGCCCTCCAACTTCTCCCGGCCGTAGTCCCCGTCCCCCAGGATCAAGTGGTGGCTGTCGGAGTAGTGGACCCACTGGAGCTTGTCGCCCAGGTCCTTACAGAAGTCCTCCAGCGTGTCCCCGGCCACCTCCATGGCCACCAGGTCCACACAGCAGCAGAGGGCGGGGGAGTCCACCTCACGGAGCATCCGCTTGATATCCGCCAAATTCAGCACCAGATTGCTCTCATAGGGCTGAAGCTGCTCCAAAACCAGCTGAATTCCCCACTTCTCCGCCACATCACAGAGGCGGCGGTAACTGTCGGCGGTGCGCTTCCAGCCCTCCTCCCGGGGGAGATCCCGGGGATGGCAGCCGGTGTTGAGGAACACCCGATTGGTCCCAAAGGCCAAGGCATCCTCCATGGCGTACTTCATATAGTCCACCGTCCGGTCCCGAAGGGCGGAATCGAGGGCGGAGTAGCTCATCGGATAACCCAAGGTCTCAGGGGTATAGATCACCACCTGCATCCCCTGATCAGCCATACAGGAGCGAAGCTCCCGAATCTTAGCCGCCGCCGCGCCGGAGGTGGCGTAATCCAGACGGCAGTAGTGGGGCGCGCCGCCCCACATGTCGATATTCTTCAGGCCGCACTTGGCCATGGAGTTCAGGTAGAAGGGAAAGGTATGCTGTACAAAGGATACGCTCATAACGGCAATATCCTGCATGGTGAGGTTGGACATGGCGGGTTCTCCTTTCTTGCATGGCTTGGCGGAAAAGCCAAGTCAGGAGGCTGTTTGGGATGAGTTTGGAGTGAAGGTGTCCGGCCTGCGCCGGACGATTAAAATTTGATGGCTATGGATGGCGCTCAAACTCTCTGCGTCTATGAAACATATAAATCCCCTAAATCCGCCGCCGCAAGGCGGCGCCGCAGCTCCTCACTCCCAACTAAAATATCGGGCCCGGATGGACGTATTCTCCCTCCGGGCCCGGTTCGTTTGGCGGGCGGTCAGAGTACGCTGTAAACTTCCTTCCCCCCTAAGAGGGTCAGGTCTACCTTCAAAGCGCGGGCGTCCTGGACGGGGACGGTGAAGAGATTGCCGGAGAGGACCGCGATGTCCGCCTTCTTGCCAGGCTCTAAGGTGCCAAGGTCCGCCTCACAGCCCAAGTTGTAGGCGCCGCCGCGGGTCCAAGCGGCGAGAAGCTCCTCCACGGTGAGCATGTTCTGGGGGTTGAAAGGCTCGCCGCCTTCAGGGAAGTAGCCGCCTACCGCGCAGTAGACAGACTCGGGAATGTCGTCAATCAGCATGGGCAGGTCCGTGCCGCAGGAGAGGGTCACGCCGCTGTCCGCCATCTTCCGGCGGTTCCAGTAGTACCGGCCCCGGTCCATGCCGATCTTCTCCTCGATCATGCTGAGCTTGCCGGCCCGGTCGGCAATGGACTGGATCTGGGGGTACACCTCGGCGATGACGCCCATCCGGCCCATCCGCTCCAAGTCGGCGGGGTCGCTGAACTCCAAGTCCGTGATGCTGTGGCGGTTTACCATGCGGCCGTTTTCGTCCCGCTTACAGGTCTCGTAGATGTCAAGGACCTTGCCGATGGCGGCGTCGCCCTGGGCATGGAGGGAGAAGCGGAAGCCCTCGGCGTCGGCGGCGCGGGCATCGTCTCCCAAAAGCTGCCAGTTGATATCTTGGGCACAGGTGGTATCCGCACAGAGGTAGGGCTTCTTTAAGTCGCCGCAGAGCTGGCTGATGGAACCGTCGGTCATCTGGTTGTAGCCGGAGAAGCGGACAAACTCACCTTGGAACTTCTCCCGCATGGCTCTGCCGTAGCTGAGATTCATAGGCTCGCCCACAGGCTGGCTCATGAAGTGGACCCGGAGGCTCAGCTCGCCGGCCTTCTCCAAGTCGGCCAAAACGTCGGTAAAGCCGCAGAAGGTGTCAAAGCCCATCTCCTTGACGGAGGTGACGCCGCGGCTGTTCATCATCTGCATGTACTTGCGGAACTCCGGCTCACTGAAGGAGCGGTCACCGATGATCTCCGGCAGCAGGCGGACGTAGCTCTCCGGCCAGCAGGTCTCCGGGGTGAATTGGTATGCCTTTTGGGCCGCTTGGTTCATCCAGCAGGTCTCCCGCCCCTCGGCAAAGAGGACCACCGGACGATCGCCGAAGGCCTCGTCCAAGAGGGCGGTGCCCTCGGGGTGGATGACCTCCGCATTCCAGCCGTGGCCCAGAACGGGGTGGCCGGCACGGGTCCGCTTCTCCTGCTCCTTGGCCAAGGCCACCAGATCCGTACAACTCTTGGCGGCGGCAAGGTCCGCCCCCACGAAGCCCACGGAGTAACCGGTGAAGAAGCAATGGACATCAGAGAAGCCCGGGGACACGGTGCGGTCCCCCAAGTCGTAGACCTTGGTGGCGTCACCCTTGTACTCGGCGGGGCACTCTCCCTTGCCTACGGCGGTGATTTTGCCCTCCGCAATGGTCACATAGCCGGCGAAGGGGGCCTCCCCAGCGGCTGTAAAGATGCAGTTAGACTGCAGTACAAGCTCGGCAATAGTTGACATAGGTATGTTACACTCCTTATCCGGCGGCGCCGTGGCGGCGCCGCGCTGATGGGGGGCAAGAGCCCCCGCGGAAGCTGTGTAGGCAGCTTCTGAAAATTTCCGGGGAAGGAGAACCACAGAGGCAGACCACCGGTCCTGCTGCACATCAGAGCCGGAAATCTATTGCTACAACTATAGCACGCCCCCTTTTTTCCCGCAAGGGTCACAGGGGCTTTTCAGCTGAACGGCTAAGTTTTGGTCTGTTTTTTTATCTAAACTGTTGAAACAGGTCTGGTTTTTTGCCTGCCCCCTATACCAAAGGACTCCATTTTTCTTTTGTGAAGGCGGACAGAAATTGGTCTGGCTGTTAATCAACTAACATACAAATTAAATCAGATATTTGTGGAAGGACCACACTGTTTGCAGGGGTTTCGGCAATTTATTCGGCAGAGAGCACAAAAAACAGCCCCTGAATTGGTATAGTAATAATTTATTCAACTGTACCAATGTAGGAAAATTCGCTAAAAGAGTCCCCGGTTTTTCGTCTGATTTTCAGCTTGACGGAAGGTCACTAAATTCCGTATACTTCAAAATGTGGTTTGAAAAGTCTCGCCACTTGTCTATACCAGACGGAGGAGTGTAAGTAAAGCGATATGAGAGCAGCAATGATCGGCGACAACTGCATTGACTTCTATGTCACCATTGACGGACAGGAGGTCAACCGGCGCTATCCCACAGGGAACTGTGTGGACACCGGGGTAAATCTTCAGAAACTGGGGGTCTCCACAGCCATCATCAGCACCACCGGCAGCGACGAGGCCGGGGAGTGGATGGTCCGCAGTCTGAAGGATGAAGGCATGGACATCAGCCATCTGAAGGTGGGCGACGGCCCCACGGCCATCACCTATATGTCCATGAACGGCAATGACCGCGTCCACGGGGACTACATCGAGGGCGTCATGGAGCACATCGTCTTTGACGAGGAGGACATCGCCTTTGCCGCCAGCCATGCGCTGGTCCACACCGCCCTCTGGGGTATGGCGGAGAACACGCTGCCCAAGATCAAGGAGAAAAACCCCGGCGTGCTGGTGAGCTTCGACTACGCCGACCGTCTGGACCACCCCTTGGTGGAGAGCACCCTGCCCTTTGTGGACTACGGGTTCTACTCCTACCACAAGGAGCGGGACGCCTTTATTGAGAGCTTCCTCAAGGACAAGGTGGACCGGGGGATGAAGGTGGCCGTGGCTACCTTCGGCGACAAAGGGAGCCTTGCCTATGACGGGAAGGAGTTCATCACCTGCGGCATCTGCCCGGCGGAGCGCGTGGTCAACACCGTGGGCGCCGGCGACAGCTTTATCTCCGGCTTCCTCTACGGCGTGCTGAACGGGCTTAGCGTCAAGGCCTCCATGGAGAAGGGCGCCGAGGTGGCCGCGCAGGTGGTACAGGTCTTTGAGCCTTGGGTGATCGAGGAGAAGTAATGGCTGGTCCTTGGGACCGGTTTTTGAAGGAGAATTTTTGAAAAGGAGAGATGATCCATGAAGCTTGGTATGTTTACCTCCGGCTATCAGCGCAACCCCTTGGAGCACTGCTTCGCTGACGCCAAGGAGTACGGCTATGACTACATTGAGCTGTGGGGGGGACGTCCCCACGCCTATGCCCCGGATCTGAAGGCCGGGGATATCAACGAGGTCAAGCGCCTCATCGACAAGTATGAGATGCCCGTTATCGGCTATACCCCGGAGCACAACGGCTATCCCTACAACTACATGATCGGTTCCGAGTCCCAGAGAGAGGATGCGGTGAACTACTTAAAGCTGTCGCTGGACATGGCCAAGGAGATGGGGGCGGAGTTCGTTCTCACCAGCCCCGCCAACGGCGGATATCTGGCCACCTATGAGGAGCTGTGGACCCGGCTTGAAAAGACCATCCGGGAGCTGGGCGACCACGCGGCCAAGGTGGGCGTGAAGCTGACGGTGGAGGCGCTGACTCCCTACGAGTCCAACTTCTTCACCAGGGCCAACGACTTGGTGGAGCTGTTCCGCCGGGTTGACAACCCCTACGTGGTGGGCATGTGCGACGTGGTGCCCCCCTTCGTCCAGCACGAGAGCATCATGGCCTACTTCGACAAGATGGGCGACAAGATGGACCATATGCACATCATCGACGGCGAGCAGGGCACCGACAGCCACATCATCCCCGGCGAGGGCGCCATGCCCCTCCAAGAGATGATGTACGAGCTCAAGCGCATCGGCTACAGCCGCACCGCCACCTTGGAGCTGGTCACCGGCTACATCAATGAGCCCCGGTTTTACGCCAAGCGCGCCATCGACAACACCCGCGCGATGATGGCGGCGGTAGACTTTCAGTAATGAGGAATCAGGAATTTTTGAGAGTGGAGAATAAAGAGGGAAAAACAGAGCGTCTGGAGGCCGCGCAGCGGCTCAATTCCAAATCTGCCACCGCAGGCGGGCACCTCCACGCCTGATTCCTAATTCCTAAGTTTGAAAAAGTGAGGGGAACTATGTTCATCGACATTCATGTTCATCCTGCCTTCTACGAGCCCATCAATGCCGACGAGAATCGGGAGGAGCTGCGGCATCAGGAGCTGGACATTCATAAGAATGGGACCGCGCCGCTGGAGCACATCTTTAATCAGATGCGCTGCGCCGGTCTTGATAAGCTGTGTTTGCTGCCGGAGGACTACACCTCCACCGTGGGCTGTGCGTTGGTGAGCAACGAGGAGATCCGCACGCTGGTGAATCTGGCGCCGGATCGGTTTATTGGCTTTGCCAGTGCGGACCCCTTTGATCCGGAGGCGCCGGATCGGCTGGAGGAGGCCTTTACGCGGCTGAAGCTGAAGGGCCTGAAGCTCCATCCCGGGCGGCAGCACTTTATGCCCGGCGAGGAGCGGCTGGAGGCCATCTATCAGGTCTGCGAGCGGTATGACAAGCCCATCCTGTTCCATGCCGGCCTCTCCTGGGAGCCGGATACCTTTACCCGATACTGTCAGCCCACCGCCTTTGAGGAGGTGGCCGAAAAGCATCCCAGGCTCCGTATCTGTTTGGGCCACTTTGCTTGGCCTTGGGTGCGGGAAGCGGCTATGCTGATGGTGAAGTATCCCAATGTCTACGCCGACACCGGCGCGCTGTACTTCGACAACGCCTATGAGTTCTACACCCAGACCTTTACCAAGGACATCCCCGTGACTTGGATCGACCGGAGCCTCCGGCACCAAGTGATGTTCGGGTCCAACAATCCCCGGTTCGAGCAGATCCGCATGGCTGATGCCATCACAAAAATCGGCCTCCGGGACAGCACGCTGGAGCTGGTGAAGGGGCTTAACGCCGTGGAGTTCCTCGGCGGGCTGGACTGAGGGGAGGGCGAACAAGATGCAGTATGTCAAGACCATCCACATTCTGACTAAGGTCTATAACGAGTTTGATGTGATCACACCGCAGGTGGAGGCCATTGTGGCGGAGAGCGGCGTGAAAAACGGCATGGTGACAGTGCTGACCAAGCACACCACCACCGGCGTCACGGTGAATGAGGCTCTGGAGTGTCTGGAGAGCGACATTGCCGTGGCCCTGAGTCTCTTCGCCCCGGAGGACCGGCCCTACAGCCACGCCCGGATGCTCCGGGACTACGGCTCCACCGCCGGCAATCCCACTGGGCATCTGAAGGCTCTGGTGACCGGCAGCCACTGCCACTTTTTGATCCAGGACGGCAAAATCAACCGGGGCGGCGCGCAGGACGTATACTTCTGCGAATACGATGGCCCCGCCTCCCGCAACATCTTGGTGATTGTGGAGGGGGAGTAGGGGCAATTCGGAATGAGGAATTTTTGAGAGCGGAGAGTTTGGAGGCCGCACAGCGGACCAATTCCAAATCTGCCGCCTGCGGCAGCACCTCCATCCCTAATTCCTCACTCCTCACTCAAAGCAGTATTATAACGGCGGCCTTTCGCCGGGATAATAGTCCTGTCGGTAACGGCAGGGGAAGCACAGAGGTATTTCCCAGCAAAGCGGCACTGTGTGTGTCAAAGAGAGAGGACAGAGCGGCCTGCACAGCCGGTCTGCCGCAAATGTGAAAGGAGCAAAGCTATGTCTAACGAGAAAACCCCTGCGACTAACCAAGAGTTAGGGCGCAAACTGGGACTCGGCGCGGTCATCGCCTTGGGCGTGGGCACCACCGTGGGTTCCGGTATCTTCTCCTCGTTGTCCGAGGTGGCCAATGCCGCCGGCAGCTGCCTGTTTCTGGTGCTGGCCTTCGTCATCGGCGGTCTGCTTCAGATCCCCGCCAACTTCTGCTATGCAGAGCTGGCCTCCGCCTTCCCCGAGGACGGCGGACAGTACGTCTATTTCCGTGAAGCCGGTTCCCGCCCCCTGGCCTTCCTCTGCGGCTGGATCAGCTTCTGGGCCACTGACCCTCCGTCCATCTCCATCATGGCGCTGGCCGTGGCCAACTACTTAGGCGTCTTCCTGCATGCCAGCCCCTTCGTGCTTCGGTGCATCGCCGTGGCGGCTGTCATCTTCTTCATGTTCATGCACCTGCGCTCTGTGGAGGGCGGCGGCGCCTTCCAGACCATCATCACCGCCTTTAAGATCCTGCCCTTCGTGCTGATCATCGGCGTGGGTCTGTTCTTCATCAACGGTGAGATCTTTATGTCCTCCACGCCTCTGGCCGGCGCCAGCGTGGGCGGCTTCGCGGCTCTGGTGGCCGGCGTCTCCGCCACCACTTGGTCCTATGACGGCATGGCCGCCGCCTGCTACATGTCCGGCGAAATCAAGGAGCCCGAGAAGAACATGCCCCGCGGTCTGGTCCTCACCGCTGTTGTGGTGCTGGCTCTCTACGCAGGTCTGACCATCGTGGCCTCCGGCCTTCTGACCATCGACGAGCTGGCCGCCTCCGACGCGCCCATCGCCCTGATGGCCTCCAAGATCCCCGTCATCGGCGGCGCCGCCCAGACCGTGGTGGCTATCATGGCCATCATCGTGGTTATCGGCTCCCTCTCCAGCTGCATTATGTACCAGCCCCGTATCGAGTACGCCATGGCCAAGGACAATCTGTTCTTCAAGGCCTTCGGTCAGGTCCATCCCAAGTACCAAACCCCGGCGTTCTCCATCGTGGTGCAGTGCGCCGTGGCCATCGTGCTGATCTTCGCCACCAGTCTGGCGGATCTGCTGGGCTACTTCACCTTGGTGGCTCTGGTGAAGAACTTCCTCACCTTCGGCACCATCTTCGTTCTGCGCAAGAAGGCCCACTATAAGCCCACCTACCACATTCCCGGCGGCTTGGTCATGCCCTGCATCGCCATGTTCATGACGGCCACCCTGATCTGGGGGCAGTTCATCTACGCCCCCATCGCCGGCCTTGTCTGCGCCCTGCTGGCCTTAGGCACCGGCCTGCCCGCCTTCTACTTCTGGGATCGGAAGAACAAGCAGGCCAACGGCTGATTCCCTCCCACACAGCAGGATCGCTAAACCGACCGGGGCTGCTGGCCGCGCCAACGCAGCCAGCAGCCCCGCCCACTTTTTATCGCATTGGAATGAGGAATCAGGAATGAATGGATGTATCCAACAAAGCCGGATGATTTGGATCTTGCCGGCAGAAGGAGGAGCCTGCCTTCTCCCCTGAAACACAGGCACCCCGTCCCTTCCCTATACTTCCCATTCCAAAAGTTCAAATCCGTCGCCAGAGGCGGCACCACAATTCATAATTCCACCAAGGGGGTGAGGCGTATGGAGCAGCAGAAGCAGATTCGGCCGCGGGATGAGGCGGTGGAAAAGATTGAGTGCTATATCCGGCGGCATAAGCTGTCACCGCAGGATAAACTGCCCGCGGAGCGGGAGATGTGCGAGATGTGGAACCTGAACCGGACCACGCTGCGCAGCGCCATCAAGCGCCTTACCGCCGAGGGAAAGCTCTACAGTCTGAAGGGCTCTGGGACCTATGTGGCCCCGCCGAGGCTGGAGCGGCACCTCCAAGATGCCAAGTCCACCACCGAGTCGGTACGGGGGGCGGGGCATCTGCTCAGAAATGTGGTGCTGGATGTGCAGGTGATCGAGTGCAACAAATACCTCTCCAAGAAGATGGAGATACCCTTGGGTCACAAGGTGTTCTATCTCCGGCGGCTGCGGATTATGGACGGGGCTCCCTACATGGTGGAGTGCAGCTACATCAACTATGAATTCTGCCGCGGCATCGAGGAGTACGACTTTACCGATGAGTCGCTCTATCGGGTGCTGGGGTACTACGGCGTCTATCCCGACCACGGGCAGGAGTCCGTGGGCATCACCTACGCCACCGAGGACGAGGCCAAGTATTTGGATGTGGCGGAGGGGGACTACCTCTTCTATCTCAGCGGCACCACCCGGGACGCAGAGGACCGCTTGGTGGAATACTGCAAATCGGTGGTCCGGGCGGACAAGGTCCGCTTCTCCACGGTGCTGCGCCGGTACAGCCAATAGGACTGCGCGGCAGCGGCACCGGCCAAAATAGCGGGGCGGCGGCGGGGACCGCGTCCCGGTGAAAGGAGCTATTCACGATGAAACTTGCAGCAGTGGGCAGCAACTGCATCGACTTTTACAGCAACATAGAGGACGGCAAGGCCTACCCCGGCGGCGGGCCGGTGAACATGGCCGTCTATACCGTCCGTCTGGGGGGCCAGTCCTCCTATACCGGCCCCGTGGGCGACGACGAGTTCGGCACGATCATGCGCAAGGCCATCGCCGCCAAGGGCGTGGACATCTCCCACCTTCACACCGAGAGCGGCAAGACCGCTGTCTCCCAAGTGGAGCTCTTAGACGGCGAGCGCGTCTTTGGCGACTATGACGAGGGCGTACTGGCGGACTACCGCCTCACCGAGGCGGATATGGACTTCATCTGTACCCACGACGTGGTGGTCTGCGACCTGTGGGGCAAGGTGGAGGGCCAGTTCCCCGAGCTCCAGCGGCGGGGGATCAAGACCGCCTTCGACTGCGCCGACCGTCCCGAGGACGAGGCCAGCCAAGTGGCCATGCCCCACAGCGACTACCTGTTCTTCTCCAGCGAGGCGGGGGACACGGTGGCCCTGCGGGACCAGATGAAGGGCTACCACAGCCGCGGTCCCAAGCTGGTTATCGCCATGTTAGGCGAGCACGGCAGCCTCTGCTATGACGGCAAGGAATTCCACAAGTTCGGCATTGTCCCCTGCGACAAGGTGGTGGACACCATGGGCGCTGGCGACAGCTACATCGCCGGCTTCCTGCTGGGCATCACCGATGGCCTCACCATTGATCAGGCCATGGAGAAGGGCGCCGCCAATGCCACCGAGACACTGAAATACTTCGGCGCTTGGTAAGCCCCCGCTCCCCGGACAGTTTATCACACCATTCCCAACAGCTTGAGAAGGGGAAGATTCCTCATCCCTAATTTGCACAAAAAAAGGGGGAAAGCCATGGCCGGTATGAGCTATCAGGCGCCGCTGTACCTGCAGATGCGGGAGCTGGTGCGCAGCAAGATCGAAGAGGGGGAGTACCCGCCTCTCACGGCCCTCCCCTCGGAGTGCGAGCTGGCGGAGAGCTACGGCATCACCCGTCAGACCGTGCGCAACGCCATTGATATTTTAGTGCAGGAGGGCCTCCTCCGGCGGGTGCCGGGGAAGGGGGTTTACGTCCTCTGCCGGAAGATGGAGCGGGACTTAGACGAGCTTCAGGGATTTACGCAGACCATGCTGGACAAGCGGCTCAAGCCATCCATCAAGGTGGTCAGCCGCGCCATGCGTCCGGCGGGGGAGAACTACAGCCTGATGTTCGGCATCCAGCCGGAGGACGACATCTACTACATCAAGCGCCTGTGCTATGCCAACAGCGAGCCCATCTCCTTGGAGGAGATCTACATCCCCCGGTACTTGGTGCCCAAGATCGAGGGAATTGACCCGTCCATCTTCTCCGTGTATGAGGTCTATGACTTCTACAACATCCGCTTGGAGCGGGCCAGACAGACGCTGGATCTGGTACAGCTGGACCTCAGTGACGCGCGGATGCTGGAGATTGAGCCGGAGACGCCGGTAATGCTCTTTGAGGCCACCACCTACGATGACCAGGGCCGTGTGGTGGAGTTCAACCGGAACTATGCCCGGGGGGACAAGTGCAATTTCAGCGTCCACTTTAAGAAGTAGCGGTCCGGCGGAAAAAGGGAGGATTTTTATGGGTCTGTTTCGCGGCGATTTTTACTCCGACAGTCTGAAGATGACCACCGGCGTCCAAGTGATCTTTCCCGAGAATTCCAACGACGTGACCCCGGTGATCTCCGGCACGCCGCGGGTGCTCTATCTGCTCCACGGTCTCTCCGGAAGCTGTGTGGAGTGGACGCGGTTCTCCAAGATCGAGTATTACGCCAAGAAGTACAACTTTATCATCATTATGCCCGAGGTCCAGCGCAGCTTCTATTGTGACAAGCCCGAGGGGGCAAAATACTTTACCTATGTCTCAGAGGAGCTGCCCGCCATCTGCGGCACTTGGTTCCGCCTGAACCAGAGCCGGGAGAACACCTTTGTCGCCGGAGACAGCATGGGGGGCTACGGAGCCGTGAAGGCGGCTCTCCGCTGCCCGGAACGCTTCGGCGGCGCGGCGGCTCTCTCCGGTGTACTGGATTACCCCGGATTTCTCCGGATGATCCTTCGTGGGGAGTGGCCGGACTTCCTTCCGGAGGAGGTTCGCGCCCTCCATCCCAGCGGTGTCTGCGGAGAGGAGGACGACGTGATCGCGCTGGTACGGGGGCAGGCAGGGAACTTGGACCGTCCCCGGCTGATCCAGCTCTGCGGCACCGAGGACTTCCTCTACGGGGCCAATCAGACCTTCCGTCAGGCGGCGGAGGCGGCGGGTTACGGCCACACCTATATCGAGGGCCCCGGCGACCACGAGTGGCCCTACTGGGACAAGGCGGTGCAACTGGCCTTTCAGTTCTTCTGCGGTCTGGACATGGCGACAACGCCCATTTACTGAGCAGAACAGAGGATTTCCGCAGGAGCGCACAGTGTGCCCCCCCTGCAGGAGCAGGGAAAATTTTTTAAGCTGATAAAAGAGCGTACCATTCCCAAAATTTTTAAAAAGGAGTGTTTTGTTATGAGCTTTGAGGCAAAGGCGTGGAAGGAAACGGAGGGCCCCTTCCTGAAGGACTTCAACGAGAAAGAGGCTATTGACAGCGTCAACGGCGCTCTGGCTCTGCGTCCCCAGATTGAGAAGGTTATCGACCAGATCTGGGACAACGGCTTTGACGGCATCTACTTCATCGGCATCGGCGGCACCTACGCCTCCAGCATGCAGGTAGAGGTCTACATGCGGGGCAGGTCCAAGCTGCCCGTGTTCGTGGAGAACGCCGCAGAGTTCCTCACCACCGGCAACAAGCGCTTCACCGACAAGAGCGTGGTAATCTACTCCTCTGTCTCCGGCAACACCAAGGAGATGGTGCAGCTGGTGGACCGGGTCCATGAGATCGGCGCCAAGGTCTTTGCTTTTATCGACACGCCGGGTACCACCCTCACCGCCCCCGACAAGCAGGACTACCTGATCATGTATCCCAAGAATGAGCAGCTGAAGTTCTACATGGTGGCCAACTACCTGATGTACAAGAACGGGGAGTTTCCCCAGTACGAGGCGTACAACAAGGAGATGGAGGCCCATTTGGCGCAGGTGCTGGTGGATGTGGAGAAGGAGGCTGACGCCTGGGCCTATGAGTATGCCAAAAACAAGGTGGCTTTCTTAGCCGATCATCCCGATCTGCCCCACTACTTCATCGGCTCCGGCAACCAGTACGGCGCCACCTACTCCTATGCCATGTGCTACTGGGAGGAGCAGATGTGGATTCGCACCAAGTCCATCAGCTGCCAGGAGTTCTTCCACGGCATGCAGGAGATCATCGTGGCAGACACCCCGGTGACGCTGTTCATGGGCGAGGACGAGCAGCGCCCCTTGGCCGAGCGCGTGGCCAGGTTCCTGCCCAAGGTCTGCGCCAACTACACCGTCATCGACACCAAGGAACTGGAGCTGAAGGGCATCAGCGAGGAAAACCGTGGCTCCATCTCCCATCTGGTGATGCACGGCGTCAACAACCGGGTGGACGCCTACATGGAGCTCTTCCTCCGCCACCCCCTGTCCATCCGCCGCTACTACCGCCAGTTCGACTATTGATCCTCTCCCACCTCCGGCTGCCGCAGCGACACAGATCGCTGCGGCAGCGGCGCGGTTTGAATGAGGAATTAGGAGTTAGGAATGAAGGTGTCCAGCGGAGCCGGACGATTTTATTGTGCTTACGGCGCAAGAGTTCTGGTGCTCCTATGACAGATAGGCACTTCTGTGCTCTGCACAAAAACTAAATTGCCGCCAAGGGCGGCTGCTCAGCTCCTGTCTCAAATAATTCCTAACTCCTAATTCCTCATTCCTCATTGAAAGAAAGGAGTTTTACTGCAATGCTCTGGACCGAAGAAATGTTTAAGGTCAAAAAGCCCATTATCGCCATGCTCCACTTAGACCCCCTGCCCGGTGATCCGCGCTACCGCTACGGTGACTGTATGGAGACCGTGGCGGCCCACGCCCGGGAGGACCTGCGGGCGCTGCAGGAGGGCGGTGTGGACGGCGTTCTCTTCTCCAATGAGTTCAGTCTGCCCTATCAGCGGCACATGAGCTTCGTCACCCCCGCCGCCATGGCCCGTGTGATCGGGGAGCTGAAAAGCGAACTCGCCGTGCCCTACGGCGTGGACTGTATCTCCGACGGCGCAGCCACGCTGGAGCTGGCGGCGGCGGTGGATGCCAAGTTCGTCCGGGGTACCTTCTGCGGCGTCTATGTAGGGGACGGCGGACTCTATGACAACGACTTCTCCGCCCTCCTCCGCCGGAAGGCCGCCCTGCACCTCGACGAGCTTAAAATGCTCTACTTCATCAACCCCGAGTCCGACCGGAATCTGGACACCCGGCCGCTGGCGGACATTGCCAGCTCCACCATCTTCAAGGCCCATCCGGATGGCCTGTGCATCAGCGCCAGCGCCGCCGGTCAGGACGTGGATGAGGAACTGATGGCCGCGGTGAAGAAGAAGAACCCGGAGGTGGTGGTGCTCTGCAACACCGGCTGCCGGCCGGACACCATTGCGCATAAGCTCTCCGTCAGTGACGCCGCCGTGGTGGGCACCACCTTTAAGGAGGACGGCAAACTGGAGAATGAGAAGCTTCAGAACGTCCGGGTGAAGGCGGACCGGGTGAAGGCGTTTATGGAGGTCGTGTACAAAGTCAGAGCGGCGCTGTAAGCGCCCGAAAGGAGGCGCCATGCTGCCCTATCTTTTGGCCTTGGATTTGGACTATACCGCCTGTGACCGGACGCGGCACCTGAGCCAGCGGACCCGACAGGCCCTTACCGCCGCCCGGGCCGCCGGGCACACCATCTGCTTTGCCACCGGCCGGCGGGACATCGACATGTACCCCTTCTGGGGGGAGAGCACCTATGCCGACTACCTGCTGCTCAACAACGGCGGCAAGCTGCTGCGCGCCGCGGACCGGAAAGTTCTCTTTAACCAGTGCATCGACCCCGCAGCCTCCAAGGTGCTGATCGAGCACTGTCTCGCCCACGGCTACCAGCTCCATGTGGTCAGCGGGGAGCGCTGGGTCGTCAACCGCTGGAGTGAGGGGCTTACCGAGTACGTGGAGCACTTGGGCATCGCCCCGGTGCTCTACACCAAGCTGGAGGAGACCCCTTGGGAGCAGGTGGAGGGGTTTATGGCCACCGAGGACCTTGGCCCTGTGTGCGCGGCGGTAGAGGCCCTTCGCCTGCCCATGAACTGCACCCCCGCCGAGGACCAATGTGTGGACCTCATGGCCCTGGGAATCAGCAAGTGGGGCGGGCTAAAGCGCCTCTCGGAGCGGCTGGGAGTCCCCCGGGAGCGGATCATCGCCGCCGGGGATTACAACAACGACATTGAGATGATCCAGAACGCCGGTATCGGTGTGGCCGTGGCCAACGCCCTGCCGGAGGTGAAAGCCGCCGCTGACTATGTGACCCAGCGGGACAATGACCACGACGCGGTGGTTGAAATTGTGGAGAAATTTCTGCTGTAATAGAGCTCTTGGACTCCCCGTCAGGGCATTTGAGAGCCGCGCAGATGGAACGATGACAAAAAGAGGAGAGACACCATGGGAAACGCTTACTTTATGGGTATCGACACCGGTACCAACTCCAGCAAGGGCGTGCTGATGGACGAGAGCGGCAAGGTCGTCGCCCTCCACGCCACCACCCACGCCATGACCAACCCCAAGCCCAATCACTATGAGCACGACGCGGAGAAGGACTGGTGGGGGGATTTTTGCACCATCAGCAAGGCCCTCATTGAGAAGTCCGGGGTGGACCCCAAGGACATCAAGGCTGTGGGCGCCAGCGCCCTGGGGGCGGACTGCCTGCCTGTGGACAAGGACTGCAACCCTCTGCGCAAGGCCATCCTCTACGGCATCGACGCCCGGGCCACCGACGAGATGGCCCAGCTCACGGAGATGTACGGCGAGGAGCAGATCTTGGCTTGGTATGGCCGGCCTCTCTGCTCCAGCGATGTGATGCCCAAAATTTTATGGATCAAAAATAAGGAGCCGGAGGTCTACGCCAAGGCCCACAAGTTCCTCACCGGCTCCAGCTATATCACCGCCAAGCTCACCGGGGAGTATGTAGTGGACCGCTTCTTGGGTCTCGCCAGCTTCAACCCCCTGTATGATCCCAAGACTTGGCAGCCGGTGCCCAAGTACTGCGAGCCCATCTGCCGCCCCGACCAGCTGGCCACGGTGAAGGAAGCGGCGGACATCGCCGGGACTGTCACCGCCAAGGCCGCCGCGGAGACCGGTCTTGCCGAGGGCACGCCGGTGATCACCGGCACCGACGACTCCGGGGCAGAGGCTATCAGCTCCGGCGTGGTAAAGCCGGGACAGATGATGCTGCAGCTTGGCTCCTCCGTGTACATGATCCTTGGCACAGAGACCTTGGTGGATGACGAGCGTCTTTGGCGGGAGGAGTTCATTGTCCCCGGCCTCTGCGACATCTCCGCCGGCACCAACGCCGCCGGCAGCCTCACCAAGTGGTATCGGGACAACATCTTCCCTGAGGCCCTGGCCTTGGAGCAGGAGGGCGGTCCCGATGCCTACCAGACCATGATGGAGGGCGTGGAGGCCGTCCCCGCCGGCAGCGAGGGGCTTGTTACCCTGCCCTACTTCGCCGGGGAGCGGACGCCGGTGAACGATCCCAAGGCCCGGGGCGTGGTTTTTGGCCTGACCCTATCCCACACCCGTGCCCACCTGTACCGCAGCGCCCTGGAGTCTGTGGGCTACTCCATCGCCCAGCAGATCGCCCTGATGGAGAGCCACCCGGAGGTACATCTGGATCGGATTATCGCCGTAGGCGGCGGCACCCAAAACCCGGTATGGATGCAGATTATTGCCGACATTTTAGGCAAACCAGTGGACACCCCGCTGGAAACGGTGGGGGCCTGCTTCGGTGACGCCATGATGGCGGCGCTGGCGGTAAAGCATCCGGGATTTGAGAGCTATGCCAGTTTGACCAGCTTTATTAAGCCTGGCCGGACCTATGAGCCGGATATGGAGAAGCATAAGGTATATGAGACCTATCAGAAGGTTTACCGTGCTTTGTATGAGAGTACCAAGTCTCTGGCCCATACGCTTAGTGACGCGGCGGTAAAAGAATAGTGCCGCGTCTGCCGATGTGTGCAAAACCAAAGCAGGAGCCAGTCCTTTTGGACTGGCTCCTGCTGTATTGTGCGCTTGTCAGCGGGAGGGTTCCCACGGGTCCGGTTCTCCGGCGGCACGGGCGCGGATGCGCTCGATGGCAATTTCTGCGCTGAGCTTTACATCCCGACTGCGGCTGCGGAGGCGCGGCTCTATCAGCGGGATATCCTCCGGTGTGCCGATCCTCCCTAACGAGGCCTGGGCGTAGATGATCTCCTGCCGGTACGTCTTCTCATCCTCTTGGCGGAGATACCAGCGCAGGGCCTCCCGGCTCTCCTCCGCAGAGCAGGCCCCCAGGGCCCGGATGGCGCTGTAGCGGACAGTCCACTGCTCGTGGCGGACGCACTGAAGGATGGGGGCAATGTCCATCTCCGCCGGGATGGGCAGGTCACGGAGGAGGTCCAACAGGGGATAGAGGGCATACTTGTTCTTCTCCATCGTGAGGCGGCCGATCAAATAGGCACAGCCCTCCTCGGTGAAGTGGTTTTTCAAAATTTTCCCGTAGACAAAATAGGCGTCACAGCGGATCTGCCGCTCCTTGGGCTTCGGGTGGGTGGCGATGATCGCCTCCAAGAGGGGGAGGAGGGATAGGTCATCGAGGGTTTCCGCCTCCCGGCAGGCCTTCCAGCTCACACTGTCCCGGCTGTCCGCCGTCTGCTCCACAGTCCCCATTCGGGCAATCAGGTCCTGCAAATAGTCAGTGGTGCTGTCGGTCATCCTATTTTACCTCGATCAGGGTGTACGCCTGCTGGCCAATGCCGATCTTCTCGGCGTGCTCCACGCAGCTTTTCCAGTTGGTCTCCGGGTGCTGGGCGCCGAAGTGGTCCTCATGGCAGTGGCCCTCCCCCTGCGCCTCGTAGAGGGCGCTGCCGATGTACACGGGCATGGCGTTCACCGCATCGGCGCAGGCCACGTCGATGGCCACCGGGTCGAAGGAGGCAAACATGCCAACATTCGGCACCATGGGCACATCGTTCTCCCCGTGGCAGTCACAGTAGGGGGAGACATCCATCACCAAGTTGATGTGGAAGCCGGGCCGGCCATGGACCACCGCCTTGGCGTACTCGGCGATCTTACAGTTGAGAATGTCGTTGGCCTCGTCCTCGGCAGGCTGGATGGCGTCCACGGGGCACAGTCCGATACAACGGCCGCAGCCCACGCACTTGGCGTGGTCGATGGAGATCTTCCCGTCGGTCATGGCGGGGGCATCGTGGGCACAGATCCGCTGGCAGGCGCCGCAGCCGATGCAGAGGTCCCGATTGGTAAAGGGCTTGCCGGCGCTGTGCATCTCCATCTTTCCCGCCCGGGAGCCGCAGCCCATGCCTAAGTTCTTCAGCGCACCACCGAAGCCTGTGCACTCGTGGCCCTTGAAGTGGTTCAGGGAGATGACAATGTCCGCGTCCATCACGGCCCGGCCGATCTTGGCCTCCTTCACATACGCGCCGCCCTCCACCGGGACGTAGGCCTCGTCGGTGCCCTTGAGGCCGTCGGCAATGAGCAGGTGGCAGCCGGTGGTGGTGGGGGAGTAGCCGTTGACATAGGCGCTCTCCAAGTGGTCCAAGGCGTTCTTCCGGCCCCCCACATAGAGGGTGTTGCAGTCGGTGAGGAAGGGCTTGCCGCCTCGGGCGCGGATGAAATCCGCCACCACCTTGGCGTAGTTGGGCCGCAGGTAGGACAGGTTCCCCGGCTCACCGAAATGGATCTTGATGGCCACGTACTTGTTGGTGAAGTCGATCTTGCCCATGCCGGCCCTGTCCAAAAGGCGCTCCAGCTTATTCAGCAGACTGTCGCCAGGGCGGGCCCGGAGGGTGGTGTAGTAGACATTGGAGGGTGTCATAGGATTTGGGTTCCTTTCTTTTAAACTGATGGAAACAGGATATCATAGATTGCCGGGAACTGCAATATATGACTTTGATAGGGATATCCTCTGAGAAAAAAGAGCCCCGCCGCTATAAACGGCGGGGCCTCTATTGATCTTAGCGTATTACCGAAATTGTCGTAGGGCAATGTGATTTATTCTGTAAGGGGCAAAGTCGTTTATCCACCCCGGCCCTTGGGCCGGATGCCCCTACTCCATGGTGATATAGTGCAAAATATTCCGAAAATCCTTGTGTTAGGCAGGGAAAGGATAGTCCGGAGGACAAAAATAAGACCCCGCGTCGTCAGACGCAAGGTCTTATTTTTCTATGGCGTAGGCTAAGTGTTATTGCCCTGCACAGGATAAATCACATTGCCCTACGACATAGTATCCTTGACCTTGCTTCCCTATTATAGCTGACATTGCTCTACATTGCAAGCCTAAATCGTCTCGATAAGGCAATTCGTGCATTGCAATTTTTTTAGTGTTCATCAATGTCTGTCGTCCTGTTACGGAGGAACCCATCAGTCAAGCTGGGTGATGGCCATGTCCTGCTGCTGGAGTAGGTGGTAACCCTGCATTCTTTGAAAATGTCATCAAACGTGTGGCGAATGGGACTTTACGAAGTGCCGAGGGGCGATATATGCTAAGGTAGGCAAAATAGAGATAAATAGTTTAAAGTACGATTTTTGATCACAAAAATAGAAGGAAGTCGTCAGAAACCAGGGAATTTCCTGGATGCGCAAACACGCTCAGACAAATACAATGCGCCGACTTATCACAGTGCGGCCAGCCTCCTCAATCAAATCACGGAGAGCCTCCGCATAGGCGTTTTCATCCACTTTCGCCGGTATCAGGAGAGGACGGCTATAGTCAAGGAAAGCTTGGAATTGCCGTCTAAAGCTGAAGGCTGTCATGCCGCTACTGGCTTTCAGAAATGCGCCGTGATACAAGAGCGTTCTGACCAACTCATTTTTGTACTGCTCCTTGCGTAACTCCATTTCCACCGCTTCCAGAAACTCTTGGTTTCCATTGTCTCTGAACGTACCGCCTTCCAAGATGAGTGTCTCAAAAACCAACGTGTGGAGGAACTGTGGACTGAGGAGATTTTTGATGTTCGCAGGGAACGTGATCTTAATATTCTTGCAGTTGTAATAGTAGTCCTCGTTAATATTCGACGTGTAATTGCTATCCATATAGCTGTCGCCGTACTGAAGCCTCCGTCCCATGGCATGGTAGGAGTTTCCATGGGGAGTAATCCCATCGTTTTCCCCCAGGTTTTGAGTACCGGGGATTAAAACAGCCTTTTGAGTCTCGGCGCTGCTCAAATGTATGTGTAGAGTCGTCTGGAGCTGTGTGGTGTCCACACTGAGCACCTGCTCCTCATCGGGGATAGTCATGAACGCAATCTTCTTGGCGTTCTGATCAAGATTTTTCGCAAGGTTGGAAAAGATGCTCTGGCAGGCACTCAAAAGGCTGTAGGATTGAGAGATTCCTTTCCGCACTTCGAAAGAGAGGGTTCCGTTCAGAGCTTTGAGGAAACAGGCAACCGAATAGATATTTAGGCGTTTGCCGTTCTTCTTTTGGATGGTAAGCAAATCCCCGTCCAACCCTTCGATTTGAGCTTGGATTTTACTGTATACCTCTTGCAGTGTGAGTTCAGCGGTATCTCCGACTGACAGTCCTGTTAGGGCATCGAAATTATCCTGATTTTTGACAAGGGTATCTATAAAGAGGTCTAGCTTGTTATGGATCAGAAAGATAGGCGTGTCCTTCTGGTAGTCTTGCAAAATACGGTGGTAGAGTTCATGAGATTTTTTCTCGTTTTGATCGCTCCAGAGTGGGGCAATTACCAGAATCGCATCGGGAGTGTTTTTATAGACAAGATCTGAGCAATACTCAATGTTCTGCTCCTCCTCGCGGTCAGCATGGAATACTCCCTGGGTATCCCGCAGTCCAAAAACCAAGTTGTTCTGCGGGTCGCTGAAAACCTTCTCTGAGACAGGATTTTGCCGGAGCAGATCCGCGATAGCGGCGGCCATGGGGACATAAATGACGATCTCGCTACACAGAACCTCCAAGGAAAGTGTCTCCCTCCGCAAATTGTTAGCAGTGAACATCTGTCTGCAAAAGTCCTCGTCTGGGTTCTGGAGATCCAGGTCGCGGTAGTAATATCCATCCGCAGAACAACAATCGGGAGAAAAGATGTTAAAGAAACGCTGAGAAAGGCTGTCGTTGACGTTGTTGTAGATGTTCTGGAGACTGTCCTTCTGATCCTGGTGACACTGATCGAACCAATCCCGAACGACAGTTTTGATCAGACTCAGAAGGGAAATACTGGTTTTTCCGGGCTTCTGTTCCTGGGACAGATTTTTTGCGGTGTTATAGAGTTTGGCATTTTCATCCCACAGGTGAGAACTTCGATACCATCCCGTCACGTTACGGATGAACTCCTCGTGGCCTTCATCCAACAAAAGGGAGAAAACCGCTTTGAGGTTATTCTTCTTTCCCAATTCCTTTTCCAAGGCTTCCCGCATTGCCACAATGGCCTTCTTCTCATCGGGATCGGTACTCCTACCCTTCTGGATTACAGCTGCTGTTGCAGAGGTAAGAATCTCCTGAAAGGCACTATATGGGATGGCGTTGCTGTTGTGCTTGACGGCGACTGTCATCTTGCTGCACTGGTTCTTGTCGGTAGTATAGACGAGCAGATGATCTACGATAGTGGAGTTCGTTTCACCCACGCATCGTTCCAAGATATCCCTGGCAGTAGGGGCGGCGAGATTTGCGGCAAACTTTGTCTTACCGCAGCCTGTTCCTGCAATCAGCTTCAGTTCCCGGACGTGAGGGGCTAAGTGTTTAGGCAGTGTTAACATTCAAAGACCTCCTGATAAATAGATCAAGAAAAACCACGCCTATCCCAAAGAATAGACGTGGAAAACATTACAGTCCGTGTATAAAACGCCTGCTCCAAAGTCCATCAGTTGGAATAGTTCTGCGACGGTCAGCCGCATACTTAAAAAATAGATGGTCTTTACTTGTCACCCTTTTTATACCACATCTGCATAGTGGTGTCAAACCTTTTTTCCCAAAATTTTCATTCCAACACCTCATAGGCTATCTGTGCCACAACACCCCAAAATCTCCAATTTAATGTAAGTATACCAAGCTTAAATACTGCGGGACATCTGAAATATTCTGTGGAAAAATTATCCGCATTCAGCTTTCTTGCCTTATGACTGGCAGACAATTTAAAAACAGGAAAAGAGGAAATATTGTGTTTTTTCTGCGTTTTGTAGCACTCTCCTTGAGAATCTCTTGTGCCAATACAGGATATCAGGAAGTGTGGATAAAAGAGGGGAGAAACGCAATGATTTATGGATTTATACAATGTTATATCTCAAGCTAAATTGTCTCAACAAGGCAGTCAAGGATAGCTTCAATCTTATGTTGCTTCTCCAAGTCCAGTCCTCCCAACTTCTCCGCCAGAGGTGTCCATCGAATCGGAGTGTCCGCCGCAATGTAAGCAGCCAGGATAGAATCAGCTCCGGTTCCAAGGGCATTGCATATGTCAATCAAGGTAGGCAGAGCAGGCATCAGTAGCCCACGTTCAATCCGTGAGACCGAGTTGGAGGCCACATCCGTTATCTCCGCAAGCTGCTCCTGGGTCATGCCTCTCTCCTTGCGTATGCGCTGTATAGCCTGTCCACCCTGCTTGAAGTCCACCGCTATCCCTCCTACGTCGATGTTTCATCCATATTATGAGCGAACTAGACGTGTTAATTCCAGAACGCTATGGACAAAACTCGACGCATAGAGTATAATTTGGTGTAACTCTTTGCGGAGGTGTTCCCCTATGCTGGATAGCTGCTGTGCCTTCACAGGTCATCGGCCACACAAGCTGCCGTGGCGGTACAACGAAGCTGATAGCCGTTGCTTGGC
The DNA here is from genome assembly GCA_910587785.1 of uncultured Oscillospiraceae bacterium. Taxonomy (GTDB): domain Bacteria; phylum Bacillota; class Clostridia; order Oscillospirales; family Oscillospiraceae; genus Pelethomonas. The sequence goes on along the minus strand of CAJUOA010000024.1, from coordinate 3,953 downwards.
TCTGAAAGCTGCATTGTCGGAGCAGATCACACGATTGGTCGATGCTGGGGTGACAGACTTCTACAGTGGCGGAGCTGATGGGGTAGACTGCTGGGCCTCGTTGATCGTCCTGGAGCTGAAGAAAAAGAATCCTGTACTGAAGCTCCACCTTATCCTGCCTCATGAGGGACAGGCTGACAGGTGGAATGATTCAGCACAGGACAGGTATCATTCAATCTTGGAGAAAGCTGACTCCGTAGAGTATGTAAGCCGTGAGTATTACGATGGCTGTATGCTCGACAGGAACCATCGGCTGATAGAAGCCACTGGGGTACTGCTGGCGGTCTATAATGGAGAGTGGCGCGGTGGTACTGCGGCAACCGTCCGATACGCTCGGAAGCTCGACAGAAGGATTATCATTCTCAACCCGACTACGCTCGAAGCTGCTGAAGAGGGCGGATGAGTTGTATCCGAAAGTATATATTCTCTCAGTGCATGAGTACCCTGTACCTCTCAACAGTTTGTGCAATATAGACAATGAAATCCATAATATATAATTGAACCAATTTTTGTGCATGTTTCACACAAACTTGCTTTTCAAGGCTTTACAATCCATGTTCCATAGACTACAATACGGGTTCATATGGAGGTTGCGGACATGAACATTGATAAGAACTGTACCATCAGCGGAGGTAAACCCTCATTGGAGGACTTTAGAATCCAGATCACCGATCCCATGCTCTATGACAGGCTGCACACGCTCTCGGTCGAGTATTCCCTGCCGGTGGAACTGCTGGTCAACGTGGCTGTCAAGCGGCTAGTGAATGATGTTGACTTTGTAAGAGGTCTACGCATCGGACAGATTGAAGGAGCGTAGCCCACTACGCCCCTCTCTCGTCATCAAAGTATGAGAAGATCGTCCGCAGTACGTTGATCGCCATTTGCTTCCGGTCCAATGGCTGCTGATCTATGATCTGCTTGAACTGCTCCATGATGTTGGTGTCACTGTCGGATACGGAATCAGCCAGCAGGTAGTCCACCGTCACACCAAGACGGTTGACGAGCCGCACCAGCGTGTCCAGCGTAAGGCTCCGTTCTCCTCGCTCAATGGCACCCATGTAGGTATCTGAGATGTCTACGGCCTCTGCAAGCTGAGCTTGGGTAAGGTGTAGTCGGAGGCGTTCTTCACGGATGCGCTCTCCCAACCCCTTATAGTCCATGCAATCACCCCCTGATTATTGTAACCAGATGAAGCGATACGAAGAAACATCTGATAGAGGTATTTATATTGACTATTAGGGGTATTCGTGATATACTTACTTTACATTGGCGTGTTATTCCTTCCCCAACTATGCTTCCAGCCTGGAAGCTGAAAGATTGTTGTAATCTATATGTCTACATACTCACAAGTGATAGAAGGGAGGTCCTGACAAATGATTGAAGATCTTGCAAAGGTACTGGCCTATGGATACGTTGGATCAAAGGTTGGTAAAGCAGTAGAGAAACGAATGGATGAAAGGCAAAAGGAACGAGACGAAGCCATACAGGAGTTAAAGAAGTTCGCTTTTGTCATATATGACGGCAAGGCTCCCTATACTGCTGCCCAAAACCTCGCTAAGTACCTGGGAGACCTGGGGTATCAGGCCGCCGCTATCGACCCGGAGATGTACCACAGCCGTCTGGAGGGCACTTCGGCAGAGGAGTATTGCCAGTGGATCATCATAGGGCATCACGATTTCACCAAGGAGCAGATGGCGCGTGTTCCCCTGTGCTCCAACGAGTACGGGTTGAAAATGGGAGTGAAGAATCGGCGGTATGTGCTAAGAGCCTGCCGGTCAGATCTGAGTCCTGGGAAGAAGGGCCGCAAGGAGTTTGCTGCCTACTACAACCAGGAGATGCTCAATTACAGAGAACTGGCAGAGAAGTACGGTGTGCCAATGACCTTTGGCTATCGCAGTGAGACCCGTGAATCTCAATATGATTTGCTGTGGCTGAAATGCGCCCAGAGTATCCGGGAGGAACTGGATATGGAGCGCATGAGGGCTGTACTTGGCAATATTCTACCCTCGTCGGATTGACCCACCTATTCTATTCAATGAGAAGGGCAGCCGTGTAGCGGCCTGCATGGTGATTTATATGACATTAAAGCTGGCGATAACTGCGGCAATGGCCCTGTGGAAGACAGGATTGCCGGAGAAGGCGATAAAGTATATATTTGACAAGGCAAACGTAATTCTGTTGGATGAAAGGTCGGATAGAGAATCCTTTCAAGACGCGCTGGAGCATTACACCGATGATGAACTGATGATCTATGTTCCAGACGTTTACCAGGAGGACATCTATCGAATCGACTATGCACGGCTGAAGGAGAACGGGATCAAGCTGATCTCCTTTGACATTGATGATACCATCGATGATAGCTTCATCAACAAACTACAGGCCAACGCTCCGGGGCTGACCGTCACCATGCCGGATAAGGCCAGAGAACTGGTACAAGGTCTGAAAGCGATGGGCTTTACTGTCGTACTGCTGACCAACGCCCAACAGGAGCTGGCAGAGGGAGCCTGTAAAGACCTGGGAGCGGATTATTGTATCGCCAGGGCAAGGAAACCGGAGATCAGCGGCTTTGAGATGATCGCCTCCAGATATGGTGTGGATAAATCTCAGATGGCCCATGTCGGCAACAGTATGCGTGCTGACATAGCGGGCGGCAACAAGTATGGGGTCACTACCTGCTTGGTTCGTCGGGCGGGTACTTCCATGAAGATCGTTAAGTTCGTCTCAAAAACATTGGGAGTGCCGACCAAGGGACATCTAATCCGGGAACGGCTGCTGGAACGCAGCATGTGGCGCAAGCATCATGTGTATCGTCCGGGAGACCAGTATTATCAGTTAGGAGAGGAACCGGAGTATCGGAGACAGACCCCGCCAGCGGACAAACCTGTTGTGACCATCTTCTACGATGGCAAGGCTCCTTATGCAGCGGCCTTCAACCTTTGCAGACACATCCAGTCGATGGGGATTGAAGCAAAGCTCAAGGATGCGAGTGACTACGATGAGGGTTGTCCCGGCAAGGTCATCATCATCGGCCATCATGATTTGACGAAGAAACAGCTTGCGGAGGTAGGCGTTCTCTATAACAGCTATGGTCTGATGCTTGGCTATACCCAGGACAAATGCGTGCTGCGGGTAAGTCGATCTTCTCTAGGAAAGGGCAAGAAGGGGCGTAAGAAGTTCGAGGAGTATTATAATACCAGGATTCTCAGCTACAAAGAGCTGGCGGCTAGTTACAATGTGCCTATGCAGTTCGGCTCCCGTGATGAAACCCGCAAATCCCAATATGATTTGATATGGCTTGTGTTCGCCACCCACTGGCTGTATGGATTCCTTGGAAAAACAGGGGAGCTTGGTAAGGGAGATGACCATGATCTGGCTCAACAGGCAGCAAACGATTTGCTTCAGAAGGTGAACGCAGATAAGGATCAGGTCTATACCTTGGATGAGCTGCTTCGGAACACCTACAAAGCGAATGAGAGCGCAGGCATGAAGACCCTCCGCACACATCTTGGCGAGGATATTGTTTTCACAGGCGTGTGGGCTGATGCCAGTGATGAACGGGAGCTGGAGGATTCGGAACTGCTGGATGGTGAGTTGGCTGGGTATGTGTTCACCGTAGGCAGCTATACCATACGCAGTGCGGTGTGTCTCTTCCGGGATGACGATGAGGCCGATTACACCCAACGAGTACCCGCGGGACAGGATGCGATTGCTCAATATCGGGAAGCGGGTTGGAGGATGCCCGGCCCTGGGAACGGCGTTCGTGAAGTCCAGGTCATATCTGCCAGATACAACGACTTTGGTTCGGAGGACTGGCAGCATGTTTGTCTTGCGGCAACCTCTCTCCGCTGGGATGAAAGCATCAACTTCATCGCTACTTTGAAGCCTGCGGTCTCGGCTCCCGCTGAACAAGAGAT
>CAJUOA010000023.1 GCA_910587785.1 uncultured Oscillospiraceae bacterium | reverse complement strand
CTGGGAGAAGGCCGCCTATGAGGAGGCCGAGCACGCCGCCAAGTTTGCCGAGCTGCTGGGCGAGGTGGTGACCGACTCCACCAAGAAAAACCTGGAGATGCGGGTCGAGGCCGAGAACGGTGCCACCGCCGGCAAGATGGCCATCGCCAAGAAGGCCAAGGAGCTGGGCCTGGACGCCATCCACGACACCGTCCATGAGATGGCCCGCGACGAGGCCCGCCACGGCAAGGCGTTTAAGGGCCTGCTGGAGCGCTATTTCAAGTAAGAGCGAACGGAGGACCGCGCTATGAAGATCCGGATCGACAAGGACATCGTGGAGATCATCCCCGAGCACGCCGCCGAGGCCGCGGAGCTGGAAGCCCTCTGGATCAAGATGGGCAACTGCACCGGCGGCACCAAGCGGCTGGAGCCCATGGGGACCTATATGAAGGCGGAGGACAAGTCGGCTAAGTTCCACATCGAGGGCCTTACCGCCGAGGAGGTCAAGGCCCAGCCCACCGTCCTCGCGCCCTATGACACCGATGTCTACTGCTATATCTGCAACCGCACCGAGCACATCAAGGCCGGTCAGCCCATCCCCGTCTGCTGCGGCAGGCTGATGGAGATCCTGGACTGAGCGTAAGCTTCTAAAGAGGGGGACCTGTCCCCCTCTTTTGCCGCTCTTTTGGGGAAAAATTGAGAAAAATCAAAATTTCCCCTTGCAATCCCCAGCGTTCTATGGTATATATAGACCCAGTACTGATAGAGGTCGCGGACGCGATGAAGCTGCGTGAGCCGGCAGGCCATGACCGCAGCGGGGGCAAGTCCGCCGAATCCCGACCCCGGGCGCGGGTGCGGGATGGGGACGGGGAGAACATCTCCGCCACTGTCTGTGGGGGATGGTCCCCATGGTTGCGCTATCTGCTCGCGTGGAACAAGAGATGCTTGTTGCAAAGCCGGTAGGAGCGCCTGCCGGCTTTTTTTCGCCTCTTTCTCTGCCGGCGCTTCCAAAAAACACAGGAGGAACTGACAATGGACATCCGCAATCTGAAGGGCTCCATCGTGGCCCTCATCACCCCCTTCCACGCCGACGGCTCGGTGAACTTTGAGAAGCTGCGGGAGCTGGTGGAGTGGCATGTGGCCAGCGGCACGGACGCCATCCTGACCCTGGGCACCACCGGCGAGAGCTCCACCATGACCCACGAGGAGGATGACGCGGTCCTCCGGGCGGTCATCGAGGCGGCGGCGGGCCGGGTCCCGGTCATCGCGGGCACCGGCTCCAACTCCACGGCCACCATGCTGGAGAAGAGCCGCAAGGCTCAGGATCTGGGGGCCGGCGGGCTCCTGCTCATCACGCCCTACTACAACAAGGGCAATGCCGAGGGCATCTACCGCCACTTCGCCGCCGTGGCCGACGCGGTGGACCTGCCCTGCATCCTCTACAACGTGCCGGGCCGCACAGGGTGCGCCATCTCCGTGGAGAACGTGGAGCGCCTTGCGAAGCACCCCAACATCTGCGGCATCAAGGAGGCCAGCGGCAGCATGTCCTACGCCATGGAGATCGCCCACTGCGTGGGGCCCGATTTCGCCCTCTGGTCCGGGAACGACGACATCACCCTCCCCCTGCTCTCCATCGGCGGGAGCGGCGTCATCTCCGTCTGGGCCAATGTCATGCCCAGGGAGTGCCACGATCTGGTAATGGACTACCTGGAGGGCCGCCGGGAGCAGGCCGCCGCTGCGGCGGTGAAGTACCTGCCCCTCATGAACGGCCTCTTCATGGAGGTCAACCCCATCCCCGTCAAGACCGCCCTGAATCTGATGGGCCGGGATGTTGGGCCCTTCCGCCTGCCCCTGTGCGAGATGGCCCCGGCCAATGAGGCGAGGCTCCGGGCCCTCCTGGAGGAAGCGGGGCTGTTGGGATGAACATTCTCATAATTGGCTACGGCCGCATGGGCCGTCTCATCGAGCGCACCGCCCTGGACCAGGGCGACGCCATCTCCGGGACGGTGGATATCGGCAACCTGGGGGACCTCGCGGCCCTGGGCCGCACGGCGGATGTGGCCATCGACTTCTCCGCCCCCGCCGCCCTGCCCGCTGTGGCGGAGTTCGTCCGGGCCAGCGGCACCCCCCTCCTCTCCGGCGTCACGGGACTCAGCCCGGAACAGCTTGCGGTCTTCGGCGAGCTGGGGCGCTACGCCCCGGTGGTCCACTCCGCCAACTACTCCCTGGGCATCGCCGTGTTCCGCCGGGCGCTGGAGGAGGTCTCCGGCGTGCTGGGAGACTTTGACATCGAGATCGTGGAGACCCACCACAACCAGAAGGCCGACGCTCCCAGCGGCACCGCGAAGCTCCTTCTGGAGGCCGTGGACCCCCGCCGCGAGCGCACCCCGGTCTATGGCCGTCAGGGCATCACCGGCCCCCGGGACAAGCGGGAGATCGGCGTCCACGCCCTCCGGGGCGGCACCGAGGCCGGGACCCACACCGTCAGCTTCTTCGGGCCTGACGAGGTCTTTGAGATCACCCACCGGGCCTCCTCCCGGCAGATCTTCGTCAACGGGGCCCTCCACGCCGCCCGGGAGCTGGTCACTCTGCCCAAGGGCCGCTATGAGCTGAGAGATATCTTATTCGGAGGTACAGACAAATGATGACGGCACAGGAGATCATCGCCTACATCGGCGCGGCGGAGAAGAAGACGCCGGTAAAGGTCTATGTCAACGAGCGGGAACCCATTGATTACGGTTCGGCCCAGGTCTTTGGCGAGGGCCGCAGTAAGACGGTCTTCGGCGATTGGCGGGACCTGGGGCCCATTCTGGAGGCAAACGCGGACAAAATCGCGGACCTTGTCGTGGAGAACGACCGCCGCAACAGCGCCATCCCCCTCCTGGACATGAAAAACATCAATGCCCGCATCGAGCCCGGCGCGATCATCCGCGAGCAGGTCACCATCGGCGACAGCGCGGTGATTATGATGGGCGCGGTCATCAACATCGGCGCTGTCATCGGTCCGGGGACCATGATTGACATGGGCGCCATTCTCGGCGGACGGGCCACAGTGGGTAAGAACTGCCACATCGGCGCGGGCGCGGTCCTCGCCGGGGTCATCGAGCCCGCAAGCGCCACCCCCGTCATTGTGGAGGACGGCGTCCTGGTGGGTGCCAACGCGGTGGTCATTGAGGGCGTCCATGTGGGCAAAAACGCCGTCGTTGCCGCCGGGGCGGTGGTCATTGAGGACGTGCCGGAAAACGCCGTTGTGGCGGGCTGTCCCGCCCGGGTCATCAAACAGCGCGACGCGGGCACCAATCAGAAGACCGCTCTGGAGTCGGCCCTGCGCAAGCTTTGATCGTTCTTCTTTGGGCGGACACCTCTCCTTGAACCCCTCCGTCCCCGGAGGCAGGAAGAAAAAACTTCGGATTTGGTGAAAATATCGTTTGCATTTTAACAATCAATCTGGTAGGATAGAGGGCGGAATCATTTCAAAACTGGAGGCTTTCCAAACATGAAAAAATTAGCAGTCAGCAAAGAGAACCCCTGCAAGGCGTGCCTGTCCTGTGTGCGGGCCTGCTCCGAGGCCTTCTACAAGACCTTTGACCCGGACCTCAGCTGTATCCGCATCACCGCCAAACCCGACGGTGAGCCCAAGGTCAACTCCTGCATCATGTGCGGCAAGTGCGCCCGGACCTGCCCCGAGGGGGCCATCACCCAGAACGCCAAGGGCGTGTACATGATCGACAAGAAGAAGTGCGTCGGCTGCGGCAAGTGCGTAGAGGCCTGCCCCATGCATGTGATGGTCATGGCCCCCGGCGCGGCGGCGCCCAGCAAGTGCATCGCCTGCGGCATCTGCGCCAAGGCCTGCCCCATGGGCATCCTCGCCGTGGAGGAGAAGTAAGTACATACCCGGACGCAGAGCGGACCGGAGAGGAGGGACTCCCCCCCTCTCCGGTCCGCGCTTTTTCCAATATTTACAGCTTGCCCCCGGGCCCTCCCTCCTGTATACTGTATCGGGACGGGGCGAATGCCCCGAAAACAGACCGAAAAGGAGTGGATTTAGTATGAAATGAAGGATATTCCTCTTCAGCCTGCTTGCGGGAGCGGCGCTCTCCGCCCCCTGCGCCCGGGCGGAGGACCTGGCGGTGACTGTAGACGGGGAGACCCTCTCCGGCGCGGCCTTTGCCCGGGAGGGCGTCACCTACGCCCCCCTGGTCCCCCTGCTGGACGCCCTGGGAGGCTGGGAGACCACCTGGGACCCCTCCAGCCGCACTGCCTCCGCTGAGACCGCGCTCTTCGACCTGGACGTGCCCGTGGGCCGGTCCCACGTCCTGGCGGACGGCTTCCCCTTCAGCCTCAGCGCCGGTACGCTGGTGTGGGGAGGGCGTACATACGTGCCCCTGCGGAGCGTGGCCAACCTGCTGGGAGCCCAGGTGGACTTCGCCGGATGGGACAGCCCCGTGGAGGTGCGCACCGCCCCCGCGCAGGACTACACCCAGGAGGACCTCTATTGGCTCAGCCGCATCATCAGCGCCGAGAGCCGGGGGGAGCCCCTGGCCGGACAGATCGCCGTGGGCAACGTCATCCTCAACCGCACCGCCTCCGACATCTTTCCGGACACCATCAAAGAGGTGATCTTTGACCGGAAGGACGCCGTCCAGTTCGAGCCCGTCTCCAACGGCACCATCTACGACGAGCCCACCGCCCAGAGCGTCCTCGCCGCCCAGCTGGTCCTGGGCGGCACCAGCGTGGCCGGGGACTGTCTGTATTTCTTCAACCCGGAGTTCTCCAGGGGGACCTGGATCCGGGAGAACCGGACCTGGTTCTCCCAGATCGGGTGCCATCTCTTCTATCTATAAAAAAAGAGGACCGGGAGCGCGTGCTCCCGGCCTCTTTTTGCTCTATGGAAAGGTTTTACCAGATCTGCACCCGGGCCTCCTCAGGCAGGTACATGCCGTCTCCGGGCTGGATGCCGAAGGCGTCATAGAACTCGTCCAGGCTCTGGAGTGCCCGGCAGCCGCGGAGCTTGTCGGGGGCGTGGACGTCGGCGAGGGCCAGGTACGCCCGGGTCTCCCGGCTGGCGGTGCCCCGCCAGGTGCGGGCGGCGGTACGGTAGAGGGTGGCGTAGTCCGGCTCCTCCTCCTCGCTCTCGATCTGGGTGATGCAGGCCAGGGCCCCCAGGTCCGCCACGTTCTCGCTGATGGTCAGCGCACCGTTGCAGGCGATGCCGGGGGCGGCCTCCACGCCGTCGTAGAAGGCCACGACCTTCTCGCAGAGGGCCTGGAAGGCGGCGTAGTCCTCCTCGGTCCACCAGTCGCTCTGGTTGCCCTGGGCGTCGAAGGTGGCGCCGTTGTTGTCAAAGGCGTGGGTAATCTCGTGGGCGATGACGTAGCCGATGCCGCCCAGGTTCTCCGTGCGGTCGGCATCCACGTCGTAGAGGGGGGCCTGGAGGATGCCCGCGGGGAAGTTGATGGAGTTGTTCTGGGGGGAGTAGTAGGCGTTGACGGTGTAGGCGCTCATGAGCCACTCATCCCGGTCCACCGGCTCGTCCTGCTCTGCGGCCATCTCCGCCAGGGTGGCCTTGCTCATGGCGAGGATGTTGTCGAAGTAACTGCCGCCTTCCTCAGCGGAGAGGATGTCCACATCGTCGAAGAGGTCGTCCCACTCGTCGGGGTAGCCCACGTTGACGGTGATGGCCTCCAGCTTCTCCACGGCCTTGGCCTTGGTGGTCTCGCTCATCCAATCCAGGGCCTGGATGCGCTGGGCGTAGACGTCCAGCATCTCGTCGATCATGGCCTCCACGTCGGCCTTGGCCTCAGCGGAGAAGTACTTCTCCACGTAGGCCTGCCCCAGGTAATCGGCCAGGTACTGCTGGACCTCCTGGGCGGCGTTCTCCTCGTCGGTGAGGGAACCCTCCACGCCCATGAGAGCGGCGTTGTATGCCTCAGCGGCGTCGGTGAACTCCCGGTTGAGGAGGCCGCCAAAGTTGGAGAGTACACTCAGGCGCAGGTAGAGCTTCATCTCCTCCAGGTGCTCGTCGGTGAAGTACTCCGCGCTCTTCTTCATGAGCCCCACGTCGCTGACCACATAGCGGTCCTCGCCGTGGAGGCCCTGGGCGGAGAGGACCGCCTCCAGGTCCACGCCGGGGAAGAGGTCCTTGACCTCCTGGGCATCCTGGAAGTTGAAGATCTTGGTGAAGTCCGCCATATCCTCCTGGGACATACGGGCCTCCGCAAGGGCCTTGTCCATGGCCACGTACGTCTCGGTCATGGCCGCGGCCTCCTCCTCAGAGGCCCCGCCCAGCTGGAAAAGGGTGGACACATAGGCGGCGAAGACCTGCTCCACACCGGGCATGGCGTAGAAGTCCCTGGTAAGGCTGGAGGCGAGGGCTCCCATGCCCAGTACCTTTGCGCTGCTGTCCTCCACGCTCTGGGTAGTATTGAAGTAGACAAGGCCCACGCCCGCCTGGGAGAGCAGGTCGTTGCTGACAGCCATGAGGGCGTCCAGGTCCTCCGCGGCGTCGATAGCGTCCAGCCAGGGCTGGATGGGCGCGATGCCCGCCTCGTTGCGGGCGTCCCAGTCCAGGATGTTCTCGTAGAGGTTCTTGATCTTCTCCTCATGGGAGCCCTTCTCGGGGTCGCTTGCGGCGATCTCTTTGATGAGGGCGGCCACCTGCCGGTCGGTGGAGTTCATGACCTCGTAGAGGGTGCCGGTGACAGAGCTCCCGGCGGGGATGGAGGCCGTGGCAAGCCACTCCCGGTTCACATTGGCGTAGAAGTCGTCCTTCAGGTCACTGCCCTGGAGGGCGTAGATGCGGCGGATGAGGGTGTCCAGCTCCCCGGCGGAGACGGTCTTGCCGGGGGCGAGGGTGCCGTCGGCCTCCCCCACCACCACGCCGGAGGCCAAAAGCGCCTCCAGCTCCCCGGCGGCCCAAGCGGGCACGTCGTCAAACGCCGCGCCGGAGCTCCAGCGTGCGCTGTCCCCCTCGGGGGTCCGCAGCTCGCCGAAGGCGCGATTCAGCATCAGCAGGGCCTCCACGCGGGTGAGGGCGTCGGACTCCCGCGGGCCGCCCTCGTCGCCCAGGAGCACGGTGCTGGCGTCCAGGTCCTCCCGGTAGCCTTCAGCGGCGGCGAGGAGCGTTTCCAGGGCCTCGCCCCGCGTCAGGGCCTCGTCCGCCGCCAGGGCGGAAGGGACCGCGCCCAGCACCAGGGCCAGGGCGAGGACCACAGCCCCCAGGCGCCTCCAGATGGTTCGTCTCATAAGCTTCTCCTTTCCTCCCCGCCCGAGGTCCTGAGGCGCACAGAGCGCGCGTGGCCAGGACGGAGCGCCGCATCAGGGCCGCGGCAGGCCAATTGCGCGGCAAAGCCCGCCGCGCTGGGGCTTTCAACATTTTACCACGTTCATCAGGACACCGTCAACAGGCAGAACGTTAAAGATTTTTTTAAGATTCATTATGCCCCGAAAGCTGCGCCTCCACCCGCCGGGAGAACACCTTTTAACCTACAGGAGACATTGGGGGAAAAGTTGGACAGCGTACCGTTTTGGGGAGATCTTCTCCCCGCACCATGGGCATGGGGCGCCCAGGAGATGCGTTTTCCAAATGTTATAGGCCCGTGCCGGATTACATTCAGATTTTCAGCGGAATTGCCGGTTCCGGCCCTGCTTTCATCCTCCCGGAGCTGCATATCCAACACCCAGTGCAGCTGGTTTTCAATTCCCCAGCGGCTGCGCTTTGGCTCCAGGACCTGACTTGCCGTCATGCCTTTGCGGCTGTAAATGAAATCATGTGCTTGATTTGAAACGTCTCCTGCCTGTTCAATCAAATCCCCTGAGGCGCGGCCCGCTGCCGGCCAACGCACCCGCAGGGGCGCACAATATGCGCCCTGGGTTGGGCGAAAGCGCGGCGGGAGACGGCAGGACGGCCCAAAAAGCCCGCCGGGAGGCTCTCCCGGCGGGCTTCTGGCGCGCTATCGAACGATGTCTCTGCTCTTACTGCGCGGCGTTCTTGAACTGCTCGTACTGCTCGGTGGTGTAGCCCTCGGTGGAGGTCTCCCAGTTCTTATAGACGCCGTTGAAGCGGCCGAACATGGCGTACATCTTGGAGTAGTCGTTGACCTTGGTCAGCTGCCAGGAGATGCTGTGGTGGCAGGGGATGACCAGGGCGTGGTCCAGCAGGTACGCCTCGGCCTGGGCGTAGGCCTCATAGCGGTTGTCCAGGCTGTCGAAGACATTGGAGGCGTCCTGGGCCATCTTGGTGAAGGTGGTATACTGCTCCAGGAGCACGGGGTCCGTGATGTCGTTGGCGTTGTTGTAGTTCTCCACGTAGTAGGCACCCTCCACGCCGTAGAGCATCTGGAGCATGAAGGTCTCGGGATCGGCGTAGTCGCCGCCCCAGCCGTTACCGAAGTTCCAGGAGTGGAGCCGGGGCACGTAGACCTCCTGCCGGGCGCTGGAGGTGTATGTCTCGATGTTGAGCTGGACATAGTCGGTGCCCAGGGCCTCGACGATCTCCTTGATGACGGTGGCGCCGTCCAGGGCGCTCTGGTTGGAGCCGGAGATGTAGTGGTCGATCTGGATGGGGAACTCCACCTTCCCGGCCAGCTCCTGCATGGCCTGCTCCTTGTACTGCTGGGCAAGCTCCGCATTATAGCGCTCGCCGTAGTCCAGGTCCAGCAGCTCCATGACCCGGGTGGTGTACTCCCTGCCGTCGGAGAAGTAGCAGAGGCCCCGCTTGGTGAAGGTCAGGTTCTCACAGCCGGTGGGGTTGATGAAGTTGGTCCGCTTCCAGTAGTTGGTCAGGTCCAGGCCGTAGTAGAGGCTCTTGCGGAAGGCCTCGTTGGCCACGGCGTTGTTCCAATTGGTGTCGGGGGTACCGTCGGGGTTGTTCTTGACGAAGTTGAAGTGGATCTGGTAGGAGTGCTTGGGGGTGCGGTTCTCCACCAGATAGTCGTGCCACTCGTGGTCGGGGTTGTCGTAGATGGTGCGCAGGTTGGATTCGCTGAGGGTGCAGGTATCCAGCTCCCCGTTCATGAACATGGTCTGGGCGTTGAGGGGGTCGTCCACCATGAGGACGGTGACGGTGTCAAAAAGGGTGCAGTCCTTGTCCCAGTAGGCGTCGTTCTTGGTGAGGACCTTGGAGTTGTTCTGGACGAACTCGGTGATGCGGTAGGGGCCGTTGTACCACATGGTGGTGTTGTCCTGGGCCCGCAGGCCCTCCACGCCCAGCTCGTCCACCTGGGCCTGACTGAGGGGCAGCATGGCGGTGGAAGCGCCCATGGAGTCAAAGTAGGGGACGTTCTTGGAGCAGTGGTAGACGATGGTATAGTCGTCTGGGGTCTCGATGCCCACGGTGTTCTTGAAGAGGTCGTCGGTGGCCTTCAGGGCCAGGGCGGCGTCCTTATCCATGTCCTTGACGGTCTGGAAGTACTCCTCCGCGCCCTTGACCATCTGCCGCAGGAGGGTGCTGTTGACGGCGTCGTTCTTGTGGAAGTTGAGCATCCACTCCATGGCCGTGCACCAGTCCTGGGAGACGCACTTGGCCTTCTCGTTGCCGTCCACGTCCACCCAGGTCACGTCGTCCCGGAGGCGGAAGGTCCAGGTCAGGCCGTTGTCGTCGGTGCCCCACTCCTTAGCGATGCCGGGGACCAGCTTGCCCTGGGTGTCCACCTCCACGAGGAAGGACAGGCAGTTGCTCAGCACGTCCAGGGTAGAGGTGGTGTCGTTGTAGAAGATGAGGAAGGTCTCCATCTCATTGGCCTGGGTCTGGTAGGTCACCAGGTCCTTGATGGGCTCGCTCTTGGAGCCCTCGGGCTGGCCGGGGGTGGTCTCACCGCCGCCGTCCCCGACGGACGGAGTACTCTCGCCGCCGTTGCCGGTGTCCTTGCCGCCGCCTCCGCAGGCGGTAAGGACCATCAGCGCGGCCAGGAGCAGGGCCATCAGTCTCGCGGTCTTCTGTTTCATCTCGTGCCTCCTGATTCCAAAAATTCGCAAAGCGCCTTCCCCCGTCCCGCCGGCAGGACGCCCTGTCTCTGTACACCGCACAGAGACACAAACGGCGCCGTTTGTGCAAATACAGGGAACACTTCGCTTGATGTACTTAACTATAGCATACACTCTATCAATTGTCAAGTCTTACATCAAATTTCTCCTGTTCCCGACTGAAATTTGTAAAAGCCATCAACACGAAAGAACGGGCCGCCGGGATCGTACCCGGCGGCCCATAGAGACGTTTTTTACTTGGCGTAGAAATCGGCCTTGAACTGCTCGTACTGCTCGGTGGTATAGGGGGTGGTGGAGGTGTGCCAGTTCTTGAAGGTCTCCATGGCGTCGTAGTCGTTGCTCTTGGTCAGCTTCCAGGTGATCTGGTAGCGGACGGGGATGACCAGGGCGTGCTCGATCATGAAGGCCTCGGCGTCGGCGTAGGCGTCGTAGCGCTTGGTGATGTCGTCATAAATCTGGCTTGCCGCCACGGTCATGTCCGTGAAGGTCTGCCAGGTGGACAGGAGCTCGGGGTCCGTGGCGTCGTTGATGTTGGCGTAGTTGCAGGCGTAGTAGGCGGAATCCGCGCCCATGATCTCCTGGCCCAGGAAGTTGTCGGGGTCGCGGTAGTCCGCGCCCCAGCCGCTGATGGCGAAGGACTGGAGCCGGGGGATGGTGACCTCCTTGGTGAAGCTGGAGACGTAGGTCTTGATGTTCATGGTGATGTAGTCGGTGCCCAGGGACTCAAAGACCTCCTTGAGGACGGTGGCGCTGTCCAGGGAGGACTGGTTGCCGCCGGCGATGTAGTAGTCCACCTCCACGGGGAAGGTGACCTTGCCGGCAAGCTCCTGCATGGCCTGCTCCTTGTACTGCTTGCCCTTTTCGGCGTCATAGCGGCCGGACTTGTAGCCCAGGCGGTCCCAGACGGCCTGGACGTAGTCGCGCCCGTCGGGGTAGTACATCATCTCGGTCATGGTGTAGGCCACGTTCTCACAGCTGGCGGGGTTGATGAAGTTGGTCCGGGCCCAGAACTTGGTCAGGTCCAGGCCGTAGAGGAGGCTCAGACGGAAGGCCTCGTTGGCCACGGCGTTGTTCCAGTTGTCGTCAGGCGTGCCGTCCTCCTTGTTCTTGGCGTAGTTGAGGTGGGCCTGATAGGAGTAGGGGGTGGGGCGGGCCTCCACCAGGTAGGGGTACCACTCGTCGGAGGGGTCCTCATAGATGGTCTGGAGGGTGGCCTCGGTGACGTTGCACCAGTCCACCTCGCCGTTCATGAAGAGGTCCTGGGCGCGCACGTTGTCCTCCACGGTGACGTAGGTAACGCTGTCGAAGAGGGTGCAGTCCTTGTCCCAGTAGGAGGGGTTGCGCTCCAGGACGGTGGTGTTGCCCTGGATGTACTCGGTGATGACATAAGCGCCGTTGTACCACATGTCGGTGTTGTCCATGCTCCGGATGCCGCTGACGCCCATCTCGTCCACCTGGGCCTGGCTGAGGGGCCGCAGGGCCGCGCCGAAGCACAGCGTCTCAAAGTAGGGGGCGTTGTTGGGGCAGGTATAGACGAGGGTGTAGTCGTCGGGGGCCTCGATGCCCACCATCTCCAGGAAGGGGCCGTTGTCGGCGCTGAGGGCCAGGGCCTCGGCCTCATCCAGATCATGGGTGTAGTCATAGTATTCCTGCGCGCCCTTGACCAGCAGGTTGGGCATGGAGGTATTGGCGCCGCCGTTCTTGTGGAAGTTGAGCACCCACTCCAGGCCGGTCAGCCAGTCGTGGGCCACGGTCTTGGCCTTCTCGTTGCCGTCGACGTCCACCCAGGTGATGTCGTCGCGGAGCTTGAAGGTCCAGGTGATGCCGCCGTCCTCGCTGCCCCACTCCTTGGCGGCGGCGGGGACCAGCTGTCCGGCGCCGTTGCGCTCCAGCAGAGGGGAGTTGCAGGCGGTGAGGACCTCCAGGGTGGAGGACACCTCGCTGTTGAAGATCAGGAAGGTCTCGATCTCGGTGCCCTGGACCTGCCAGGTGTACCAGTCGGTGACGGGGGTGATGCCGTCATCGGCGGGGGTGGTCTCGCCGATGACGTCCTCGGGGGTCGTGGCGGGGGTGGTCTCGCCGCTCTGACCGCCGTCATTTGCGGCGGGGGGCGTGGTCTCGCCGCCGCCTCCGCAGGCGGTCAGGACCATCAGCGCAGCCAGGAGCAGTGCCAGGAGTCGTGTCGCTTTTTTCATGTCTTTACCTCCAAACAGAATTCTCAAACCGGGCAGAAGTCTTTTTTTCCTGCGTGCAGGAAAAAAGTCCCGCTGGCGGGACTGGTTGAGTAAAATTTCCAATAACTTCTCCTCGATTCGCGTGAGTACTCTACCATTTTGCCGCCCCGGTGTCAATCGCCGTTCTGACGAAAAACCAATCCGTTTTTTGTGCACTATTTTTTTGAAAAATGTCCGTGAGGAACGCGCAGAGCCCGCCGGGGGCGAATCCCGGCGGGCTTGCGCTGTGGACTGATCTATGGAGAAGAGGATGATAGGGGGATATCGGAGTTACTTGGCGTAGAAGTCAGCCTTGAACTGCTCGTACTGCCCGGTCTTGTAGGGCTCGGAGGAGGTCTCCCAGTTCTTGAAGCCGCCCATGTAGTTGTAGTCGTTGCGCTTGGTCAGCTCCCAGTTGACCCGGTAGTTGAGGGGGATGACCAGGGCGTGCTCGATCATGTAGGCCTCGGCCTCGGCGTAGGCGTCGTAGCGCTTGGTGATGTCGTCGAAGATGCCGCTGGCGGTCCTGCCCAGCTCGGTGAACTCCTGGTAAGTGGCGATGAGGGCCTCGTCGGTGATGTCGTTGACATTGGAGTAGCGCATGGCGTAGAAAGCGCCGTCGTCGCCGTAGAGCTCCTGGCCGATGAAGTTCTCAGGATCCCGGTAGTCCGCGCCCCAGCCGCTGATGACCACGGAGTGGAGCTTGGGGTTATAGACCTCCTGGGTGCCGTTGGAGACGAAGGTCTTGATGTTCACGGTGATATAGTCGCTCCCCAAGGCCTCGATGATCTCCTTGATGACGGTGGCGGTGTCCAGGGAATCCTGGTTCCCGGCGGCGATGTAGTAGTCCATCTGCACGGGGAAGCTGACCTTGCCGGAGAGCTCCTCCATGGCCTGCTCCTTGAAGCTCTTCCCCTTTTCGGCGTCATAGCGGCCGGAGCTGTAGCCCAGGTTCTCCCAGACCTTCTGGACATAGTCGCGCCCGTCGGGGTAGTACATCATCTCGGTCATGGTGTAGGCCACGTTCTCGCAGTTCTGGGGGTTGATGAAGTTGTAGCGGGCCCAGTAGTTCTGGAGGTCCATGCCGTACATGAGGCTCTTGCGGAAGGCCTCGTTGGCCACGGCGCTGTTCCAGTTCTCGTCGGGGGTGCCGTCCTCCTTGAGCTTGTTGTAGTTGAAGTGGAGCTGGTAGGAGAAGCTCTGGGGCCGGGCCTCCACCAGGTAGGGGTACCACTCGCCGTTGGGGTTCTCATAGATGGTGCGCAGGTTGGATTCGCTCAGGGTGCAGTAGTCCACCTCGCCGTTCATGAAGAGGTTCTGGGCGGCGAGATTGTCCTCCACCATAAGGTAGGTGACGGTGTCAAAGAGCTTGGCATCCTTGTCCCAGTAGGCGGGGTTCTTGGTGAGGGTCTTGGTGTTGCTCATGATATACTCGGTGATGGTGTAAGCGCCGTTATACCACATGGTCGTGCTGTCCTGGTTCTTGATGCCGTCGACGCCCATCTCGTCCACCTGGGCCTGGCTGAGGGGCCGCAGGGCCGCGCCGGAGCACAGGGACTCAAAGTAGGGGGCGTTCTTGGTGCAGTGGTAGACCACAGTGTAGTCGTCCGGGGCCTCGATGCCCACCATCTCCAGGAAGGGGCCCTCGTCGGCGCTGAGGGCCAGGGCCTCGGCCTCGTCCAGCTCCTTGGTGTAGTTGTAGTACTCCTCCGCACCGGCCACCAGCTGGTTGGGCATGGAGGTGTTGTAGCCGCTGTTCTTGTGGAAGTTGAGCACCCACTCCAGGCCGGTCAGCCAGTCGTGAGCCACAGTCTTGGCCTTCTCGTTGCCGCTCACGTCCACCCATGTGATGTCGTCGCGGAGCTTGAAGGTCCAGGTCAGACCGCCGTCCTCACTGCCCCACTCCTTGGCCCCGGCGGCCACCAGCTGTCCGGCGCCGTTGCGCTCCAGCAGGGGCGTGGTGCAGGCCATCAGGACCTCCAGGCTGGGGGAGCTCTCGGTGCCGAAGATGACGAAGGTCTCCAGCTCGCTGGTAGCCAGCTGCCAGGTGACCCAGTCGGTCAGGGGCTCGGCCTTGGCCTCCTCGGGCGCTGCGGGCTCGGTGGGGGGAGTGGGTTCCGTCGCGGGGGGAGGGGTGGTGCCGCCGCTGGCGTCCTTCCCGGGATCGCCGCTGTCCTTGCCGCAGGCGGTGAGGACCATCATGACCGCCATCAGCATCGCAAGAAGCCTTGTCGCGTATCTCTTCATTGTTCCAATCTCCTGAATATCAGTTTTCAAATCAGCGGCCCCGCCGGGGAGGAGTGCGGCCGACGCTCCTCCGCTCTCCGCGGGGTGCGGAGGGGAACAGGGCTCAGGGCCATGTCCGGGGCCGGCCCGCCGGATTTGTTGTGCTGACTTTAGCACGTTGAACCGCTGATGTCAACTGTTAAATTTGTGTCGAAAACGCCCATTTTTACCTCTTTTCTACGAATGTTTCCTCTCTACGGATATTTTTAAAAACAGATTTCCGTGTACTGCGGACTGCCTGGAATCCACTCCGCCCCCTCTCCTGGAGGAGGGTGGATTTTTTTGGTCATTTCGACAGGGGCATTTTTTCTGATTCCAGGCTCATTTTACTCCCGGCGCGGCGGGATCTTGAGAGAAAAACGGACAAACTAACCAAAGCCCCCGGGCTCCCTGCCCGGCGGAAAGGAGGCGATGACGCTATGCGCAAAGTGCACAAAACCCCCTCCGGCGAGGCCCGCTCCCCCATGGACAAGGCCATGGAGATGACCCTGTGGCAGTCCGCCAGGACCGACCCCCAGGGCAGCTGGACCGGCACCCCCGCCAACCCGGATGAGGTGCCCGTCCAGGACGCGGACGATCTGTAGCCTGATGCAGGCCGCGCAGCCTGTGGGCCCCGCCGCTCCCGGCGGGCCCCACAGGTCTGGGATCTCCCCTTGCAATTTCCCCCGCCCTCCTGTATACTGGACCCATCAACAAACGGGAGGAACCGCCATGCTCCATACGATTCAAAACAGCGCCCTCACCGTGACCATCGACAGCGTGGGCGCTCAGCTCATGAGCGTCACCGCCGCCGGCGGCACGGAGTACCTCTGGAACGGCCAGGCCCCCTACTGGGGCGGCCGGGCCCCCAACCTCTTCCCCTATGTGGGCCGTCTGACGGAGGACAGCTGCGCCGTGGAGGGCACGATCTACCCCATGGGCCGCCACGGCTTCGCCCGCCGGGCCCAGTTCGAGGCCGTCGAACAGGCGGAGGACCGCGTCACCCTCCGCACCCAGGACACCGGGGAGACCCGGAAGAGTTACCCCTGGGCCTTCGCCTTCTCCGTCGCCTACGCTCTGGAGGGCGCTTCCCTCCACGTCACCTTTGCCGTGGAGAACCGGGACCGGCGCACCCTCTACTTTGGTCTGGGGGCCCACCCCGGCTTCCGGGTGCCCCTGGAGGAGGGGAAGGACTTCACCGACTACCGCCTCACCTTCTCCCGCCCCTGCCGGCCTTGGCAGGTGCAGCTGAGCAGCGACTACATGATCTCCGGCCAGGAGACCCCCTTCCCCCTGGAGGGCGGCGACACCCTGCGCCTCCGCCACGACCTCTTCCACCACGACGCCATCATCTTCCACCACATGGACCGCACCGTCACTCTCTCCGCCGGGCCCGGCACCCGGGGCGTCACCGTCTCCTTCCCCCAGATGAGCTATCTGGGCGTGTGGCACACCCCGGACACCGACTCCCCCTTCGTCTGCCTGGAGCCCTGGGTCAGCCTCCCCTCCCGCCAGGGCATCGTGGAGGACCTCACCCAGCAGGACGGCCTTGTCCGCCTCGCCCCGGGGGAGCGCTATGCCAACCGCTGGAGCATCACCGTTTTTTGAGGGATATATAATGTATGAATGGATGCTGCAAAGCCCCATCGGCCCCCTGACCCTCTTCAGCGGCGGGGAGGCGGTCATGGAGCTGCGCTTCGGAGACCTGCGGCAGGGGGGGCCGGGCTGCGCCCTGCTGGAGCGGGCGGCGGAGGAGCTTGGGGAGTACTTCGCCGGTGCGCGGCGGGTGTTTACCGTGCCCCTCGCCCCCGCCGGGACCCCCTTCCAGCGCCTGGTCTGGGACGCCCTGCGGGAGATCCCCTACGGCACCACGGCCACCTATGGGGAGATCGCCGCCCGGATCGGACGGCCCGGGGCTGCGCGGGCGGTGGGCTCCGCCAACCACCACAACCCCCTCTCCATCTTCGTCCCCTGCCACCGGGTCCTGGGGGCAAACGGCGCTCTCACCGGCTACGCGGGCGGGCTGGAGGCCAAACGGAAGCTCCTCGCCATCGAGGGGGTCCGGCTTTCCTTGTAGGGGCGGATATCGTCCGCCCGCACGATATCCGCCAGCGCGGCGATAAAACCGGGCAAATCTCGTTAGAAACGGGCGGATCATATCCGCCCCTACAGAGCAGGAGGCACACAGGATGAGCGATATCATGGAATTTCCCACCAGGGAGGCGTTCCGGGCGTGGCTTTCCGATAACGGTCAGACCAGCGGGGGCGTTTGGCTGCTCTTCGGCAAGCCCGGCGGGCCCAAGACCCTCAAAGCCGCCGAGGCCCTGGAGGAGGCTCTCTGCTTCGGCTGGATCGACGGGCAGATGCGGCGTATCGACGATCTCTCCTATAAGAAGTACTTCTCCCGGCGCAGAGAGAACAGCAGGTGGTCGGCCAAGAACCGGGCCCTGGCCGGGGACCTGGAGGCCCGGGGGCTCATGACCGCTTCCGGCAGGGAGGCTGTCGAAGCGGCCAAGGCCAATGGCCAGTGGTACGCTCCGGACCCCATGGAGGCCGGGGCGGAGGAGGTGTCCCGCCTGACCTCCCTGCTGGAGGGCCGCGAGCCCGCGTTCACCAATTTCCAGGCCATGCCCCCGTCGGTCCAAAAGACCTACGCCCGGGCGTACCTGGACGCCAAGACCAGCGCCGGGCGGGAAAAACGGCTTGCCTGGATCACCGGCAGGCTGGACAAAAATTTGCGGCCCATGTAAAAAAGGCTTGTCCGCAGGGTGTGCGCCCTGCGGACAAGCTTTTATACGAAGAACCCCCGCCCCCAGCGCTCCAGCTTGCGCACCAGGGCCTCGCCGGTGATGTCCTCATCCACGTTGAACCGCCCCAGGCGGCGGAGGGTTCCGGGACGTCCGGCGAAGACGGTGTTGCAGTGCTCCCGGACCGTGACGGTGAGCACCGCCCCCGCCTCCTCCAGCACCCGGTCCGTCTCCCCGGAACAGAGGCCAAAGGGGTAGGAGAGGGCCGTCAGGGGCGTGGACACCCGGCCCTCCCGGCGGCGGCAGTACTGCGCGAAGTCCTCCAGGAGGGCGTCCCGGTAGTCCTCCGCGCTCTCGCCCTCTTTTTTCAGCGCCCCCTCCCGGCCCGAGACGCCCCCGGTCTGGGGCCGCTGGTGCATGTCGTAGGTGTGGCTCTGGAGGTCCAGCACCCCCTTTTCCACCCAGGGCGCGGCCTCCTCGAAGGAGAACCGGGGCGGGGTGAGGGCCTCGCCGGTATGGGCGCTGACCGTCTCCCCCTCGTTGATGCCGATGACGAAGACCGCGGCGCACAGCCCCAAGTCCTCCAGGATGGGGGCGGCGATGTCCAGGTTGCTGGTGTAGCCGTCGTCCATGGTGATGAGGACAGGCTTGTCCGGCAGGGGCGTGCCCCCTTGGCCGTAGTCCACCACCTGGGCGATGCTGACCGCCGTATAGCCCGCCGCCTTCAGGGCGGACATCTGCTCCCGGAACCGGGCGGCGGAGACCGTGAAGCCGCTCCCCGCCTCCTGGGAGAAGTGGTGGTACATCAGCACCGGCAGACGGCAGTGCCTGCCGGTGACCGTCCCGTACCGGATGTCCGCCCCCAGGAGCACCAGCGCCGCCAGCAGGACCGCCGCCAGGACGCTCTTCCATTTCATTCGCAAGAGGATACGCCTCCAGTGTCGCAAGATATCCGGCCCCCGCCCTGTGGGACGGAGGCCGGAAAAAGTATAGCATAGAGTGGGCTCCAATGCAAGGGAAAATCTACTCCCCATCCGCCGGAGGCGCGGGTGGCGTTTTCCGCTTCTTCCGCCTGCGGAGGACGCTCCACACCCCCGTGCCCGCTGCGGCGAGCACCAGGATGCCCACCCAGTTGGAGGCCACGGCGATGGTCAGCTCCTCCAGCCCCTCCGCGCCCCGGCGGAGGCCCGTGCCGAAGGCGGCGGCAAGCCGCTGGGGGAAGCTCTGGACCACCTCCTCGTCGGTGGTCAGGCGGTAGACCTCCCCCAGGGTGATGTTGACGGTGGAGTAGCCGATCAAACTGTCGTAGCGGCGCAGGTCGCCGGTGAGGTACTCGATTTGGAGCTCCGTCTCGCTCAGGGCCTGCTCCAGGAGGATGATGTCCTCCAGCCCCGCCGCCTCCTCCAGGAGCTTTTGCAGGCGCTCCAGCTTGGTCCGCTGGGTGGCGAGGCGGGCCTCGCTGTCGTAGTACGCCTCCCCCACGTCCTCTGTGTACTCACTGCGGTAGGTGACGTGGCCCACGGTCCCGGCCTCGTCCAGGAACAGCCGGAACTTCTCCGACGGCACCCGGACCGTGCAGCAGAGGCTCCGGTAACTGCCCTGCTGGTGGAGGGTCCGGCTCTCATAACGGCCCCCCATGCCCGACACCGCCTGGTCCAGGGACATGCAGGCAGTGTCGAAGCTCTTGGTCTCCAGCTCCAGGTCCGCCGAGTAGATGATCTTCTCGTTCTCCGCCTTGGGGGCGCTCTCCGGCTCCGGCCAGGGCGCGGGGGGCTCCGTGGGAGTCTCCGGGGGAACCTCCGACTCCGCCGGGGCGGCCTCCGTGTCTTGGAATACACGGGGCTCACCCACTCCGCCCCACCCCACAAGCATGTCCTGGGGCGCGGACATATCGCCTCCGCTTCTCCCGCAGGCGCTCAGCGCCAGGACCAGCGCCAGCAGCACCGGCAAACACTTCTTTTTCACCTCCAGGTCCTCCTTGTCCC
Source organism: uncultured Oscillospiraceae bacterium (assembly GCA_910587785.1). Taxonomy (GTDB): domain Bacteria; phylum Bacillota; class Clostridia; order Oscillospirales; family Oscillospiraceae; genus Pelethomonas. Next base: position 15,969 of record CAJUOA010000023.1, on the reverse strand, counting down.
GTTTTTTGGGTCTCTACCAGGATAAACGCAAAAAATCGGGAAAGGTTCCGCCGGAGCTCACACCCCCGGCAGTTCCTCCAGGGAGGCGAAGGTGTAGCCCATGGCCTCCCACTTGGTGAGGAGGTCGTCCAGGATCTCGGCGTTGGTCCGGGACGTGGAGTGGAGCAGGACGATGGCCCCGTCGTGGATGCGGGGCAGGAGCTTGTCATAGGCCTGCTGGGCGGTGGGCTGGTCATCGGTGTTCCAGTCCACGTAGGCCAGGGACCAGAACACCGTGTGGTACCCCAGGGCCTGGGCCTGCCGCAGGTTCTCCTCGCTGTACTTGCCCTGGGGCGGGCGGTAGAAGCGGGAGAGGGGCTTGCCGGTGGTCTCCTCGTAGCGCTCGGCCAGGCTCTCCAGCTCCGTGCGGAAGGCGCTCTCGTCGCTGATGGCGGACATGTCCGGGTGGTGGAAGGTGTGGTTGCCCACGATGTGGCCCTCCTCCGCCATGCGGCAGACGATGTCCGGCGCGCTCTCCACCATATGCCCCACCACGAAGAAGGCGGCGGGGGCGCGGTGCTTTTTCAGGGCGTCCAGGATCTGCCCCGTGTACCCGTTCTCATAGCCGCAGTCGAAGGTGAGGTAGAGCACCTTCTTCGACGTGTCCCCCAGGAAGTAGGCCCCGTACTTGGCCAGGTCCTCCCGGGAGGCGTTCCCCGCCGGGGCCTGTCCCTCGTTCTGGAAGGAGAGGCCCCAGTTGGCGGAGGCGGGCACGGCGGCGTCAGAGGACGCGGGCGCGGCCTCCTCCCGGCCCCAGATGCTCAGCGCCGCCGCGGCGGCGAGGGTCAGGGCCAGGAGCACGGTGAAGGTCCACAGGGACCTGCGGTTGGCTTGTGACATGGAAAAAGACCTCCTCGGCGTTTTTTCACAGTCTGCACCGGGAGGGAGGAAATTATACGTCCCCCGCTTGCTTCCAGGGAAGGTTTGGTGTAGAATGGGAGATGCTGCCGGGGAATGCGCCCCTGCGGACCCTGTCCACCTGCGGGCCCCGGCACATTTCGACCAAAAGTCCTGGCCAATTCCCCCCGCATATGCTATACTGGGACCGCGGCCGAGAAAAACGGCCGGAGAGGAGGTGCCCGTCTTGCCCAGATGGATGCCAAACTGGATGCGCCGCCTGCCGGAGACATGGCCGGGGCGGTTCCTCACCCATATCCTGCGCCGCTTCTTCGCCCACGACGTGGGGCGGCAGGGCGCGGCATTGGCCTACTACCTGCTTTTCACCCTGTTCCCCTTCCTCATCTTCCTGAGCAGCCTGCTGGGCCTTCTGGACCTGGACATCTCCGGCATCATGGGGAGCCTCTCCCCCCTCCTTCCGGCGAGCGTGCTGGAGCTCATCGAGACCTACCTCACCTACGTCGCCCGGACCTCCAGTCCGGCCATGCTCTGGTTCGGTCTGGTGTTCACCATCTGGTTCCCCATGCGGGCGGCGGACTGCCTGATGCACGCCGTGCGCCGGGCCTACCGCCTCTCCCGGCCCAAAAACCAGCTGGCCTACAACTTCAAGGTCCTGCTCTACACCGTCTTCCTCCTCATGACCATCGCCCTCTCCCTGGCCCTGGCCACGGTGGGGGGCCGGGTCCTCCGGAGCGTCGGCTGGCTGCTGGAGCTGCCGGAGCCCTTCATCGAGCTCTGGAGCGACCTGCGCTTCCTGGTCCTGGGGGTGCTGGTGGTGGGGGCCGTGGGGGCCCTCTACGCCATGGCCCAGGACCAGCGGCGGCGGGCCGGGGAGATCGTCCCCGGCGTGATCGCGGCCCTCACGGGCTGGATGATCATCAGCGCCGCCTACGCCTACTACGTGGAGAACTTCGCCAACTACTCCGTCATCTACGGGGCCCTGGGCGCCATCATCGTGCTCATGGTGTGGCTCAACCTCACGGCGGTGGTGCTCATTCTGGGCGCGGAGATCAACGGCGTGCTCATCGCCATGGCCGCCGAGGACCGCTCCCGGCGGCGGGAACTGCTTTCCAAAGAAAAAAATACAGCCGGGGCGGCCCAGTCCGCCCCCGGCAAGGAGAAAACGCAATGAAGATCATCATCATCGGCAACGGCAAGGTGGGCTACACCCTGGCCCGGCAGCTCAGCGGCGAGGACCACGACCTGGTCCTCATCGACCGCTCCGCCGCCGCCCTCCAGAATGCCGACAGCACCCTGGACATCCTCTGCACCGAGGGCAGCGGCGCCTCCATCAAGGTCCTTCTGGAGGCCGGGGTCCGGCAGGCGGACCTGGTCATCGCCGTCACCGGCTCCGACGAGCTCAACATCGTCTGCTGCCTCATCGCCAAGAAGCTGGGGGCCCGGCACACCGTGGCCCGCATCCGCTCCCCGGAGTACTACCGGGAGGCCAACCTCCTCAAGCGGGAGATCGGGCTCAACATGATTATCAACCCCGAGTTCGCCGCCGCCGCGGAAATAAGCCGCATCCTCCGCGTCCCCTCCGCCTTCAGCGTGGAGACCTTTGCCCGGGGGCTGGTGGAGCTCATCGGCTTTCCCATCATGGAGAGCGACGGCCTCGCGGGCCTCTCCCTCTTCGAGTACAACAAAAAGCACCCCAACGGCGTCCTCATGTGCGCCGCCGTCCGGGGGGGCGTGGTCCATGTGCCAAACGGCCGCTTCGTGCCCCAGGTGGGGGACAAGGCCTACATGATCGGCTCCACCCAGGAGCTGGCCAAGTTCTTCCGGGCCCTGGGCCGGGACAGCGGACACGTCCGCTCCGTCACCGCCCTGGGGGGCAGCCGCATCGCCACCTACCTCACCTGGGCGGTGGAGAAGGTGGGCATGAAGGTGCGCATCGTGGAGCAGGACCATGCCAAGTGCCTCTCCCTCTCCGAGCAGCTCCCCAACGCCCAGGTCATAGAGGGCGACGGCACGGACAGCGACTTCATCGAGGCGGAAGGCCTCCTGGGGAGCGACGCCTTCGTGGCCCTCACCAACCGGGACGAGGAGAACCTCCTCATGGCCATGACCGCCCAGCGCCACGGAGTGAAGAAGGTTATCGCCAAGATGAACCGGCCCAACTATATCGAGATGATGCGGGAGAGCGGTGTGGACAGCATCATCTCCCCCAAGCTCATCACCGCCAACCAGATCTCCGCCTACGTCCGCTCCCTGGCCCGCAGCGAGGGCAGCGCCGTGGAGAACCTGTACAAGCCCCTGGGCGGGGCCATCGAGGCGGTGGAGTTCACCGCCTCCCCCAACACCAAGTTTTTGGACACGCCCCTCAAGGACCTGCGCCTCAAGCCCGGGATGCTGGTGGCCGCCATCGCCCGGGAGGGCAGGACCATCATCCCCGACGGCTCCGCCTCCATCCACGCCGGGGACCGGGTGGTGGTCATGGCGAAGTCCCTCTTTTTGCGGGACCTCAATGATATTTTGCAGTGACCCGAGGCCCTCGGCGGGGCCCGCAGGGGACGCGGCTGCACACAAAAGAATGATTTGAATCGAGAGAAATTATGAATTACACCTTGGTTTTCCACATTTTAGGTCTGATTTTGCGGGTGGAGGCGGTGCTCATGCTCCCGGCGGCGGTGATCGGCATCGCCACCAGGGGCGGGGACGGCTCCGCCTTCCTCCTGGCGGCGGGCATCACCCTGGCGGTGGGACAGGCCCTGGTGATGCTCCCGGCGAAGAACGTGAAGATGCAGGCCCGGGACGGCTTTGCCGCCGTGGCCCTCAGCTGGATCTTCCTGTCCCTCTTCGGGGCACTGCCCTACGTCTTCAGCGGCGTGCTCCCCAACTACGCCGACGCGGTGTTCGAGACCGTCTCCGGCTTCACCACCACCGGGGCCAGTGTCCTCACCTTCATTGAGGGCCAGCCCCTGGGGGTCCTCTTCTGGCGGGCCCAGACCCAGTGGATGGGGGGCGTGGGGGTCCTGGTACTGGCCCTGGCCCTGGTGCCCCGGCTGGGGGAGGGGAGCGTCTACCTCATGCGGGCCGAGTCCCCGGGGCCCATCAAGAGCAAGCTCACCCCCAAGGTGGGCGACACGGCGAAGATCCTATACAGCATCTATATCGGCCTCACCGTGGGGGAGGTCCTCTGCCTGCGCCTGGCCGGGATGCCCTGGTTCGACGCGGTCATCCACGCTTTCACCACCATCTCCACCGGCGGCTTCTCCGTGAAGAACGCCAGCATCGCCGCCTATGAGAGCCTCATCATCGAGTGGATCATCATCATCTTCATGTTCCTCTCCGGCATCAACTTCGCCCTGCTCTTTTTCGCCGTGCGCAGGAACTTCCAGGCCGTGTTCCACAGCGAGGAGCTTCGCTCCTACACCTTCATGACCCTCATCGCCTCGGGCCTCATCCTGGCGGACAGGGCCGTCCACACCGCCCAGGCCGTCACCTTCCAGACCGTCACCGACAGCGTCTTCCAGGTGGTCACCCTCATGACCACCACCGGGTATATGACCTATGACTACGTCCTCTGGCCCACCTTCTCCCAGGTGGTGCTCATCCTCGTCATGTTCGCCGGGGGCTGTGCCGGGTCCACCGCCGGCGGCATCAAGCAGATCCGGGTGGTGCTCCTTATGAAGAACCTCCGGCGGGAGGTCCAGCGCATCCTCCACCCCCGCCTCGTCACCACCATCCGCTCCGACGGCGACCGGGTGGAGGAGAGCACCCTGTCCGGCATCACCCTCTTTTTCTTCGCCTATATCCTCCTCCTCCTCACCGGAACCCTGGTGGTGGCCTGGGACGACGTGGGCTTCACCTCCGCCTTCACTGCCTCCCTCACCTGCATCAGCAACGTGGGCCCCGCCTTCGGCTCCCTGGGCCCCACCAGCAATTTCGCCGCCCTCTCCAACGTCAGCAAGGTCTTTTTGAGCCTCAACATGCTCCTGGGGCGGCTGGAGATCATGCCGCTGCTGCTCCTGCTGTTCCCCAGCCTGTGGAAGAAGCGGTGACGCGCCGGGCGCGGCCGCTCCTGCATGCTCCTGTAAGGGCGCACAGTGTGCGCCCTTACATAGATGTATCAAATTCACAAACACCTGCACAGAAAGGAGAACCCCAATGGAAGCAAAATTACAGGAATACGCCCGCCTCCTGATCGAGGTGGGCCTGAACGTCCAAAAAGGGCAGGACCTGGTGATCTCCTCCCCGGTGGAGTGCGCCTCCTTCGCCCGGATGTGCGCGAAAGCGGCCTACGCCGCCGGGTGCCGGGAAGTGGTCATGCGCTGGAGGGACGACGTCCTCACCCGGGAGCGCTACCTCCACGCGGCGGACGAGGTCTTCGACACCGTGCCCCAGTGGCAGAGGATGTTTTTCGACGAGTGCGCCCAGTCCGGCGCGGCCTCTCTCCACATCGCCGCCGCAGACCCGGAGAACCTCCTGGGCGTGGACCAGGACCGCATCACCCGCGCCCAGCGCGCCGGCGGCGAGGCCCTCAGGGAGTACTACCGCCTCCAGATGGCCAACGCCTTCCCCTGGTGCGTGGCCGCCATGCCCATCCCCAGCTGGGCGGAGAAGGTCTTCCCCGGTCTGAGCGGGGACCAGGGCGTGGACAAGCTCTGGGACGCCATCTTCTCCGCCATCCGCATCACCGGCGACGGCCATGCCGTGGACCGGTGGCGGGAACATCTGGACACCCTCCACAGGCGCTGTGACATCCTCAACTCCCTGGACCTGGAGAGCCTGCACTACACCAACAGCCTGGGCACGGACCTGTCCATCTGCCTGCCCGAGGACCATGTCTGGTGCGGTGGGAGCAGCCGCACCACCAAGGGCGTCCCCTTCATCGCCAACATCCCCACGGAGGAGATCTTCACCGCCCCCCTCCGGGACGGCATCGACGGCGTGGTCTACGCATCCATGCCCTTCGTCTGCGGCGGCACGGTGGTGGAGGACTTCCACTTCGTCATCCGGGACGGCAAGATCCGGGAGGTCCACGCCGCGAAGGGGGAGGAGGCCCTGCGGGCCGCTGTCTCCGTGGACGAGGGCGCGTGCCGCTTCGGCGAGGTGGCCCTGGTGCCTTATGACAGTCCTATCAGTAGTCAAAAACTTCTTTATTACAACACGTTGTTCGATGAGAACGCCTCCTGCCACCTGGCCTTCGGGGAGGCTTATCCGGAGTGCATCAAGGGCGGCGAGAGTATGTCCAAGGAGGAGCTTTCCGAGCACGGACTCAACGACTCGATCACCCACGAGGACTTCATGGTGGGCACCGCCGACCTCCAGATCACCGGGCGCACCTGGGGCGGCGCGAAGGTGCCCATCTTCGTGGACGGAAATTTTGTGATCTAGGCAGTCCTTCCTTTTTCTTTGTGAACAAAGAAAAAGGAAGCGAAAAAGAAAAACTTTTTGTCCGCGAAACTTCGTTTCGCTCATGTTCTTCCCCTGCGCCCAGGAGCAAGGCGCAAGCCTTGCGGACAAAAGTTTTTCTTTTTTTGATCCTTTTTTTCTTTTTTCAAAAAGAAAAAAAGGATGTATGCCGGAACAGCAGGAGGGCACTATGGCAATCGACCGTTTGATCGGCATCCTCACCGTCCTGCTCCGGGAGGAGCAGGTGACAGCCGCCTCCCTGGCGGAGCGATTCGAGGTCTCGGTGCGCACCATCGCCCGGGACGTGGACCGCCTCGCGGAGGCGGGCATCCCCGTCCGCACCGCCCGGGGCGCCGGAGGCGGCATCTCCATCATGGAGGGCTACGGCCTGGACCGGACCCTCTTCACCAACGCGGACCGGGGGGCCATCCTCGCCGGCCTGCGGAGCCTGGACAGCGTCTCCGGCACCGGGTATTACCGGCAGCTCATGGAGAAGCTGCCCAGTGGCCTGGAGGACGTGGGGGACGACTGCGTGGTCATCGACCTGGCCAGCTGGTACGGCCCCCTCCTGGCCCCCAGGCTGGAACTGTTCAAGAGCGCCTGCGCGGCCCGGCATCCCGTGTCCTTCACCTACTGCGCCCCCTCCGGGGAGACGGTGCGGACCGTGGAGCCGGGCCGTCTCCTCTTCCGCTGGTCCAGCTGGTACCTCTGGGCCTGGTGCCGGGTCCGGCGGGACTGGCGGCTCTTCAAGCTGGGCCGGATGCTGGATGTTTCGGTCCTGGAGGAGGTCTTCCCGCCCCGGCCCGTGCCGCCGGTGCCCTCCGCACACCTCGCCTTTCCGGACGAACTGGAGGCCGCCGTCCGCTTCGACCCCGCCGCCAAGTGGAAGCTGGTGGACGAGTACGGCGCGGAGTGCTTCACCCGGGAGCCGGACGGGTCCCTGCTCTTTCGCCGGTCCTTCCCCGGGAGGGGGGAGCTTCTGCGGTGGGTCCTCAGCTTCGGGGACCAGGCCGAGATCCTGGAGCCGGAGGACATGCGGCGGGAAATGGCGGACTTCGCCAAAAAAATTTTTGAGAAATATGACAGTTAGTTGTCAGATTCCCTGGTGTACACTGGGACCAGATTAGAAAAGGAGGTTCCTATCATGAAGGTGGAATCGAGATGCGGCCTGCTGTGCGGGGGGTGCGAGTACCGGGAGAGCATGGGCTGCGCCGGGTGCGTGAACATTGAAAAGCCCTTCCACGGGGCCTGCCCGGTAAAGGACTGCTGTGAGGGGAAGGGCCTGGTCCACTGCGGACAGTGCCCGGAGTTCCCCTGTGAGCAGTTACATAGCTACGCTTACGACCCGGAGCAGGGGGACAACGGACAGCGCCTGGTCCAGTGCCGGAAGTGGCGGGAGGAGGCGTGATGGCGTCCAGTCTCAGTTATGTGGAGTTCGTCATGGAGCAGATGTCCGGCGCGGGGACCGTCACCTACCGCCGGATGTTCGGCGAGTACGGGCTCTACTGCGATGGGAAGTACTTCGGCGTGGTCTGCGGCGGCCGGACGCTGGTGAAGATCACCCCGGCAGGGACCGCCCTTCTCCCGGACTGCCCCCGGGGCATCCCCTACGAGGGCGGCGGGGAGATGTTCCTGCCGGACGTGGAGGACCGGGAGGCCCTCTGCGAACTGGTGCGGGTGACCTGCGCCGCCCTGCCGGAGAAGAAGCCCCGGAAGAAGAAGGGGGACAAGTAGATGGTGGGATATTACGCGCCCTGCCCGGAGTTCGATGCGTGTAACCGCCTCATTCAAGAATATTTCCAGACCGGGCAGTATGCGCAGTGCTTTCAGGGCCACTTGGCCTTGGCGGAGCGGGGATACCCCTTGGCGGAGTGTCAGGTGGGCTATTTCTATTACGAGGGCCTGGGCGTGGAGCGGGACCTGGAGAAATCGTTCCAATGGACCCGCCGCGCCGCGGAGCACGGCGACCGGGACGCCCAGTACAATTTGGCCGACTGCTTCTATTGACCCGGCGTCGTGGCCCCCATGGACCTGGAGGAGGCCCGGCGCCGGTGCCGCCTCTTCTTTTCTTCTTTGTGAACAAAGAAGAAAAGAAGCAAAAGAAGAAAAACTTTTTGTCCGCGAAACTTCGTTTCGCTCATGGAGATTTTTTATAAGGACGCAAAAATATGGACAAGATTGATTACAAAAAGTTGGAAAAGCATCTTTATCTACCCAAGGGACCGGCCATCGTCCAGGTACCGGAGATGGTGTTCTTCACTGTGGAGGGCCGGGGCGACCCCAACACCTCCCCCGCCTACCAGGAGGCCATGGAAATCCTCTACGGCCTCAGTTTTACCGTAAAAATGAGCAAGATGGGCGGTGAGACCCCGGAGGGCTACTTCGAGTACGTGGTCCCGCCGCTGGAGGGTCTGTGGTGGACGGACATTCCCGGTTTCGATGGCCGCGCCCCGGCGGACAAGTCGGACTTCCGCTGGGTGTCCCTCATCCGTCAGCCGGATTTCGTCACGGAGGAGGTCTTCCACTGGGCCCGGGAGAAATTGGCCGCCAAGAAGCCGGAGCTGGACCTCTCAAGCGCCCGCTTCCTCCGCTGGGAGGAGGGCCTGTGCGCCCATATCCTCCACACAGGGCCCTACGACAGCGAACCCGCTTCCATCGGCGCACTGGAGGCGTTCATCACCGGGCAGGGGTACGTCCAAGACCTATCGGACACCCGGCGGCACCACGAAATCTATCTCTCCGACCCCCGCCGCACCACACCGGCGAAACTCAAAACGTTGATCCGGCACCCGATTCGGAGGGAATCTGCATGAAAAATCCCGACATCCTCTTCTTTTTCGACGGCTTCCCCCGCGCCCTGGCCCTCTACCAGGCCCTGGAGGACGCGGTCCTCGCGGCCTTCCCGGATACGGAGGTCCGTGTGCAGAAGACCCAGGTGTCCTTCTACTGCTGCCGGATGTTCGCCTGCGCCTCCCTGCCCCGGAAGAAGATGGAGGGCTGCGGCAGGGACTACCTCCTCGTGACCCTGGGCCTGCCGGAGCGGCTGGACTCCCCCCGGGTGATGCTCTCCACGGAGCCCTATCCGGGCCGCTGGACCACCCACATCCCCCTCCTGGAGCCCGGAGACGTGGACAGGGAGCTCCTGGGGTGGATACGCGGCGCCTATGAGTTTTCTTCCGCAAAAAGATGACAATTTGTATACTAAAACAGGGAGCGCCCGGAGGACCGGACGCTCCCTTTATCTGCCTGAAGACAGGTCTTACTTCCCGAAGTTCTCGATAATGTCCACGATCTCCACGCCGATGCGCTGCTGGGCCTCCTTGGTGGCGGCGCCGATGTGGGGGGTGCAGGAGACGTTGGGGTGGTTGTAGAGGGCTTTGTTGGTGGCGGGCTCGTCGGCGTAGACGTCCAGACCGGCGGCGCGGACCTTGCCGGCGTTCAGCGCCTCCAGCAGGTCGTTCTCGTTGACGTTGTCGCCGCGGCTGGTGTTGATGAAGACCACGCCGTCCTTCATCTTGTCGATGTTCTCCTTGCAGATGAGCTTGACGCCGTTGAGGCTGGGGGTGTGGAGGGAGATGAAGTCGGCCCGGGCCAGGAGCTCGTCCAGCTCCACGTACTTCATGCCCAGCTGCTCCTCAATGCCGGGGACATGGAAGATATCCTGCGCGATGACCTCCATGCCGATGCCCTTGGCCATGCGGCCCAGCGCCTGTCCGATGCGGCCAAAGCCGATGATGCCCAGGGTCTTGCCGCCCAGCTCGATGCCCTTGCCGTAGGCTTTCTTCTCCCACTTGTCCTCGCGCATGGTGTGGCCCGCGATGGAGAGGAAGCGGGCGCAGGAGAACATATGGCCCATGGCCAGCTCGGCCACGGAGTTGCTGGACGCCTTGGGGGTGTTCTTGACGGTGATGCCGGCCTCCTCGGCGTACTTGACGTCGATGTTGTCCACGCCCACGCCGCCGCGGATGATAAGCTTGAGCCGGCCGCCCTTGGCCTCGTCAATGTGGTTGGCGCGGACCTTGGTGGCGCTGCGGACCACGACGGCGTCGAAGTCCCGCAGGGCCGCGCCCAGCTCCTCGGGGGCGTAGAAGCGCTCCACCACCTCGTGGCCGTTGGCCTTGAGCTGTGCCAGGGCGGTCTTGTCCATCCCGTCAGTGACTAAGATTCTCATAATTGCATCATTCTCCTCAATTTTAATTTTTGTCGATCACAACGTTCCCGTTTTCATCCAACAGGGGGGTGATGCTGGAGTAATACGTAAGCCCGTCGCCCACCGTGGCCAAATAGTGGACGCCTGTCTCCGTATCACAGATGATCGAGAGGCCGGCGGCCGGACCCTCCTTGACTGTAAAACGCGGACTCTTTTTTTCTTTCCCAAACATAGATCAGCCGTTTTCAGCCTCGAACTTCTTCAGGAACTCCACCAGGGCCTCCACGCCCTCCTTAGGCATGGCGTTGTAGGTGGAGGCCCGCAGGCCGCCCACGCTCTTGTGGCCCTTGAGGTTGTCGTAGCCTGCGGCCTTGGTAGCAGCCACCACCTTGGCGTCCAGCTCGTCGCTGCCGGTGACGAAGGGGATGTTCATCAGGGAGCGGAACTCCTTGTCAACCGTGCCCTTGAACATCTTGGAGCTGTCCAGGAAGTCATACATGACCTTGGCCTTGTCAATGTTGCGCTGGTTCATAGCCTCCAGACCGCCGATGCTCTTGAGGTACTTGAAGACCTTGCCGCAACAGTAGATGGCCCAGCAGTTGGGGGTGTTGTACATGGAGCCGTTGTCGGAGTGGGTCTTATAGGCCATATAGATGGGGGTCTTGGGGTCCAGCTCGGAGGGGTCGCGGATCAGGTCCTCCCGGACAATGACCACCACCATGCCGGCAGGGCCCACGTTCTTCTGCACACCGGCGTAAATGAGGCCGTAGTCAGAGACGTTGCAGGGCTTGGAGAGGAACATGGAGCTCTGGTCGCTGACCAGGATATGGCCCTTGGTGTCGGGCAGCTTGTTCCAGGTGACGCCATGGATGGTCTCGTTCTCGCAGATGTAGACATAGTCGGCATTCTCGGGGATGTCCAGGTTGGAGCAGTCGGGGACGTAGCTGTAGTTGCGGTCCTTGCTGGAGGCCACTACGTGTACGTCGCCGTACTTCTTGGCCTCGGCGATGGCCTTCTTGGACCAGGCGCCGGTCTCCACGTAGCAGGCCACGCCGTTCTTCATCAGGTTCATGGGGATCATGGCGAACTGGAGCGTCGCGCCGCCCTGGATGAAGAGCACCTTGTAGTTATCAGGGATATTCATCAGGTCGCGGAGGTCCTGCTCCGCCTCGTCGATGATCTGCTGATAGACCTTGGAGCGGTGGCTCATCTCCATCACGCACATGCCGGAGCCCTGGTAGTTGAGCATCTCATCCCGGATCTCCTCCAGGACGGGCTCCGGCATCATTGCAGGGCCAGCGGAAAAGTTATAAATGCGGTCGTACTTCATCGTTTTTTCCTCCTAAGAGTTATTGGGTTCTCCGAACAATTCCAGTATAGTACATTTTGCCAAAAAAAGCAACAGGAGAATCAAAATCTTCTGTCGCAATTCTTTTGCCGCTGCGAGAAAAAACGGCGTCAGGCAAAAGCCTGACGCCGCCTGTATCCCCGCCCGTTCAGCCGCCCAGAAGGATGGCCATGTGGGCCAGGGTGGCACTGTCGTTTTGGAAGAGCTCGTCCCGGAGGGAGGACTGCTGGGCGTTGTTGTGAATGAGCCCCCGGCTTGCGAAGACCATCAAGCGGAAGAGCTCCTCCCGATTCCCGGCGGCACCCTCTTGGCAGCTCATGACCGAGAGAAAGCGGTAAAACGAGTAAAGGTTGCAGAAATTCACATAGCTCTTCCACAGCTCCTCAGGACTCCCCAAGCTGGGCATATGCAGGTGGAAAAAAAGGGACACCAGCAGGTTTTCCATAAAATATTCCCTGCCGCTGAAAACCTCTGAGAACCGGCGGCGCGCGGCAAGGTAGGGCTCGCAGTGGATGGTGGCCTGGGTCTCTGCAAGACGCACCTCAATTCCCAATCCGCCTGCCAGCACGGCGTGAACCCCAGAGAAATCCGCCCCCGTTACCCGCAGAGAGAAGAGCAAGCGAATGTTGTTACTCAGGAACATGTGCAGCTCCTTGCCCAGTCCGCTCTCATGGAAGACCTCCGCCGCCTCCGGGCGCTCCGGCAGGAGGCGGGTCCGCTCCAGCCAGCGAGGGATATCCGCCTCTCCGTCCGCTAGTTCCCGGAGGGCCAGTCCCATGAGGAGGATGCGGTGGGGCAGGGGGAAGCGCCTGTCCTGGAGCAGGTCAATACACTGGGAACGGATGGAGTGGAACCAGGGTGCCAGGACGCTGTCCTCCGGGAACCGACCCCGTCGCCGTTTCTCCTTGGGTAGAGGGTCAGAGCGGAAATCCATCCCCTCCGGGTGCTCCCACAGCAGGGAGAGCACCCCCTCGCAGGCCGGGGACAGCGAACGCTCCAGATACCCAGAGACCTGGTAGCTCTCCGCCCGGGGGAAGCTACGGCAGACAAAGGGCAGGGCACCGTGGCCCTTCTCCACCTGGAGCGCGCACAGGCTGTCCTTCCGCAACAGGGGGCAGACGCCGCCCGCCATGACAAACTCTCCGTAGTGGACGTCTGAAAGGGGGCCGCTGCGGATGCGGCACAGGCCGTGGTCCAGGCGCTCGTTGAGCTCCGGGGAGCCGCTCTGGCGCTTCAGGGAGAGATAGTCCTTTTTGTCAAAGCTGATGCGCCATCCCTTGCAGCAGCTCAGGCAGCAGTCTGCCGCCAGACAGTGGAAGTCATCATAATATGCGGGGCGCAGGTCCTTGTCGATCAGGACGCCCCTCTTTTGACCGGCCATGGGGTCACCGCCTTTCTGTCAAAAGGGGACAGGCCGAAGCCCGCCCCCTTGTTCTGGATTTTCTGTTGGAAAGCACACCCGTATTAGCCGAGGAGCTGGAGCACGCCCTGAGGCACCTGGTTGGCCTGGGCCAGCATGGCCTGGGCGGACTGGACGAGGATGTTGTTCTTGACGTACTTCATCATCTCGTCGGCAACATCGGTGTCGCGGATGGTGGACTCAGCGTCCTGGATGTTCTCAGCCATCACGGACAGGTTGTTGGCGGTGTGGTCCAGACGGTTCTGGATAGCGCCCAGATCGCCGCGGACGCCGGAGACGTAGTTGATGGCATCCTTGATGACGTTGACAGCAGCGGCCGCGCCGGTCTGATTGCTGATGTCGATGTCAGCGATGCTGGCGGTGGCCTTACCGTCCTTCATGGTGCCCATGGCAGAGACATGCATGTCGCCAACAGAGACCTTCATCTGGTTGAAATCGTCGCTGGTGTCGCCGATCTGGAGAGTCAGCGCGCTGCCGGTGGTAGTCACGGTGGGCAGGGTCATCTCGGCGGCGGTGCGGTTTTCATAGATGGAGGCAGTATTGGAATCGTCACTGGAGGTCAAAATGACTTTACCGCTGGCAGTATCAGTCGAGACCTCATACTTGGACGCTCCATCGCTCAGATTGAACGCGCCCTCAATGGCAGTCTCGATCCGGCTGAGCACATCGCCGGTCTGGCTGGCCAGCAGACCAGTGGAAACACCCAGGTCGCCCAGGTTGATAGCCACATTCTTGCTGGAGGAAGCCTCGCCGTCACAGAACTCGAAGGTCTTGCCATCGATGGTAAAGGTGTCGCCCGCCTTGATCTTGGTCACATCCACATTGAAGGACACGGCGGCACCGGTCTCGGGGCGCTCACTGTAGAACTGCTTCATCACGCTGGCCTCGGTGCGCATGTCACAGATCTCATTGTTGGTGTTGCTGGCGATATACTTCTCCGTACCAGCGGCTGCACCGGTGGCATCACCCACATAAGTGGACAGGGACTGGAAGGTCAAAGTGCCCTTGCCGTCGGCCACGCCCTGGTTACCAACAGACCAGGTAGCGCTGTTCGCACCACCCATATCTCCGGTGATCTTGACCATAGCCTGAGCCTGCTTGGCCTCGTCGGCCAGATCGGATTCCTCCGCGAAGATCTTGGACAGGTCTACCAGCTGCTCGTTAGCCCCGGACGCGGCGGTGGTGCTATCCTTGCCAACTTTGAAGACATACGTCTTCTCACCGGCGATCAGCTTGTCACCGTCCTTCAGCTTGCTGAAGTCGATCTCCACACTGACCTGGGCCTGATGGGTGCTGCCAACAGCCAGACCGGTAGTAGTTTTCTGGTTTTGCCAGTTCACAGTACCAGTGAGGTCCATATTAGCGTTATTGCCAGTGCCCTTTGTAAGAGTAACATTATAGTCAGGAATGACAGGATCACTGCCTTTGTTCATGAAATCGACCTGACTAAAGGTGATTTCACCATTAGCAGCTGCCATCTCATACCAGTGGCCATCTACTTTAATGTATTTATTGGCGGCAGTGGTACCATCTGTGCCCTGAGTTTGTGCGCCTGCCTTGGCATCCCAAGAAGCCGTGTCCGAATCCGTTACCGCAGAGGTGGCCTGATCAGCCGAGTTCGCAGCGCCACCATTTGCAAAACCGCACTTAGCAAGTGCGTCAGCCAAAGTTGTAGCATCCTTCACAGTTCCCTTTGTAGTAGCATCCGCCTTAAAAGTAAGCGTCGCATCGCCTACCTTCAAAGAGATGGTATCATTCGCGTCAAGGCCGTTGATACCAATATCATCCAGTTTAACAGAGAATTTAGCATTGGTCTGCTTTGTCTGGGCCTCAGGCCGGTTGGTGATATAGCTGGCAGTGAACGCATCAGACGCACCCTTAGGAGCATAGCTCTCAGTGGTGATATTGCTGATGGCGCTCTCAGCGGTGACGGTGGTGGAGGCGTTCTCATCCAGGGAGCCGTCCAGGAGCTTGATGCCGTTGAAGTTGGCAGAGTCAGCGATACGGTTGATCTCGGTCTTCAGGGCGTCGACTTCCTTCTGGAGGTTGGCGCGGTCGACCTCGTTGTCATAGGTGCCGTTGGCGGACTGGGTGGCCAGGTAGTCCATGCGGTTGAGCATGTCCTGGATCTCCTGCATGGCGCCCTCGGCGGTCTTCACCAGGGAGATGCCGTCCTTGACGTTCTTCTGGGCGGCGTTCAAGCCGGTGATCTGGGCGCGCATCTTCTCAGAGATGGCCAGACCGGCGGCGTCGTCACCGGCGCGGTTGATCTTGTAGCCGGAAGAGAGTTTCTCCAGGTTGCCGGACAGGGCCTTAGTGTTATTGTTGTAGTTCCGGTAGGCGTTCATCGCCATGATATTGTGCTGAATGCGCATGATGTTCCTCCTTAAAAATATCAGTGAGCGCGATCCTTGCGTTCACTCCCATGGTTTTGCGCCGGACCGGACATCTGGCCAGACTGCCCGGAGCGTATGGCGCGGTGTTATCTCAACCGGCCCGCGCGGACCGTTTGAAACCCGGTTTGCCCCTTCGGGGCTCCTCGTGGATGCAGGCGGGGCGGTTCCCGGTGCGCTCAAGCACCTCGCCGCGAACGATGGGGACGTCCCTGGGGGCCTCCACGGCCACCCGGAATCCCTGTCCCGTCTGGTAGACCTGGACGACGATGTTCTCGCCGATGGTCAGGTACTCCCCGTTTTTCAGCTGTACGGACAGCATAGCGATCTCCTTTCCTTCCCGGGCTGTGACAGAAACTATACT
>CAJUOA010000022.1 GCA_910587785.1 uncultured Oscillospiraceae bacterium | reverse complement strand
CCACCGAGATCTACACTCTTTCCCTACACGACGCTCTTCCGATCTTTCTTGTGGGACATCAGATAGCGGAACAGGTAGCGCCATACGGAGTAGCGGTGGTGGACTTTGACCGTCCGCCTGCGGGCCTCGGGCCGGACATAAAAGGCGTAGGCGTCCGTGCGCCCCAGGCGCAGGGGATAGAGACAGAACACGATCACAATAGCGGCCAGGGCACAGAGGACACTCCCCAAAATCTCCGCCCAGCTCCAGCGGCCCAACGCCCAGACCACAGCAAGCAGTCCGGCAGTCTTGGTGAGCAGGGTGTAGGTCCCCAGAGCGGTCACGTAGGAGAGGATCAGGCTGTGCCCCGCAAAGGGGAGCATGAACGCGTTTTGCAGATTCTCCCGGCTGTCCTCCGAGGAGAGGGCCTGCCACATGACCCCGGCAGAGAAGGAGCCGCTCATCAGATACAGGATGGCGGGGGCGATCTGTACCTGGAGCCCGGCGGTGTGCAGGCCCCAAAAGACCACCAGCTCCAGAAAAAGCGCCCTGGCGAGCCGCTCATATTTTACGCCAAACAGCTTTTTGGCGGTGACTTCAAAGCTCATTTTCATCATGCAGTGCCTCCCGAATATTCTCAGCGCTGATCTGACTGCCCTCAAAGCTCCGCCGGACCTTCCCGTCCTCCAGCACCAGCACCCGGCCGGCGGTCAGGGTGATGCTCTCCAGGATGTGGGAGGAGAAGAGGACCGTCCCGTGGTCCTTGTACCCGGCGATCAGCCGGTAGAGATACTCCGTGCTCTGGAAGTCCAGCCCGTTCACCGGCTCGTCCAGCAGGAGGAGCTCCGGTTTCAGGGCGAAAGCGGTGATCAGAAACGCTTTTTTCTTATTTCCGGTGGACAGGTCCTTCAGCAGCGTGCCGGTGTAGTCCTCAAAGTGGAAGCCCCGCACCAGCCGGTCCGCGTCCGGCAGTTCCTTTTTGTACGCCGCCGCCGCGTAGGACAGGTACTCCCGGAAGGTGAAATACTGGAAGGAGTTGTCCTCGGCAAAGACGGTATAGCGGCTCAGCTTGAAACCCTTGTCCCGGAACGATGCCGGCCGGCCGTTCAGGCGGACGCTGTCACAGCGAAAGCCCTCGTGCAGGCCGGACAGGGTCTTCAGGAAGGTGGTCTTCCCGGCTCCGTTCAGGCCGATGAGCCCCACCACCTCATGGGGCCGCAGCTGGAGGGAGAAGTCCGAGAGCACGTTCTGCCCCTCGCTGTACCAGGCGCGGAGATTTTGCAGTTCCAGAATGTTCCCGCTCATGGTCAGTGCTCCCCCTTATCGTTCTTTGCCTTTTTCCAGGAAGCACAGGCGGAATACCCGAAGGCCGCCCCCATTAGGACGTAGAGTCCGGCCCACTCCAGGTTTCCGGTGACACCGCTGAAGACCGCCGCCGCGAACCAAACGAGGGCCAAGAGACCGCGAATACAGACGTGACGCATACTTGTTTCCTCCTTGAAGAAGCGTTTTCTTTCCTGTACCTGCATCATACCAGAAAAACCGGCGCTGTGCGGGAGTGTCCGCAAACGGTCGGTTTTTGGCCGCGAAACGGGGCGCTTATCCGCTGTGGATAAGCGCCCCGATCAGTTGGATTTATCTTGTTGCTTTTCGGTCCCTGTGATCATAAATTGCCAACACAAAAGCGAAGGAAATACGCTGTGCCGCCATAATTCGGACCATTTGCAATTATACGGTTGCCCTCTATCAAAATAAGTTTATCGTTCCGACAGGAACGCGATGATCTGTTCACTGATTGCTTTGTACTCAAAATCATGAATATAATGAGGACAGTCCAGTTCGATATATTCCCCGCCTTCAACCGATGAAAGGTATCGGATCGGGATTTTTCTCCATGTCGCTTTATCAAATCCTGTTCCGCCAGAGCCGTCCGAAAGAAACAGGAGCATCGGAAGCTGCGGGACCCCTATACTGTCCACCTTTTCAGCATTTTCCTTCACCCGCCCCATTTCGTTCAGCATGGTCACAGTCGCGGTCCGGCTGAAAAAAACGGCCCTGTAAATCTCTTTTTCGTTCTCTGACAATGTGCCATACTGGATGGCATCACTGTCCGAAATGCCAGGGATCAGGCGGGTGATACCGATATGAGCCGCCCAGCCTGCCGCGCGCATCAGCGGAATATTGATGTTCATGGTGTCATAATACTCCGGCACCGCCATATCAAGCCCAATAATAGCGGATACCTCGTCCGGGTATTTCTGAGCCCAATAGAGGGCCTCAAGACCTGACATGGAGTGGGGACAAAGAACGTAAGGCGCATTCAGTCCTGCTGCGGCCAGAGCGGTTCGGGTATCTTTCAATATGGAATCAAGGTCTCTGTCCCTATCGACAACATCGCTGAAACCGTATCCGAATTTCTCTACAACTGCAATCTGATATTTGTCGCTTAAAAGAGAATAGAGGGACTTGAAGTCCAATATGGGAGAGCAGGTCCCCCCGCCCGACATAAAAACCAGCGTTGTTTCGCCGGTCCCTTCCACATAAACACTCATATTGTGTCCGTCAACTTCAACCATCTGTCCCAAAGGCAAACGCAGTCCAGCCTCCGCATTCAAGCGGAGCTGGTGATTGAAATATACAGTGAGCAGCAAGATCAGCACTGCGAAAATCACAATAAAAGTTATTTTCAGAATTCTTTTGATCTTACTCATCATAGCCCTTCTTTTGCACATAGGCCCACAAAGCGCCGTATTTATTCATGAATCTCCTCCATTCTCTGATAGGACAACGTCGCCACCGCCCGGAAAACCGCCCCGGAGACGCCCGCCTGCACCATGCCTTCGTACTTCTCCGCGGCGGTCTGGGCGCTTTTCAGGCCCCAGCCGTGGAGACCGCCCCCGGTCTTGGTGGTCTTCAGTTCACCGCCCTCCCGGACAGGAGCGGCGGCGAAGCTGTTCTCCACCTTGATGACCAGCATCTGGTGGATGCGGCGGATGGTGAGGGCTACCGTGCGGCCCGATGGGTCCGGCACCTGCCGGGCCGCCTCGATGGCGTTGTCCAGCAGGTTCCCCAAAATCGCGCACAGATCCACGCTGCGGATGTTGGTGCGGCGGGGGAACTCCACCTGAGCCTGGAACCGGATGCCATCGGCCTCCGCCGCGGCCGCCTTGCTGCTGATCAGGTAGTCCGCCGTCTCGTCCCCGGTCCAGACGGTGGCGGTGAGGTTCCGCACAGGGGCCTGCAATTCATCCAGGTAGCGGACAGCCTCCCCATACCTCTCATGGGTGAGGAATTGCCGCAGAACACCGATATGGTTGTGGAGGTCGTGGAACAGCTTGGCGTTGACCTGATAGGCCCGGTTGACAGCGGTGTAGTCCCGCTCCAGCAGCTCGGCCTGCTCCGATTTCAGCTTTGCCAGCTCCTTTTCCACCTCATACTGCCGGTTGATGTTGAACACCAGCACCGACATCATCAGGACCACCGCCAAGATCGTCCACATATAGAGTGTGTCGCCGGGAATCTCCAGCACCGTCTGTTCGGACAGCGTGATGACCGCCAGGAACCCCGCCAGCGTGACGGCAGAAAAGGCCCGGAAAGCGGATTTCCCGGACCGCTCCCGATTTTTGGAGCCATATGCAGCAGCGCCCCCCAACAGGATATTGAGGAGCCACAGGGCGGACTGCCCCCCTGCTGTTTCGTAGCTGAGGAAGTCCGGGGAGCGGAACAGGACCCCCATCCACGCCCCCAGCAGAAACTGCCAGAAGAACACGCCGATCCCATAGAAGATCCCAACGAACAGTGCCATGCGCACCCAGCCTGCGCTGAGCCGCCTTTGCCGCGGCAGAAGCCGGACGGTCAAGAGCAGTCCCGCGAGGATACGCACCGTTCCGGTCAGTATGCCGGAGAGCAGAAGAAGCATATCCGTCATATGTGCGCCCCCCAGTAGGCGTTGATCTGCGCCTTCACCTCCTGCAGGTGGGAGCGGCTGATGGGGAGGGCGGCGCCGTTTTTCAGGACGGCCATGCCCTCCTTGACCTGCACGACGTGGATCATGTTGACGATGCACCCCCGGTCGATGAAGATGAACTCCTCCGCGGCAAGCTCCTCATGGACCTGCTGCAAGCTCTTGCGGACCTTGGCCGTCCCATTGGCGGTGGTGATGCTGGTGTTTTTGCCGTCCCGCGAAAGGAAAAGGATGTCCTTATAGGGGATCTTCTCCAGGCGGCTGCTGGTCTGGATGGTGTAGAACCGCCCCTCCTCCAGCTCGATGAGCCGGATGGCGTCGCAGACCGCCCCGGGGAGCCGCCGGGCGATGTCGCTTTTGGGGACGTACCGGAAGATGGACAGCTCAAAGGCGTCGACGGCGTACTCCACATGGGAGGTAATGAAGATGATCTTCACATTGGGCAGGAAGGGCCTGATCTTCCCGGCCAGCTCCATCCCGGTACTGCCGGGCATTTCAATGTCCAGCAGGATCAGATCAAAGAAAAATCCGTCCTCGGTGATGTCGTAGAGGAGGTTCTCGCTGTGGGTGTAGGAGGCGATTCCGCCCGCGCTCCCGCACTGTTTCAGACAGGCCTCCGCGATGCTTTTGTTGGATCGGACAGCGGCGCTGTCATCGTCGCAGATGGCAATTCGCAGCATGGAGCAGTACGCCTCCCTTGTTTCGGGCTCCAACGAGACCGGCTCTTTTATTTCCCCGGGCTTATCCGCCCGCGCTCCCCGTCACTTCAATTGGATGCACCCGTCCTCCACATGGATATTGCACCCCTCTTCGGTGGTGGTAATCTCCTCCTTGAGCCTTCCGATGCGCACCTCCAGGAAGGGATAGAGCTTCTCGCACCGGACACGGCCCCTGCTCCGCTTCTCCAGAGCCTTGTTCACCGCCCGGAGCTCCACCTTCAGCGTGTCCAGCCGTTTCAGATACAGGGCCCGCTGTTCCACCAGCTGGTCCAGCACCATCTTCTCCCGTTCGGTGATGCGGGTGCCCTTTTTGGACAGCTCACTGATGGTCCCCCACATCTTCTCCAGGGTGGCCCGGCTGGTGTTCAGCTCCGCCGTCAGCCGCTCCAGGGACTCCGGCACGTCCGGCGGGTAGCCCACGGAGAACCGGCTGCGCCCTCCGGCGATGTTGCCGACGCGCAGGCACAGCACGCTCTCCCCCGCCCGGATGGTGCTGTTGGCGATCATGCCCCGGCCGGTCATGGCGTAGACCGTGCCGTTGCAGTGGATGGTGCTGCCCGAGATGGTCTCGGCGATGACGCTGGTGCCCGCGGCCACCTCCGCCCACTCGATCACAGGGGACTGCACCTGCTTGGCTGCGGCCAGGAGGGTCCCGCCCTCCGTTCCGTAGACGCCCTGCTGGACGCGGATGATTCCCTCCAGGGACGCCACCCGGGCCTGCCCGACCCGGCCGTTGATGACGATGTCCCCGGTGGCCTTCACGTCCACGCCGCCGTCCACGCTGCCGCCGATGTAGAGGTTGCCGGTGATCTGGAGCGTCCCCTGGAAGTGCGTCAGGTCCCCGTCGATGATCTTCTGCTCCTGGATGCAGAACTGCTCGTTCTCGATGTACAGGATCCCGTCCACGCCCGCCGTGAGGGACAGCCCGTCGGCGCTGAGGAGCACGTTCTTCCCCTGGGGGACGAAGGCGCTGGCCGCCTCCGGGCAGGGGAGGACCAGGCCCGTCACATCTCTGCCGTCGACGCCGGGCTTCGGCGGCGCGATGCGGCAGATGACGGACCCCTTCCGGATGGGCTGGAGGGGCGCGTCCTGAGCGAAGTCCACCTCACTGCCGTTTTGCACCTCCAGGCGCATATGCTTCCGCCGCTGGAAGAGCTCGGTCACTTCGCCGTCCTCCCCGGGCTGGGGGGACGATCCCCGGGCGATGGGAAAGAGGTGGTAGTACCCCTGAGAAAAATCCTCCGGGATGGACTGCTCCAGGACCCCGTAGACCACGCCCTCGTAGTGGAGGTCCCCTAGAAACGCCTCCAGCGTGAGCTCCTCGCCGCCGTTCTCCGGCGGGATGAGGCAGGCGTAGGCGGTCAGCCGGTCCCCGGAGAGGAAGAAGCGGCCCTCCGCCTTCATGGGGCCAAGGTCGCCCTCCTGGGCCTTCTTGTTCCGGGCCCTGCACGCCTCCTTGAGGGCCCAAACAAAGTCGTCGATGGTCTTGGCGTCCTCGGGACAGCGGGCCTTGGCCGCCGCCGCCTCCTCGTTGAGCCGGTTGTATATTTCCCGGGTGGAGGTGGGAAAGAAAGCGCTCCTCTTCTGTCCCCCGGCCTCCTTTGAGAGGAAACGATCAAAGATGGACATCTTCTTCCCCCCTTTCTCTCTCATATCGTTCACAGTGTATCATTTCCGGGGAAAATTATCAAGTGCAATCTCACCTGTCAAAAGAGCTCCCTCAGCCCGCCGGAGGTGAACCGCTCCACCTCGAAGCGGTATCCCTCGGGGCCGGTGAAGAAGAAGGACTCCAGCGCCAGGTCCTTCACCCGCTTGATCTCCGAGAGCTCCTCCACGCCCCAGGCCCCCTGGAGCGCCTGATGGGCCTCCTGGAGGTCCTCCGCCGCGAGGCTCACCAGCACGCCGCCGGCAGACTCCCGGCGGATGGACCCGGCGGCGTTGTCCACCGCCCCCAGGTAGGACCGCTCCCCCAGGCGGTAGATGCAGGCCCAGCCCTGGTCAAGGGCTGTGGGCAGGCCCAGGGTCTCAGCAAAAAAGCGCTTTGCCCCCTCCAGGTCGTTGAAATACAAAAACGTGGTGCTGGATGTCAGGTTCAGCTTTGCCATCTGTAGTTCCTCCATTTTATGTTTGTCCGTCACCGGCAGAACGCCCTGCGGAGTGCCTGGACCCTTTTTTGCACCATGGTCCGGGCGCAGGGCGCGTTTTGGAAAAAGTCGAAGCCGTGGAAGGTGCCCCGCACATCCTCCAGCTGCACCGCCACCCCCGCCGCCTCCAGCGCCCGGGCGTAGGCGGCGCCCTCGTCGTGGAGGCAGTCGAACTCCTCCACCTCCACATAGGCGGGCGGGAGGCCGTCAAAGCGGTCCGCGAGCATGGGGGCGGCGTACTGGGGCATATTGTGGTCCCCGTCCCGAAGGTACAGGGGCCATATCCTGCGGTTGAGCGGGGCGTTCCACATGGGGGTGTCGGTAAATCTTTGCATGGACGCCGTCTCCATCCGGCAGTCGGTCACAGGGTAGACCAGCAGCTGGAAGCACAGCCGGATGTTTCCCTCATCCCGTGCCCGCAGGGCGCAGGCGGCGGCCAAAGCGCCTCCCGCGCTGTCCCCGCCCACGGCGAACCGGGCCCGGTCCGCCCCCAGCTCCGGCGCACGGTCCCACGCCCAGCCCAGGGCGGCATAGCAGTCCCAAAAGGGCCGGGGAAACGGCGCTTCGTCCGCCGTGCGGTAGTGGACGAACACCACCACGCACCCCGCCTCCCGGGCGTACTGTGCGGCATAGCGGTGGATATACCCCTGGTCGCCCATGCAGAACCCGCCGCCGTGGAAATAGACCAGGCAGGGCGCGTCCCGGCCCAGGTCCTTGGGGCGGTAGACGGTCAGCGGGACCGGCGCGCCGTCCTCGGAGGATATCTGCACCCTCCGGCGCTCCACGTCCCCCGGCGGCTCCGGTGCCGGCAGACGGGACAGGAGCCAGTTTGCCATCCTTACAGTCCCCAGGTTCACGGCACAGCCGGGGACCGCCAGCTTGTTGACGAACCGCAGTTCCCGGCAGACGGGATATTTCCGGTCCCGGCGGACGCACCAGAGCCCTGCCGCCGTTCCAGCCGCCAATGCGGCCCAGTATTTTTTCTTCATCAGACGCACCTCCTCCACTGTTGTACAGGACCTCTCCATCATGATACCATAGACACGGCCTGGAAACAAGGAGAGAAGCAGGCATGGCGGAGATTTTCTGGGACATCACCGCAGCAAAACAAGCAGACCATCCGTTCTCCCCGAAATCGGGAGAATTGATGGTCTGCCGAAATATATGCCCGGAGAGACGCGGTCAAAACAGAGCCGGTGTCACCGCTCCATCAGGTTCTTCAGCATCTGCGCCGTCTGCGCACGGGTCGCAAGGCCCTGGGGGGCCAGGATGCCGCCGCCTGTGCCGTGCATAATGCCGTTCTCCACGGCCCAGCGCAGGGCGTCCGAAGCGTAGCCGCTGATCTGTCCGGCGTCGCTGAAGTGTAGCTCCCCGCCAACGGCCCCGGGGCTTCCGGCGTACCGCCAGAGCATGACCGCCAGCTGCTCACGGGTGATGTTGTCATCCGGACCGAACAGGCCGTTGCCGTAGCCGCCCGCGATGCCCCGTTCCGACGCCCAGGCGGCCGCCGGGGCGCACCACGCGTTGGAAGCCACATCGCGGAAGGAACTGCCGCCCGCTGCGGCGGGACGGCCCTCCTTGTTGTAGAGGATCTGGGCAAATTGGGCGCGGGTGAGGGGATAGTCCGGCCCAAACAGGCCGTTGCCAAAGCCGTCCATCAGTCCGCTTTTCAGGACATAATCTACAGCCTCGTGATACCATGCCTCTGCGCTCCCAAGGTCCGTGAAGGCGCGAGAGGGACAGCGCGTGCCGCCGTCACAGGGCTTTTGGGCATCCTCCGGGAGGGGCGCGAAGGACGATTTTACCGTTACATCCCTGCCGGGCATGGTGAAGGTGTACTTCCCGCCGCCCCGGGCCGTCAGTTTGATCTCGTTCCCCCGGCTGTCGGTGACGGTCAGGGTGTCCAGCGTGTAGCCACTGTCCGGGGTGACGGTCAGGGTGACCCTATTTCCGCTTGCGGCGCTGGCGCGGTCGGTTGTCACCTTGCCGTGCTCCGGCTTCTCGATGGTGACGCCGTAGGTAACGGCGCTTCCGGTGTCCTCGTTTTCCCAGCCGCCGTCACTGCCGGAGGGCGGCGTCTCGGGCATGACCGCGGGGGCCGTCCAGCCTGCGGAGATCGGGGACAGCCCGGTCACTGTGACCTGTATCCCGTTGGCCGTATTCTTTACCTGATCGGGGGTGAACACTTCCGTCTCGCCGGGCTGTCGGCCGAAGTCGGAGGTGGTGAACATATGCACGACAGTAAAGCGGTAGCTGCTGTTGGTGCCCGCCGGGTAGGGAAGGGTGACGGTCAGACCGCCGCTGGGGAAGTTGTCCCGTGTGGCCGGAGTCCAGGTCCTGCCGCCATCGGTGCTGACCAGAAGGACTACGTCATAGACGGCGGTGTTCGTTTGGGGAATGCCCGGAGTAACCTTGGTGATCTCCGTTTTCAGGACCGCCTCCAGCTTCGCGGGGGTGTTCAGCGTCTCGATGCTCTGCAAGCCCGCCGGGACCTGGGAGATGCCCTGCTCCATGACCAGCTGGAATTTCGTGCCGCCGTCACCGGCGGGCGGGTCGGGGAGGACCACGGCCTCTTTCACCGTCACGGTGCAGGCGGCGATCCAGCCTCCGTCTTCCGTGGTGGCGCTTATGACCGCGGTGCCCGCGCCAACGGCGGTGACCTTCCCGCTGCTGTCCACTGTTGCGACGGCGGGGTCGCTGGTCGCCCAGGTCACGGCCTGGTTGGTGGCGTCACCAGGGGAAACGGCGGCGGTGAGCCGCTCGCTGGTGCCCGCGAACAGGGACAGGCTGGCCTTGTCCAGGGAGACGCCGGTGACGGGGACCGTCGGGGGAACAACAGTGACCTCGCAGGCGGCGGTATGGCCCCCGTCCGCTGTAGTAACGGTAATGACGGCGCTGCCCGCGCCGACGGCGGTGACGTTCCCGCTTTCGTCCACCGTTGCGGCGGCGGGGTTGCTGGACGCCCAGGTCACAGATTGGTTTACACCAGCAGGTAAGACAGTGGCAGTCAACTGCCTCTCTTCTCCCACGGCCAGTGACAGCGTTTGCGGCGATACTGTTACTGCCGCAGGCAGCAATTCTTCCGCTTCAATCGCGAGATACTTCCACTTCTCGAATGCAGGCGTCCCGCCTTCCCATTTTACCGCCCCTTCTGCACTGGCATCCTCACTGACTGATATGGCATAGGAGTATCCCCCTTCATCTCCAGGGAGGACAGGCTCTTCCAAACCTGCTCTAAAAGCAGATGCAGTTTTGCTGAGGGCTGAGAGTTTTTTAACACGAGAGACGGCAAGGCTTTTGCGCCCATAAAGTGCAATGTTACTTTCACTTTGTGCTGCAATTACCGCGTTGGGCCCGTTGATATCAACCGTCTGCGCATAGAGGCCCAACCCCCCTGATTGTATATCCAGCGTGCCTCCGGTCATATAGAATGCTTGCCGCAGCGGGTCCTGGTTGCTTTCGTCTGAGAAATTAACCAGAATTCCATAGCGCTTGCTTTTGATTGTTACCGATCCTCCGGAAATATAAACGCTGCCTGCCGCCGCGTTGGGCGTACCGGTGGCCCAAATTCCTATGTCCGCTTCAATGTCCAACGTCCCGCCAAGAATATGTGTGTCCGCTGTCGCGATGTAGATACCGCTTTCATCGGCTTGCTGTTGACGGACCGTTACGGACCCTCCTTCCAACATAAAATCACCTAAAATCGTGCAGAGTCCCGCATTTTCAGTCGTGATAGTCCCAGATTTGATGGTAAGCTGTTCGCCGGAGAACCCGAATGCACTCCCGCTGCCGATAAGTGCCAAACTACCCGAACCTTGGATGATGCTGTGGGCCTCATTTTCTATGCCGTGGTTCTCTTCGTCCTTGTAAACTACCATTCCCGCCCAAGTAGCGGCGGCAGTTTCCAGCGTATTGTCCCCCTCCAAAATAATTGTTACCGTATAGTAGGCTGGAAAAATGAGCAGCGGGCTGCTATCAGCCTTGATGTGGCAGTTTGTCAGCGTTAATGTCCCGCTTTTTTCACCCGTGATTTCCCAATTCCAGCCTTGGGAGACACTGTCTTCCTGGTTGTATTTCCCCTCCCGCAGGTCCAGCGTTTCGGTACGTGTTGGTGTCCCCGCCGCCCACGCCGTACCCGGTGCCAGCCCCAGACACAGCGCCAGCGCGATCAATACACACAAAATCCTTCGTTTCATTCCAAATCCTCCTAAATGAGATGCAATTTGACGGCGGCGTCCTTCACCGCGCCTCGATTTTTCACGCCCAGCTTCCGCAGGACGCTGCTGACATAGGTCTTCACCGTGGGCAGCTTGATGCCCAAAATCTCCCCGATCTCCGCGTTGCTCTTATGGTGGCAGAGCAGGCGCAGGACGTTCATCTCCGCCGGGGACAGCGGCTCGGAGAGCTCCCCCCGGCAGCGGAGGAAGTCCGGGTACAGCGCCGCCTGCCGCCGCACGGCGGCGGTGAGCCGCGCCCAAAACGCCCCGTCCGCCCGCCAGCCGCTCTTTTCCAGCAGCGGCAGGACCGCCGCGCCGTACTGGGAAACCGGGCGGATGAACTGGTATTCCCGGCAGGCGTCCAGGGCCCTGTGGAGGGGCGTCTTCCAGTCCCCGTCCCCGCTCCGGAAGATGCAAATGGCGGTGAGCAGGTCCAGGTAGATACCGTCCATCACCCGGTTGGCGGCCTTGAAGTAGGGCCCCAGGGGGGCCATGACCAGCAGCGCCTCCTGATAATTGCCATAGACGATCTCCACCATGGCCCGGGTCAGATACTGGTAGCGGAGCATCACCCGGAGCTTCAGCAGGTCCTTCGGGGCCTTCTCCCGGTACCAGGCGTCCACGGCCTCGCCGTCCCCCTCGTACAGGGCCGCCCGGCACAGCAGAGCGTCCAGGTTGGGCAGGAAGCGCTGGCATCCGGCCCCCTGCCGGAACCGCTCCCGCAGGGCCTCCAGGTGCTCCCGAGCGCGGCCGGCCTCCCCCTGGTCGATGCGCAGGCGCACCAGCAGGCCGATGAGGGCGAATTCGATATCCGGTGTGCCCTTCTGCTGGATGCGGTCCAGCTTGCCCAGCAGGTCCAGCACCCGCCCGGAGATGTCCTCCCCCTTCTCAAACTTGCTCTCCGCCAGGGCGCACTCCGGCAGGCCCACCCCGTCCCGCCTCAGGAGGAGCTTCACCGGAAGGCGGTATTTGTCATAGATGGCGCTGTCGTTTTTGCTCCACGCGCAGAAGTCCTTGCCGCCGTTCATGATGCTGGGCAGGCAGCTGGTGACGGAGAACTCCGGCATGACGATCTCTCTGCCGGTCAGCAGGCGGACCACGCTGGAGACCATGGAGAGGATATCGTTCACGTTCCTCTGGGGCAGGGCGATGTCCAGCCACGCAAGCCACCCCCGGACAGATTTGAACTCCGCGTCCGGGCGCTTGAGGGCCGTCTCCCGGGCCCTCAGCTCCCGGTACCAGTTCTCCGAGGCCTCGTAGTCCATGCAGATGGCGCTGAGCATACTCATGCCCGCCATCAGCGCCGGGGAGGCGAGGACCTCCTCCCGGGGCAGGGCGCGGTAATAGTCCTCCATCTCGTCGTAGTGGGCGATGCCGGGATGCCGCTCACTGTTTTTAATGAGCAGCTCCGATACCTTCTGGTACTCCCCGCTGCGGGTGTAGCAGTCCAGGGCGCGCTTATAGTCATCATGGAGCTCGTAATAGAGGGCGGCGCGGCTATAGAGCCGCTTTTGTTCTTCGGCGCTGTATTCCCGCTCCTGCTGCCAGAGGAGGAATTGCCGGAACACAGGATAGAACCGGCACCAGCGGAGGTCCTCATAGATGAACATGGAGGTGTCCTGCTGCAATTCGCCCAGCAGCTCCCCGGCGCGGCTGTTGGCGGAGAGGATGCGGGCAAGCTCCACGTCAAAGGGCTCAAAGGGGGCCAGGTCCAGCAGCAGGCGGCGGGCCTCCAGCCGGAAGCGGCGGTATACCGCCTCCTGGAAGTGGGCGAAGAGCTCCCGGCGGACCTCCGCGTCCACGGTCCTGTCATAGGGCCTGCCGTCCCTCAGCAGGCGGCACAGAATGCTGACCGCCAGGGGGTAGCCCTTGCAGACCTTTTGAATGGCCGCCAGCTCCGCCGCCGCCGGCGATGCGCCGGAGAGGGACAGCAGCTTTTCCGCTGTCTCCTGGTCCAGCATCAGGTCCTGGGCCTCAAAGACCTGCATCCGGCGCTCGTACCGGAAGGGCATCAGCCATCCGGGGACCGGGCACCGGCCCAGCAGGACGAAGTGCGTCTCCGGATGCTCCCGGATCAGAGCGCAGAGGGCCTGCTGGGCGTCCGGGCCGCTGAGGGCCTGCAGGTTGTCCAGCAGGACCGCCTCGCAGTCAAGGGGCGGCTCCGGGGGCGCGGACTCCAGCGCGTCCCAGCGGCAGATGGTGTAGGGCTCCAGCAGGAGCAAAGCCGCAGCGCTCTTGCCGCAGCCGCAGGGCGCGCAGAACAAGATCACCTGCCGCTGGGCCCACGCCGCCTGGAACCGCTCCTGCAGTGCGGCTGTTACTATGATAGTCTGCTCCATATCTCGCCTCCCCTCTTTTATGCCCGCTCCCCATGATCCATGGGCTCTTTTACGGTGATCGTATTCTATCACACATATGATTTTTGCGGTATCCGTCCAAAGTATGATTTGGGGATGTTTTGGGAGATTTTTGTGCCGTTATTTTTCACAAAGTTCTCCGCTCCGTTTTCTGCGTTTTTCACAAAACGGCGGAAGGCCCCGCCAGCGCACCGTGCTCATTGAAAACGAGATCCGCATGAGCAATACTTTCCTCGCGCCGGGCACAGACGACCCGGACGAGAGGATCCGCTCCATCCCGGAGCGTCAGCCGGAGCAGGAACAGGATATGGATACGGGTGGGGTTCCCCAGCAGCTTGAAAAATTCTGTCAGAACATACAGCTCCCGCTCTTGCAGGTCTTTGTATGCGCTGTCAATCTTTTTCTCCGGCAAGGGAACCCCTCCTTTCTCACAGTTTCTTGACGAACAGGCAGCGGATGGCGTTCAGCACCGCCAGGATCATCACGCCCACGTCCGCGAAGATAGCCAGATACATATTGGCAATGCCGACAGCACCCAAAATCAGACAGGCAAATTTGACGCCCAGGGCCATGGTGATGTTCTGATAGACGATCCGTAGGCACTTCCGGGAAATCTTAATTGCCTTTGCAATCTTTATGGGATCGTCGTCCATCAAAACAATATCTGCCGCTTCAATAGCCGCGTCCGAACCCATCGCTCCCATAGCCACGCCGATGTCGGCTCTGGACAGCACGGGAGCGTCGTTGATACCATCACCCACGAAAGCCAGCTTTGCCTTGCCGGTTTTCATGTGCAGAAGCTCCTCCACCTTGGACACCTTATCTGCCGGGAGCAGTTCGCTGTAAGCCTTGTCGATGCCCAGGAAAGCGGCTACCTGATCCGCCACTTTCTTTGCATCGCCGGTGAGCATGACGGTCTTTTCCACGCCTGCCGCTTTCAGTGAGGCAATGGCATCCTTGGAGTGGGGCTTCACAATATCAGAAATTACGATATGCCCCGCATAGGCTCCATTGATGGCCATGTGAATAATGGTGCCGGTGGAATGGCAGTTGATGTATTCGATGTTCAGATGCTTCATCAGCTTGTCATTGCCAGCGGCTACCTCAACGCCATCTACTTTCGCAATGACGCCGTTGCCGCTGATCTCCTGAATGTCGCTGACACGGGTACGGTCAGGTTCCTTGCCGTAAGCCCGCTGCAAGCTCTTGCTGATGGGGTGGGAGGACGCGCTCTCCGCCAGGGCCGCGTATTCGATGAGCTTTGCGTCCTCCAATTTACTATGGTGGATACCGTTCACCTCAAAGACACCCTGGGTCAGAGTGCCGGTCTTATCAAAAACCACTACCTTGGTCTGAGAGAGAATTTCCAGATAGTTGGAACCTTTGACCAGGACTCCCTCCTGACTGGCCCCGCCGATTCCGGCAAAGAAGCTCAGAGGAATGCTGATGACCAGGGCGCAGGGACAGCTTATGACCAGGAAGGTCAGCGCCCGGTAGACCCAGGTTCCCCAATCGGCAGTCAGGCCCATACCCAGCATACGGACAAGAGGCGGCAGGATGGCCAAGGCCAGGGCGCTGTAACAGACGGCAGGGGTGTAGATTTTCGCAAACTTGGAGATAAAGTCCTCGGATTTGGATTTGCGGGAGCTGGCATTCTCCACCAAATCCAGGATTTTGGAAACTGTGGATTCTCCAAACTCTTTGGTGGTCTGAATTTTCAGCACACCCGTCATGTTGATGCACCCGCTGATGATCTCGTCCCCCGCCTTGGCCTCCCGGGGCAGGCTCTCGCCGGTCAGGGCGCTGGTGTTCAGACTGGAGCTGCCCTCCACGATGATGCCGTCAATAGGGACTTTCTCACCGGGCTGTACCACGATCACGCTGCCGATGCCCACTTCATCGGGATCGACCTGTTCCAGCTTGCCGCCCCGCTCCACGTTGGCATAGTCGGGGCGAATGTCCATCAGATCGCTGATGTTGCGGCGGCTCTTGCCTACGGCATATCCCTGGAACCACTCGCCCACCTGATAGAACAGCATGACGGCGATAGCTTCCAGATAGTCTCCATTCTCATAAATGGCCAGGGCCATAGCGCCTACAGTGGCAACAGCCATCAGGAAATTCTCATCAAAGACCTGCCTGTTCAAAATGCCCTTGAGGGCCTTACGCAGGATGTCATAGCCAATGATGAAGTAATCCACCAAATACAGGCCAAATCGCACCCAGCGTCCTGCGGACGGGAACAGGTAACCGTCAATTTGCGCGAATGTTTCCGCCGGAAGGAACTGAAGGCCCAGCAGCATGGCGGCGGCGGTCAGAATGCGAGTCAGCATGACCTTTTGCTTCTTTGTCATACCGCTGTCGGCCCGTGCCCCGATGAAGAAGCGCAGGATCACGGCGGTCAGAATGACAACGGTCAGAAGCCCGTTGATAATAAGCTCTTGCATAGAAAAAACTCCTCTCTACGATTGCTTAACTGTTTATTTGTCTGCGTCTGAAAAGCCCCCTCAAAACTGCGGTCACGCGTTTTGAGGGGGCGCTCCGCTTACAGGAAGATCTCGCAGTCCGGCTCCACCTTCTTGCAGGCGGCCAGAACGTCCTGCATGATGGCCTTCGGCTCCTGGCCCTCAGCGAACTCCACGATCATCTTCTGGGTCATAAAGTTGACGGTGGCGGTCTGGACACCTGCGGTCTTACGGGCGGCATCTTCCATCAGATTGGCACAGTTGGCGCAGTCTACTTCAATCTTATAGGTCTTTTTCATAAGGGTGATCCTCCTCAAAAAATTTGGATTTAGTGATTAAGTGCTTGCTTAATCATCTTGGCTGTAGTATAATCCGAGTAAAGGCACAAGTCAATGCCCCTGGCCCATTCCCTTCCGAATGGGCGAAAAGACTTTCCGTTTGGGCGAAAGCAGCAAGCAAAGAAAGGGGAACGCACTTTGAACGAAATGAAATTGCCCCACCAGCATGGCGAGGGGGAGGACATCGCTCTATTACAGGAGCAGTTGGACCATGTAGACTATTTTCAGACGGTTGCGGAAGTATTCAAGCAGCTTGACGATACGACCAGGATTCGTATTTTCTGGCTGCTGTGCCACTGCGAAGAATGCGTTCTCAACATCTCCACCATGATGAAGATGTCCAGTCCGGCGGTGTCCCACCATCTCAGGCCATTGAAAAACAGCGGCCTGATCGTCAGCCGCCGGGAGGGGAAAGAGGTCTATTACCGCGCGGCGGACACGGAGCAGAGCCGTCTGCTGCACCAGATGATTGAACGGATCATGGAAATCACCTGTCCGGAGATGTGAGGCAACGACTATGGAGCATGAATTTGAAAAACTTCCTCCAGGCAGCAAACAGGAGCGGGTCCCGCTCTTTTCTGGTGTTGAATTATCCTATACGGACATTGTTTCCGATTCCTTTACCCACCGGCACGAGGCGCTGGCCCATGTCATGCAGGTCAATTATTGCAGGACTGGACAGGTCGTGTGGAACATGAAGGGCGGAGGCAGCATTTTTCTGAACCCTGGAGATTTTTCGGTGCATACATTGAATGTCTGTGCGGATTCCTCCCTTCAATTCCCTACTGGCCAGTACCAGGGGCTTGCGATTTCCATTGACTTGCGGGAGGCATCTGCTCACCCGCCCGAATTGGTTGCGGAGACAGGAATTTTCAGCGGCCTGCTTCGGGAAAAGCTCCGCCTGGATCAAACAGCTGTATTTCTGGAAAAGAACGAGCAGACGGAGCATATCTTCGCGCAATTTTACGGTCAACCGGAGAAGCTGAGGCTTCCCTATCAGCGGTTGAAAGCCCTGGAGCTGTTTCTGTACCTCGCCCGGATGGAGTTTGCGCCCCAAAACGAACTGGCGGAATATCCGCCGGAACAGGTTGCAATCGTCCGGGAAATTCACAGCCAGCTTCTCCGGCACATGGAGCGGAGAATCACCATTGAGGAACTGTCGAAGCAATATCTTATCAATCCTACCACTTTGAAAGCGGTGTTCAAGGCGGCCTATGGGACATCCCTTGCGGCGCATATCAAAGAACACCGCATGGAGCAGGCCGCGAAAATGCTGCGGGAAACGAACATGAGCATTGCCGCGATCGCACAGGCTGTCGGGTATGACAGTCAGAGTAAATTTACTGCGGCGTTCAAGGGAGCGTTCCAAGTTTTACCGAGGGACTACCGCAAGCGGCTCATGACAGGAGGATGATATGGCAGACACACGGAAAACCGACCGCAGAACTGTTTACACAAAGAAAGCAATCGGAGATGCCTTCCTGCGGGCCAAGCGGAACAAAGACTACAACACGATCACGGTTGCGGATATTTGCCGGGAGGCAGAAATCAGCCGGGGAACCTTCTACGCGCATTCCAGCAATATTTCGGAGGTATTGGACGCCCTGCTGAATGACGCGTTCGCCAATATGGATTATCTGCGGAACTATATGTCCGCGCCAGACGCCAGTGCCGGACCGCAATGTGCCTATCCATTCTGCCGGAATGAAGAATGGTGTCCAGTCCAGAATATGATTGACCGCTTTATCAAGGGAGGGATCAGCGGCTTTCCCAAGCAGACAGCTTGAAGTCAGGAGGGATATTTTCGATATGGCAGTGAAAGAAAACCGGGCCTTTTCCGAGATGCGGGCAGTGGCGAAGAGACGTCTTGCAGGGCGCTCGCCTCTGGAAATTGCAGAAAAGGCCCATATAACATTCGACCAGGGACAGCAGGCATTTTTGTTTTCCAGTTTGGGGGAGAATATTATCATCCATTATCCGTCCTACACGATAGAACCGCAGCTGGAGGAATGGCACCATCTGGTGATCCTGCATTACCTGGAGATGGCGGACGGGACGCCATTGGATCAGAGATTCATTGCCTTTGGCGAACTGCGGGACGGGATGGTTCGCGGCGGCGGTTTTGACCGTACCTGTGAACAGACGATGGCTCGATATTTCGGGAAAAAACCGCTGGAGAATCTGCAAGCAGTCTGTACTGCGTTAGGTGCGAGGCTGGAGGATTCCAACGCCGATCTTTGCGCGGTTCTTCCGTTCCTCCCGCAGTACCCGGTCACATGGAAGCTCTGGCTGGCCGAGGAGGAGGATGAGATCGACGGCTCCGGGCGGCTGTTTTTGAACAGCCGCGCCGACCATTACTTGTCCATAGAGGACGCTGTAACTGTTGGCACAATCGTCTTAGACAGGCTCCAACGGCAATACGAAGCAATGTTCCCAGGCTGAAAATTCTGCACATCTTTTTGATTCCTGCCTGATTTCGCACACATTCCAGAAAAACTTCCAGGACGATATCCCCCGCCGGGGGTTGTAGTCCTAGAGAAATTTTTTAAAATGAGGGCATCTTACGAACGAATGGAGGAACCACTATGAAAATAGCGATCTGCGGAAAGGGCGGCCGCGGAAAAAGCACCACCACCGCTCTGCTGGCAAAGGCGCTGGTCCGCGCCGGAAAGCGGGTGCTGGTCGTTGATTCGGATGAATCCAACTATGGCTTGCACCGCCAGCTTGGGATGGAACTGCCCAAGGACTTCACCGCGTTTTTCGGAGGCAAGAAGAACGTGCTGAAAGACATGATGCTCTCCAATTTTGCCCGCAGATTCTTTGACGGTCCCTGGTCGCTTTCTGACATTCCGGAAGGGCAGGGTCCATCAGGCCGGCGAGGGCTGCGCCTGTGCGATGAATGATGCTATTCAGCAGTTTGCCGCAAACTTACAGTTGTCCGAAAACGAATTTGCTCTGATGGATATGGAAGCGGGAATTGAGCATTCGGAGTGTGGACAACGGCGCTGATCTGCTGCTGATAATCGTCGATCTTTTTTTAAATCCCTGCGGTTGTCGAAGAAAGTCCAGGAGTTGGGCGGCGGTAGTCTCAAGACAACACAGCCAATCAAAGGAGGCGTTCCCCATGTCCGAAGGAGAAAAAAAGTGGCCGGCGGCGCAGCTGCGCAGGCGGGGCTGGACCGACGCGCTCATCAAAGAGCTCCTGCCGGCCCCGCTCTATGTCCGGGAGGGGCGCTGGACCGCCCGCGCCTGGCTCAAGGCGGATGTCCTCGCCGCGGAGCGGGACCCCCGGTTCCTCAGCCGCAGGGGGGAGGCGCCCCGCGCCGTCCAGCCCGGGGTGCGCCACGCCGCCCGCCTGCTCCAGGAGGCCTGGGAGGGCGCGGAGCGGGACGGCAGCGCCCCCTGGGTCCTTGCGGGGCACTACCACGGAGCGCTGATGGACCGGCTGGTGTCCATCGCCCGGGGACCGGAGCTCCCGGCGGCCCAGGCCACGGCGTGGCTGAGCGAATTTCTTGCCCTGGAGCGGCGCAGCGACAGCACCCGCCTCCTGGGAGTGCTGAAAAATTTCCTGCGGGCGGGGGCATTCCTGGGCTCCTGCGCGGACCACGCACGGTCCCGGGAGGTCTTGGAGCGCTATCCCTATGTCCTCCGCTCCTTCTCCGAGCAGGCAATCGCCGACTTCTCCGCCGTCCAGCCCGAGGCCAAGGTGCCGGATATGCTGTCCATGGAGGGATTCCCCCGGACCCAGCTCTTCAAGGAGGGCCTGGGGGCGGTGTGGTCGGTGTGGTACGTGCCCCAGGCCATCCGCACCAGCCTCGCCCTCCTCATCGCCCTCAACCCCAAGGACGAGTACCCGGAGGCCCGGGCCATGCGCCGCCATTTCGTCATCCACCTGGGGGGCACCAACACGGGGAAGACCTACGCCGGATTCCAGCGCCTGCGGCGGGCCCCTACGGGGGTGTACCTCGCGCCATTGCGCCTTCTTGCCCTGGAGGCCCAGGAGACGCTGCTCAAGGCCGGGGTGGAGTGCGGCCTGACCACCGGGGAGGAGGAGGACCTGCGGGAGGAGGACACCCACGTGGCCGCCACGGCGGAGAAGCTGGACCTCAAGCGGCGCTGGGACGCGGCGGTGATCGACGAGTGTCAGATGATCGCCGACCCTCAGCGGGGCTACGCCTGGACGCGAGCTATCCTGGGGGTCCTTGCGGAGGAGGTCCACCTCTGCGCCGCGCCGGAGGCCCGGGATATCCTCATCCGCCTCATCGAGAGCTGCGCGGACAGCTATGAGATCGAGGTCCACCAGCGCCGCACACCCCTCATCTGCATGAACCGCACTGTGGACCCTCAGCGTGTCCAGCCCGGGGACGCCCTCATCACCTTCTCCAAGGTGGGGGTGCTCAGCGTAGCCGAGGACCTGCGCCAGCACGGCAAGGAGCCCGCCATCATCTACGGCGCGCTGCCCTACGCCACCCGCCGCAGGCAGATGGAGGGCTTCCTCGCCGGGGAGATGGAGTACGTGGTCTCCACCGACGCCATCGGCATGGGGCTGAACCTGCCCATCCGGCGGATTATATTCCTGGAGACGGAAAAGTTCGACGGCGTGGAGCGCCGGGAGCTCAAGCCGGAGGAGATCCGTCAAATTGCCGGGAGGGCCGGACGCTTCGGTATGTACCCCAAGGGCTACGTGGGAGCCGCAAGGGACCTGGAGATCATCCGGGCGGGACTGGAGGCGGCGGTTCCCCAAATCGACCACGCGGTGGCCGGGTTCTCGGACCTGGTGCTCCGGGCGGAGTTCGACCTTTTGGAGGTCCTCACCCAGTGGAACCAGATGCCCACCGTGGAGCCCTACCGGAAGCTGGACATCACCCGGTATATCGCCGTCATCTCCAAGCTACGGGAGATGGGCTTCCTCCTGACCAAGGAGCAGGAGCTCCGGGCGGCGAACATCCCCTTCGACGAGACGGAGGACGCCCTGCTGGACCTCTTTTTCCAGTTCCTGCGCCGGTGGCAGGCGGGGGAGGAGGTGGAACAGCCCGGCTTCCCCGAGGGGGAGCCCACCCTGCCGGAGCTGGAGCAGTACTGCCGGAAGCTGGATTTGTACTTCTCCTTTGCCAAGGCCTTCGGCTGTCCGGTGGACTTGGACAAGCTCTACGACAGCCGGGAGCGCTCGGCGGAGGAGATCAACGAGATATTGCTCCACCGCCTGCGAAACAACATCCGCTTCTGCGGCCGGTGCGGGAAGGCCCTGCCCCTGTACCACCGCGGGCGGCTCTGCGACGCCTGCCGCCGCCGGGACCAGAGCGGGCCCGGAAGGGGAGGGAAGCGGAGGCGTTCATAGGGCGCGCCGTCCCGCCCCAAGGGCAGAAAAGCCTATAAAAAAGGGGGACCGCCACCCGGCGGTCCCCCTCTTTTTGGGTCATGCTCAATATTTCTGGATATCGTCCAGGTCCAGGATAAAGACCACGATGCCGCCCACGCTCATCTGCACCGGCATCATGGGCACGGCGGCGTTGGGCCCTCCGGCAGTCATGGCCATGCTGGAGTACGTCATCTGCTGACGCTTCCCCGCACAGCGCTTGAGGATGTCCAGCACGTCCTGGGTCCGCTCCTCGTCGATGCCGATCATCAGCGTCATGCTCCGCTTTTTCAGGAAGCCGCCGGTGGAGCTGAGGACCGTAGCGAAAAACCCGTTGCGGTTGAGCTCATCGACCGTTGCGGT
Source organism: uncultured Oscillospiraceae bacterium (assembly GCA_910587785.1). Classification (GTDB taxonomy): domain Bacteria; phylum Bacillota; class Clostridia; order Oscillospirales; family Oscillospiraceae; genus Pelethomonas. Next base: position 13,601 of record CAJUOA010000022.1, on the reverse strand, counting down.
GTAGTCGTCGCCCTGGATCACCGCCAAAAGCATTTTCTTCTTCTTGTTCGTCTCTTTATCCATGTGCTTCACCTCTTTCTTAGAATGCGCGATGCCTGTGCCTCTTACTCTATTATACCTGATTTTCCAGCATTTGCAAGTAAAATTTTTGCCGCTTTTCCACAGATGCCGCCGCGGGGGCCTTTTAGCCCTTCACGCCGCCGGAGGTAAGGCCTGCTACCAAGTGCTTTTCGATGCAGAGGAAGAGGATGACCACCGGGATGGTTGCAAAGATGGACGTGGCAAAGAGGTACTGCCACTTGATGAAGTTGAAGCCGTAGAACACGTTGATGCCCACGGTGATGGGCTTGAGCAGGTCGCTGGAGATGAGGGTCAGAGCGATGGTGTACTCGTTCCAGGAGTTGATGAAGACGAAGATGAGCGTTGTCACGATGCCCGGAGCCGACACCGGCAGGAGCACCCGGATGAGGGCCTGGACCGTGCCGCAGCCGTCGATTTTCGCCGCCTGCTCCATCTCCGAGGAGATGGAGGTGAAGGTGCCCCGCAATAGCCAGATGGCGAAGGCCTGGTTGAAGGCGGCGTTGAGCAGGACCAGTCCGATGAGGCTGTTGGTCATGTGCATGGCCGTCATCAGCCGGTAGATGCCCACCAGGAGCACCACCGGGGAGAACATCTGGCTCATGATGACCGCGCCCATGAAGATGCCCTTGCCCTTAAAGCGCATCCGGGAGAGGGCGTAGGCCGCGGGGATGCCGCAGGCGATGGCCAGGAAGGTGGCCCCGCCGGCCACGATGATGGAGTTGAGCAGATACTTGAAGACCGGGGCCTCCCGCCAGATATCGATGAAGTTGGACCACTGCCACACGCTGGGGAGGAGGCTGCCGCCGGTGGCGTACATCTCGTCATTGCTCTTGGCGGCGGTGGTGAACATGACAAAGTAGGGGTAGAGGATCACCACGCACATCACGAACACGAACAGGTACAGCGCCACCCGGGGCCAGGGGGATTTTTTGGTTTTCATAGCTTATTCCTCCTCCTTTTCCGCGCGGAGCGTCATGACCATGTACACGCTGGCGCAGGCGGCCAGGATCAAAAATCCGATCACTGACACCGCCGCCGCCTCGCCCACCCTCTGGTTGGTGAAGGAGAGCTTGTAGAGGTATGTCACCAGGGTGTGGGTCTTATCCGCCGGGTCGCCCTTGGAGATGGTCCAGATGATGGGGAAGGAGTTGAACACGTAGATGATGTTCAGCACCGTGGAGACCGTGAGGCTGGGCATCAGCAGGGGGAGGGTCACCTTGAAGAGCCGGTCCCAGAAGCTTGCCCCGTCCACATCGGCGGCCTCATAGAGGGAGGTGTCGATGCTCTGGAGGCCCGAGAGGACGCAGAAGGTGACGAAGGGGATCGTGACCAGGATGCCCACGAAGCACTCCCAGGCAAAAAACTGCCCGGGGGTGGCGGTCCAGTTGACGTAGCTCTTGATGATGCCCAGCTTGTAGAGCAGGGCGTTGAGCGCGCCGTAGTCGGCGTTAATGATGTACTTCCAGATGACGGACTGGATGATGAGGGCAGTGGCCCAGGGGAAGACCACGATGGCCCGCACGATCTTGCGGCCGTGGAACTTCTCATTGAGCACCAGGCCCAATATGATGCCCAGGATGGTGGACAGGCCCACCACCACGATGGTCCAGATCACGGTGTTGAGCAGGGTGTTCCAGAACGTGGCGTTCTGAAAGACCCACAGGTAGTTGGTCACACCGTTGAAGCCCCGGTTGACACCGGACTTGCTGATCTCGGAAAACGAGGTCTGGAAGACGCTGATGATGGGGACCAGGATCATGACCCCCATCAGGAGGATGCTGGGCAGGAGCCACACATAGGGCTCCAGCCGCCGCATGTTCAGGGTGCGGGGCTTCGCGTTCTCTTTCATGAATGTACCTCCTCACTGGCCCCGCCGTCCCCGCCGGAGGGGCGCGGCCGGCTGCTCAAAGGAAAAAGGGAGGACCGGTCAGACCGGCCCTCCCCTATTGTCCGGCGGAAGCTGTTCCGGCGGCGCTCAGCCGGTGATGCTGGCCTGGAGGTTGTCCAGCGCCTCCTGGGCGGAGATGCTGCCCTGGCAGACCTGCTGCTCGACCTCAATGACGCCGTTGCGCACGTCCATCCACTTGGCCATGCTCATGGGATAGAACTGGCAGGTGGGGAGCTGGGCGCAGAAGGTCTTGAAGTACTCGCTGTCGCCGGTGGCATCGGAGCCGCCCACCTTGTGCTTCTCCGCGTTGGAGGCCAGGTAGTCGGAGGAGTCGCTGGTGGCGGGCAGGAAGCCCTCGTAGACCATGTAGTCGGAGTAGCGCTCGCAGTTGTAGAAGAAGTCAAAGAACGCCCTGATGGCCGCGGTGCGGGCATCCTGATCCTTGACGTCGTCCTTCTTGAAGACCATCAGCTGGTCGCACACGCCCAGGCCCACGCCCTTGCCGGGGATGTTGACGGACTGGTAGTTCACCGTGGAGTCGGCGGAGACCATGTTCATGGGGCCGATCATCATGGCCAGGGTGCCGGCGCTGAAGGCGTCCTGGAGGGGGTAGCGGGTGTCGGTGTAGGGGGCGGAGTTGCAGTAGCCGGAGTCGATGAGCTGCTTGATGTACTCCACGGCCTTCACGTTCTCGGCGCTGTTGAGGGCCCAGTTGCCGCTGGCATCCAGGTAGCCGCCGCCGAAGTTCCAGCTGTAGTAGGAGAAGGCCGCCTGGCCCTCGTCAGTGGAGATGTCCAGGCCCCAGGGCACGACGCTGTCGCCGTGCTTGGCCTTGACGGCCTCACAGGCGGTGAGGACCTCGTCCCAGGTGGTGGGAGGGGCGGTGATGCCGGCCTCGCTCAGCAGGTCCATGTTGCAGAACAGGGACCGGCAGGAGGCGAGGATGGGCAGGGCCCACACGGTGCCGTCAATGGCGTTGGACTCCCAGAAGCTGGGGATGATCTTGGACTTGACGTCCGGGGAGGTGTAGTCCTCGGCCTTCATCAGCAGGTCGTCGGCCACGTAGTCGGCAAAGCCGCTGATGTTGAGGATGTCGGGTTGCTGCTTGGACTGGATGCGGGTGGAGACGACGGAGTAGATGTCGTTCCAGGAGACGATCTCGATGTTGAGGTCCACGGTGTCGTTGGCCGCCTCGAAATCCTTCTCAAACTGGTTCCACCACTCCTGGGTGTAGTTGCCGTACTGGGAGATGATGACGTTGAGGCTGGTCTTGCCGCCGCCTCCGCCTCCGCCGCAGGCCGCAAGGGACAGGACCATCACCATGGACAGCAGCAGGGCAAGTGCTTTCTTCATATTCTTTTCCTCCTCGATCTTTTTCAGGAGAGCGGCCCGTTTCCGGTAAAATGACCGCATATGGGGCGCTATCCTGAAACTAATTGTAACAGATGCACAAAATAATAATAGGAATCAGCGTTCCGAATATAGCAAAATCGTACATCACAGCAAAAATTGTGCGGACAGCAGAAAAATATGGGAGAATTTCGGCGATATGTACAAAAGCTAGCCCTCCCGCCACTGCTTGCGGAAGTCCCGGGGGGTCATGCCGGTGACGGAGCGGAAGACCCGGGAGAAGTAGTTGTAGTCGCTGATGCCCACCGCCTCCGCCACGGCGGAGATGGGCAGGTCGTTTTGCAGCAGGAGCTGCTTGGCCGCGTCGATGCGCCGCCGGGCGATGAGGTGGGAGAGGGTCTCCCCGCCGGAGAGCTGCTTGGCGAGGCGGCAGAGCTTGGTGCGCCCCACCCGCAGCTCCCGGGAGATGCTCTCCAGGGACAGCTTCTCCATATAGTGCTGGTCCAGGTAGAGCTCCAGCTTTTGCAGGTCCGTCTGCTCGGTGGCCTGAATCATGCCCTTGAACTGGATGTAGGACGCCAGGGCCTCCAGGAGCTCCGCATAGGCGCTCAGCTCCCGCGCGGAGTAGCGGCGGAACTGGAAGAAGGCGTCCCGCAGGGCGTCGGGCCCCTCGGGCCACCAGGCGAGGCGCTGGCGGCTCTGCTCCCACTGCTCCTCCACCGGCGACTCGTCCAGGAAGCACCCGAAGACCAGGTAGGCCAGGGGATGGGTGCGGTCGTAGAGGGGCATCACCGCCTCACAGATCCCGGCGTGGCAGCGGTAGAACTGGAAACCCTTGTTCAGATGGTAGCTCTTCACCTTCCAGGCGTCGCACTCCACACAGCGGCGGTGGCCCTCCGGCAGGGCGTTCATGGCCTTGCAGAAAGGGGGGTGGCCCTCGAAGAGGTCGATGTCCCGGCCCTGGGGGTCCAGGATGTTGGCCGCGATGCCGGTGAAAACATAGAGGTTGGCGAGCAGCCGCTCCAGCTGCTCCTGGTCGAAAAGGATGTTCATGGCGTGCATCCCTCAAGCTCCTCCGCCCCCTGGGGGGGAGCGGAGGAAGGGGGGCCCCCTTCCTATCGGTTCTTGTTGCCTGCCATGATAGCACACCTTTCCCCGCTTGTGAATGATTTTCCTGAAAAATCGACAAATTTTATGGACGGTCTATCCGATTCCCCGCTGCGGGGATGATTGTGCTAATAATAGGTCCAATCGTCCATTCCCATTTCCTGCCGTCCGGGCTATAATAAGGAACAGGTACCATCCGGCCGGGGGTCCCCCGGCACAGAGGAGAAGAGAGGAGCGAGGGAACATGAACAAGAAACCTGTTTTGGTCATCATGGCCGCCGGTATGGGGAGCCGCTACGGCGGGCTCAAGCAGCTGGACCCGGTGGGGAACCACGGGCAGGTGATCCTGGACTACTCCATCTACGACGCCCGCCGGGCGGGCTTCGAGACGGTGGTCTTCGTCATCAAGCCGGAGATCGGGGAGGACTTCAAGTCCCTGGTGGGCCGCCGCCTGGAGAAGTGCATGGACGTCAAGTACGTCAACCAGCTCAGGGAGGACCTGCCGGAGGGCTACGCCGTCCCGGCGGAGCGGACCAAGCCCTGGGGCACCGCCCAGGCCGCCCTCGCCGCCCGGCATGTGGTGGACGGCCCCTTCGCCGTCATCAACGCCGACGACTACTACGGGCCCGAGGCGTTCCGGGAAATTTACGACTATCTCAGCGCCCATCCGGACGGGGAGGTCTACGAGTACGCCATGGTGGGGTATCTGCTGAAAAACACCGTGACGGAGAACGGCACCGTGGCCCGGGGCGTCTGCGAGGAGACAACCGACAACTTCCTCACCCAGGTCACCGAGCGGACCAAGATCGAGAAGGGGGAGCCCCCCCGCTACACCGAGGACGGCGGCGCGACCTGGACCGGCCTCTCCGGGGACACCATCGTGTCCATGAACATGTGGGGCTTCAACCGGAGCTTTTTGGACGAGGCCTGGGCCCGGTTCCCGCGGTTTTTGGACAAGGCGCTCAAGGAGAATCCGGAGAAGGCGGAGTACTTCCTGCCCACCGTGGTCAGCTGGCTCATCGGCGAGGGCAGGGCCCGGGTGAAGGTGCTGCGCAGTGCGGACAAGTGGTACGGCGTCACCTACCGGGAGGACAAGCCCGCGGTGGAGGCCGCCATCCGGGAGAAGACCGCGTCGGGCCTCTACCCCGACCGGCTGTGGGAGGAATAAGACATGAGCATTCAGAAAGCGGAAATTTATCTGCCGGAAGTCCTGGACGCCTTTGACTTCGGCGCGCCGGTGGTGGGGGCCATCCGGTTCGGACAGGGCCACATCAACGATACCTTCGTCGTCCACACCCAGCCGGAGGACGCATCCTGCCGCCGGTTCATCCTCCAGCGCATGAGCGCCGCCGCCTTCAAGCGGCCCGACCAGCTCATGGAGAACATCACCGGCGTCACCGAGTACCTGGGCCGGGAAATTCTCAGCCGGGGCGGCGACCGGGACCGGGAGGCCCTGCGGGTCCTCCAGCCAAAAAACGGCGAACCCTACTACACGGACCGTGACGGAGGCGCGTGGCGGGTGTACCCCTTCGTGGAGGATACGGTCTGCTGCCAGACCGCCGAGACGCCGGAGCTCTTCGCGGCCTCCGGCCGGGCCTTCGGGCAGTTCCAGAAGCTCCTGGGGGGCTATCCCGCCCAGACCCTCCACGAGACCATCCCCCGTTTCCACGACACCGAGGACCGTTTGGCGAAGCTCAAGGCCGCCGTGGCGGCGGACAAGCTGGGCCGGGCCGGGGCCTGCCGGGCGGAGATCGATTTCGCCCTCGCCCGGGAGGCGGACTGCTCTGTGGCCCTCCAGGCCCTGCGGGATGGGAAGCTCCCCCTGCGGGTCACCCATAACGACACCAAGCTGAACAACGTCCTCATGGACAAGACCACCGGCGAGGGGGTCTGCATCATCGACCTGGACACCGTGATGCCGGGCCTCGCCATCAACGACTTCGGCGACTCCATCCGCTTCGGCGCGAACCACTCCGCCGAGGACGAGCGGGACCTCTCCAAGGTCAACCTGGACGTGGGGCTCTTCGAGGCCTACGCCAAGGCCTTCCTGGAGGGGGCCGGGGGGACGCTGACCCCCGCGGAGATCGAATACCTCCCCTGGGGAGCCAAGCTCATGACCCTGGAGTGCGGCATCCGCTTCCTCACCGACTACCTGGAGGGGGACACCTACTTCCACACCAGCCGGGAGGGACAGAACCTGGACCGCTGCCGCACCCAGTTCAAGCTGGTGGGCGACATGGAGGCCCACTGGGACGAGCTGGGTGCCATCGTGCGGAAGTATCAGTGAGAAAAAGGAGTGCGGCGGGACCGAAAGCCCGCCGCACTCCCGCCTTTGGAAGCGCCCTGCCGGGGCGCTACCGGCCCCGGTGCTTGTCCTTTTTCGCCTGGAGGCGCAGCCGGTACCGGCGCGCCTCCTCCGCCTCCCGGGCCTCCCGGGAGAGGGCCCGGCGCTCCGTGCGCGCCTGCTCCCGCTGGAGCTGGAGGGCCTGCTGGGCCCGGGTGCCGATGCCGGTCTCCCGGGTCTCCCGAGCGGCGAGGCGCTGGGCCCGCTTGGGGCTCACCCGCCGCTCCGCCGGGGAATCCGACGGCAGGGCAGGGGAGAACTCCAGGTGCTGGTAGTGGTCCAGGAGGTACTGGTAGACCTCCTGATCGCTGGGCTCCGGGCCGAAGATGACCTTGCAGGCCTCGTAGCGGCCGCCCGCCTCCCGCTCGAAGAGCCCCGCCCAGAAGGGCGGGTCGAAGAGGACAGTGAGTTTCGCTTTGGCAGTTTCCATGGGCATGTTCCTCCTTTTTTGTGCCGCAAGGAACGGACAGCCAAAGGAGGCAGGCTACTGACGGCCCTGCCGGGACCGCTCCCGGACTACCGACCGGGATGTGTTTTTATCCTTGCCAGGGATAGTATAGCGGAGATGGGGACGGTTGTCAACGGGTGCGCCGTTCGTCCCACAGCGGTTTTCCGGCGGGCTGCCGTGCCCTGCGAAGGGGGGCGGCAGCCCGCCCGGAAAAACTGACAGGTGACAAATCCGAAAAAAAGTGCTAAGATAGGAGAAAAGGAGGTGAGCACCATGGGGAGCAGGCCCGGCGGACGCGGGAAGCGGCGTCTGCAATGCTGGGCGGTTACAGCGGGGCTCCTGCTGCTGGGGTGCGCCCTGAGCGGGGCGCTCCTGGCGCTGGACCACACCGGAGGCTTCGTGTCCATGATCTTCGTGCTGGTGGTGGTCCTGGTGGCCCGGCTCACCGACGGCTACGCCTATGGCGCGGCGGCCTCCTTCGTGGGCGTCGTCTGCGTCAACTATATCTTCACCTATCCCTACTGGGAGTTCAACTTTACCATCTCCGGCTACCCGCTGACCTTTTTCACCATGCTCTCGGTCTCCCTCATCGTCAGCGCCCTCACCAGTCAGATCAAGCGGCAGGAGCAGCTGCGGGTGGAGACCGACCGGGAGACCATGCGGGCCAACCTCCTGCGGGCCGTGAGCCACGACCTGCGCACCCCCTTGACCTCCATTGTGGGCTCCGCCTCCGCCATCCTGGAGAATGACGCCCTTCTCCCGCCCCAGCAGAAGACCGCCCTCCTGCGAAACGTCCGCAGCGAGGCCCAGTGGCTCATCCGCATGGTGGAGAACCTGCTGTCCATCACCCGCATGGGGGACGGTACCGCCCGGCTGAGCAAGGAGCTGGAGGCCGCTGAGGAGGTCCTCTCCAGCGTGGCGGGGAAGTTCCAGCAGCGCTTCCCCGGCATCCAGCTGACCCTCACCGCCCCCAGGGAGGCCCTTTTCGTCCCCATGGACGCCATCCTCATCGAGCAGGTGCTCATGAACCTGCTGGAGAACGCCGCCGCCCACGGGCAGAGCTCCGCCATCCTCCTATCGGCAGAGCGGCAGAGCGCCGGGGCGGTCTTTACCGTCCGGGACAACGGCCTGGGCATCCCGGAGGAGATCCTGCCGGAGATTTTCTCCCCGGCCCTGCCCGGCAAGCTCCACGCCGGGGACGACCGGCGGAATATGGGCATCGGCCTCTCCGTCTGCTCCTCCATCGTCAAGGCCCACGGGGGGAGCATGTCCGCCTGCAACGTCCGGGAGGGCGGGGCCATGTTCCGCTTCACCCTGCCCCTGGAGGAGAGCGAGGAGGTGCTTTCTTGAAGATCAGAGACCGGGTCCTCATTGTCGAGGACGAGCAGAGCATCAGCAGCTTCATCGCCGCCGTGCTGGAGGCAAACGGCTACGACGCCCTCACCGCCCGCACGGGCAGCGAGGCGGTCTCCGCCATCACGTCCCACTGTCCGGATGTCATTTTGCTGGACCTGGGACTGCCGGACATGGACGGCATGGGGATTTTGAAGTTCGTCCGGGAGTGGTCCACCTGCCCCATCGTGGTGGTCTCCGCCCGGGAGCACGAGCGGGACAAGGTGGAGGCCCTGGACGCCGGGGCCGACGACTACATCGTCAAGCCCTTCGGTACCTCTGAGCTCCTCGCCCGCATCCGCACCGCCATCCGCCACACCCGCACGCCCCTGCCCAACAGCGATATCGCCCAGTCGGGGCAGTTCCGGGCCAAGGGGCTGGTCATCGACTACGACAAGCACCAGGTGCTGGTGGACGGGGAGAACGCCCGGCTGACCCAGAACGAGTATAAGCTGGTCAGCCTCCTGGGCAAGCACGCGGGGCGGGTGCTGACGTATGATTTCATCATCCGTCAGCTCTGGGGCCCCGGGGCGAAAAGCGACAACCAGATCTTACGGGTCAATATGGCGAATATCCGCCGGAAGATCGAGAAGAACCCCGCCCAGCCGGAGTACATCTTCACCGAGATCGGGGTGGGGTACCGGATGGTGGACCCGGATTGACCCCTTATTTTTGAAAAGGATGTGGAACTATTTGTGACCAGCGAAATGACGTAAGGCTCCTCCCCGCCGCAGGGGAGGAGGAAGCGGCCCTCCGGGCCCTCTATGAGCGGGCTTTCCCGGCCAACGAGCGCAGGCCCCTGGGGCCCCTGCTCAACGACCGGACGGGCCATGCCAAGGTCCTCTCCGCCTGGGAGGGGGAGCAGTTCTGCGGCCTGGTTTGTACCCTGGAGTGGAGCGACATGGTGCATATCATCTACTTTGCCGTGGAGGAGGCCCTGCGGGGCCGGGGGCTGGGCTCCCGGATTTTGGAGGAGATGCGCCGGGCCAACCCCGGCAAGCGCCTCCTGGTGGACATCGAGGAGCCCTTCGGGGCCGCGCCCAACAACGCCCAGCGCCTCCGGCGGCGGGACTTCTACCTCAGGTGCGGGTACCGGGAGACGGCGGTCCGCTACCCCTGGAGGGGGGTCGACTATGTGATCCTCTCCCTGGGCGGCACGGTGACGGACGAGGAATTCGGCCGCTTCTGGGAGGCTCTGGAGGCGGAGATGCCGGTCTTTGGCACCTATTGAGAGACAGAACAAGAGCGGAGGCGCAGGGGCGTCTCCGCTCTTGTTGCAGGGGCCCGCAGGGACTGCCCCTACCGCGCTTTGGGGATCAGCAGCATCCGGTCCGTGGGCACGGCGGCACCCTCCTCCAGGGCGTTGACGGCGAGGATGGCGGCGGAGGTGGTGCGGTACTGCTTCGCGACGGACCACAGCGTCTCCTCGCTCCCCAGCTTCCGCAGCACCAGGGAGGGCCGCTCCTCCTGGGCCGCGCCCTCCTCCGCCGCCGCGGCGGAGCTGACGCAGAGATACCTCCGGCGCTTGGCCGTGGAGACGGCGCACTCCAGGGGGGCCCGCAGTTCGATGCCCTCGGGCAGGATGTTGGCGATGATGTCCCCCCGGCAGGCGGCCTCGGCCTCGCACTCGACGCCCTCCCCGGCCTCCTCCATGGGGCAGGTGACGGTCAGCTCCCGGCGCACGCAGCCCAGGGCGTCGTTCTCGTCCAGGTAGAGGCACCGGGCCTGGGCGGGGATTTTCAGCTCCCCGCCGCTAAAGGACGCGGGGCCGCAGGTGATCTGGGAGTCCAGCACCGCCTTCACCGCCACGCCGGTCTCCATAAGCTCCCGGAGGTTCTGCCGCCGCTGGGCGCGCTGGGCGTCCTCCAGGAGCTCCAGCTCCGTGCTCTGGGTCTCCAGCTCGGCGCAGGTGCTGTAGAGGTCGGCGATGAAGCGGATCTCCTCCCTGCGCCACACCGTGGCCCGGGCCCGCAGGAGCAGGTTGAGGGTGAGGGCATAGGCGTCCTCGCCGCTCTCGCCGCCGGGGCGGCACTCGGCGTTCAGCAGGGCGTAGGCGCACTCGCACTCGCAGTCCTCGGTGAGCCCCGCGCCGTCGATGATCTGGGAGAAGGGCAGCTCCTGCTGGAGCAGGCTCAGCCGCCCGCCGCTCTCCCGGTAGAGGACGCTCACGGCGGCGATGCCCTTGACCACCAGCTTACTGCCGATGAGCTTGCTGTCGGTGCCCCGGATGTTGGCCCGGAGGTCCAGGATCTCCTCCGCGCCGCCCCGGCCGGGGGAGAGGGGGAGCTCCTCGGCGAAGGGGAACTCCTTCTCCCGCACGGCGGCGACGACCCGGGTCTCCCGGGCCTCCCGCAGGAGCTGGACCCCCTCGCCCTCCTCCACGCCGGTGCAGATCGAGCGCTCCACCCGGCGGCAGAGGGCGGGGTGGAGGCGCAGGTTGGCCCGGGTGAGGACTTTTCGCGGGTTGAGGATGCGGGTGTCGATGCCCGTCAGCTCCCCCTGGATGTCCAGGGCCTGGAACTCGCCCTCCCCGGGGCCCTCCCCGTAGCACTGGAAGGGGAGCTGGAAGCGCAGGCACCGGGGGCCCGCCGTCCCCTCCGCCTTCTCCGGTATGTACAGCACCGAGACGTCCACCGTCCCGCTGGCGCAGATGCGCCCGTCCCCGGTGAGCTCCCGGCCCGTCAGGTACACCAGGGCCGTGGTGTCCACGATGCGGGCGATGTCCGCGCAGCTGTCGGGGACGATGCTCTCCCGCATGGTCTCGCAGGAGAAGGGGGCCAAGCGCGTGATCTCGCAGTAGTCGTGCCCGGCCTTTTGAAAGTTCAGTTCCATGTTGGTCCTCCCTTGGCTTCAAGTAAGCGGCGTGTTGTCCACAGCTTATGAGGCCGGGGGAGGGCTTATTCCTTCATGCCGAAGATTTTCCGCAGTATCCCGCTGAAAAACTTGGGGGATTTGATGACGACGATCTTCATGGGCGCCTCCTTCCTATCTTCCCATACAGCCGAAGCCGCAGGCAATGAGCAGAAATGCCACAAGGAACAGGAGCACGCCGGTGGGAAAGACCGCACAGATCAGGATCCCCAGTCCCAGCGCCAGGGCGCAAAGACCCAGCCACCGGCAGGACCGCATTGTTTCTTCGCCTCCTCTTCCTTGGTCTGGTACCATTATATACAAAAGGGCGGGGGAGGGTGCGGCGGCGCCCGCACTCCCTATCATATTTCCGTCCAGGCCCACATACCCTGAAAACAAAGATTCCCAAAAGCATGAGGAAAGTAGGAGGTACCTATGACAAACACCGATCTCTACCAGGATATTGCCACGCGCACGGGCGGTTCTCTCTTTGTGGGGGTGCTGGGGCCGGTCCGCACGGGGAAGAGCACCTTCATCAAGCGCTTCATGGAGACCTGCGTCATCCCCAACATCGAGAACGTCTACCGCCGGGAGCGGGCCATCGACGAGCTCCCCCAGTCCGGCAGCGGCCGGACCATCATGACCGCCGAGCCCAAGTTCGTGCCCGAGGAGGCGGTCGACGTGACCCTGGAGGGGGGAGCCCGCTTCGCAGTGCGGCTCATCGACAGCGTGGGGTACATGGTCAAGGGGGCCATGGGGCAGTTTGAGGACGGCGCGCCCCGCATGGTCATGACCCCCTGGATGGACCGGGAGATCCCCATGGCCGAGGCGGCGGAGATCGGCACCCGGAAGGTCATCCAGGAGCACTCCACCGTGGGCATCGTCATCACCACCGACGGCTCCGTCACCGACATCCCCCGGGAGGACTATCTGGAGGCCGAGGAGCGGGTCATCACCGAGCTCCAGGAGCTGGGCAAGCCCTTCGTGGTGCTCCTCAACTCCGCCGACCCCAGAGGCCCCCGGGCCGAGAGCATCAGCCGGGACATCGCGGACCGCTTCGGCGTGCAGTGCCTCCCCGTCAACTGCCTGGAGCTGGGGGAGGAGGCCATCACCTACATCTTGAAGAGCATCCTCTACGAGTTCCCCCTGCGGGAACTGCGCATCTTCCTGCCCGCCTGGGTGGATGCCCTGCCCATGGACCACCCCATCAAGCAGGCGGTCTGCGGCGTCATCGCCGGGGAGGGCGGTCAGGTGGGCCGCATCCGGGAGGTGGAGCCCGCCGTGGCCGCCATGGGGGAGGAGGAGAACATCTCCCTGAGCCGGGTGCTGTCCATTGATCTGGGCCGGGGCGTGGCCTCGGCGGAGCTCCAGCTCCCGAGGGCCCTCTTCTATGAGACCCTGTCCAGTCAGTCCGGCTTCCAGGTGGGGGACGACGGGGACCTCATGGAGCTCCTCACCGCCCTCGCGGGGGTGAAGGCCAAGTACGACAAGGTGTCCGACGCATTGACCAATGTCTATGAGACAGGATATGGGATCGTCATGCCCACCATGGAGGAGCTCCTTTTGGAGGAGCCCGAGGTCATGCGGCAGGGGGGCCGCTACGGCATCAAGCTGAAGGCAAGCGCGCCGTCGATCCACATGTTCAAGGTGGATATCGAATCCACAGTTTCCCCCATCGTGGGCAACGAGAAACAGAGTGAGGATATGGTCAATTACCTCATGGAGAAATTCAGCGGCGACCCGGCCCAGATCTGGGAGAGCAATATCTTCGGCCGCTCCTTCCACGAGCTGGTCAACGAGGACCTCCAGGCTAAGCTCTATCGGATGCCCATGGACGCGCGGCTCAAGTTCCAGGAGACCCTCCAGCGCATTGTCAACGAGGGGAGCGGGGGGCTCATCTGTATCATCCTCTAGGCAGTCCGGCGCCCGGGGTTCTCCAGGACTCCGGGCGCCTTTGCGGTCTGCTGGAAGTTTTTTGCCTTTCACGCGAGAAAACGCTTGCATGACGCCGGAGAGTGTGGTATCATAGGTAAGCCCCATAGTCACCGTGGGGACCATATGCGGCGGTATCGAAGTGGTCATAACGGGGCTGACTCGAAATCATATTTTACATTCATAAAAACTGCATATTTTTACATGGA
>CAJUOA010000021.1 GCA_910587785.1 uncultured Oscillospiraceae bacterium | reverse complement strand
AAGGCCGCTCCAAAAGGGGGGACCCAGCCCGGGGTCCCCGCCGGTGTTTTCTTAGTATAACACGAAACTTTCAAAAAGTATACAGAAATTTTCCGTTTTTCGGCGACAGGGGGAAAATTTTTGTTTTGCCCCCGGCGGACAGGGCCCCGGCCGGGGGAAAAAATTTCCCTGCGGCGGGAAATCCTCTTTGCTTTATCCGGAGTTTGTGCTATAATAGCCCTATCTATCGCCTGAGCGCGCCATCAAGGCCGGTCCGGGGAGCGCTGTCCCCCGGACGCGGAGAGAAGAGAGAGGAGAGATGAACGTGCACAAGAAGCTCTCGCGGCTCATCGAGCCGAATCTACAGCCCTATTTCCTCTGCCTTGCCCTGTTCGCCGCCGTCTCGGTGCCCATCCAGCCGGTCCTGGCGGGGGTGGAGGTGATCGCGCTCGCGGCGCTCTACATCTTCCACCGCCGTCAGAGCCGCCGCCGCAGGCGCACGGTCATGCAGTATATCGAGACCATCACCGGCGGCGTGGACTCCATCAGCCAAAACAGTATGCTCAACACCCCCCTGCCCGTGGCGGTGTTCCGGGCGGACAACGGGGAGATCATCTGGGCCAACGACGGTTTTCTGGCCCTCTCCGGCACGGAGGAGGACATCTTTGACCTGCACATCCAGGACCTCGCGGAGGGCCTAGACCCCCGCAAGGCCGCGGAGGAGAGCGCCGCCGGGCTCCCGGTGGAGGTGGGCGCGCACTCCTGTCAGGTCTACAGCACCGCAAGCCGCGTGTCCGCCCAGGAGGCGGGCGCGGTGCAGGTGGTCACGGCCTATTTCGTGGACGTGACCGAGGCCCAGGCCCTCCAGGCCGCCTTCGAGGCAAGCCGCCTGGTGGTGGCCATACTCGTCTTGGACAACTACGAGGAGATGATGAAGGCCGGGGGCGACGCGGGGCGCAGCTCCATCCAGGCCCAGGTGGACGAGCGCCTGGGGGCCTGGGTGGCGGGAACCGGGGCCATGCTCCGCAAGTACAACCGGGACCGCTACTTCCTCATCTGCGACGCCCAGTGCTTCGACTCCCTGGTGGAGGGGAAGTTCTCCGTGCTGGAGTCCATCCACCAGGTGGTCAGCGCCGACGGGGTCACCGCCTCCCTCTCCATCGGCGCGGGCAGGGACTGCGCCGACTACGAGAGCGCCTGCCAGTGGGCGGAGAAGTCCATCGAGATGGCCCTCAGCCGGGGCGGTGACCAGGCGGTGGTCCACGACAAGCTGGATTTCCAGTTCTACGGCGGCCGGGCCAAGAGCGCCGAGAAGCGCAGCAAGGTGAAAAGCCGGGTCATGGCCAAGGCATTGGCCGACCTCATCGCCGACGCGGGGCAGGTCTACGTCATGGGCCACGAGTACGCGGACATGGACGCCGTGGGCGCGGCGGCGGGCATCTGCTGCGCCGCCCGGCGGCGGGGAAAGCGGGCCCAGATCGTCATCGACCTGGAGGGCAACAACGCCCGGCCCCTGGTGCGCCGCCTCGCGGACCTGCCGGAGTACGAGGGGGTGTTCATCAGCGGGCCCGACGCCTTCATCCACGCCCAGGCCGGGGCGCTGCTGGTGGTGGTGGACACCAACCGGCCGGATATGGTGGAGAACCGCCAGCTCCTGGACGCCTGCAACCGGGTGGCGGTCATCGACCACCACCGCCGGGCCGCCACCTACATCGAAAATGCGGCGCTCAGCTTCCACGAGCCCTACGCCTCCTCCGCCTCGGAGCTGGTCTCGGAGCTCCTCCAGTACATGGTGGAGCCCTCGGACATCCTGCCCGCCGAGGCCGGGGCCCTGCTTGCGGGCATGGTGCTGGACACCAAGAACTTCACCCGCCGCACCGGGGGGCGGACCTTTGAGGCGGCGGCGTACCTGCGCCGCGCCGGGGCGGACACCGCTGAGGTCCGGCGCTACTTCCAGAGCGACCTTGCCAGCATGATCGCCCGCAACGAGATCATCCGCAACGCCAAGATGGTCCACGGGGACATCGCCGTGGCCGTGGCGGAAAACGAGGTCCCCCGGGTCACCGCCGCCCAGGCCGCAGACGAGCTCCTGGGGGCGGAGGGCATCCAGGCGTCCATCGTGCTCTACAGGCAGGGGGACGGGGTGTCCATGTCCGGCCGGTCCCAGGGGGACATCAACGTCCAGCTCCTGCTGGAGCCCCTGGGCGGCGGCGGCAACGCCACCTCCGCTGGCGGGCATATCCCTGTCTCCACCTTGGAGGGCGTCCGGGGGCGGCTCATGGAGGCCATTGAAAGATACTTTGCGGAATAGGGGAAGCGGCGGAGGAACGCACCGGCCCGGGGGTTGGAGCGTTCCCGCCGGCCCCTGAAAAAAATACAGGTCATGATACCCAAAAACCATCATTCAGGAGGACATACACCATGAAAGTGATTTTACAGCAGGACGTGCGGGGACAGGGGAAGAAGGGGCAGCTCATCGAAGTAGCGGAGGGCTACGCCCGCAACTTCCTCCTTCCCCGGAAGCTGGCGGTGCCCGCCACGGCGGACGCCATGAACACCATGCAGCTGCGGGAGAAGGCCAAGAAGGCCGAGGACGCCCGCCTCAAGGCCGAGGCGGAGGCGGTCAGCGAGAAGCTGAAAAATTCCCCCGTGAAGGTCACCGCCCGGGCCGGGGCCAACGGCAAGCTCTTCGGCGCGGTGACCAGCAAGGAGGTCTCCGACGCCCTGAAGGAACAGCACGGCATCGACCTCGCCAAACAGAAGATCGTCATGGACGAGCCCATCAAGGCCTACGGCAGCTATGAGCTCAAGGCCAAGCTGGGCTATGAGGTCTCCGGCACCATCTACGTGATGGTGGTGGAGGGCAAGTAGTCCCATGGCCCTGGAAGACGAGGTCCTCTCCCGGCAGATGCCCCACGACCTGGACGCCGAACAGGCGGTGCTGGGGTCCATGCTCTTTGACGCGGAGTGCATCAAGGACGTGATGGACAAGCTCCTGCCCGAGGATTTCTACCTCAAGCAGAACCGGGACATCTTCACCGTGGCCTACAACATGTTCAGCTTCTCCAAGCCCATCGACCCTCTCACCCTGGCCGAGGAGATGCGCAAAAGCGGCGTCTACGACGAGCAGACCACCCGGAGCTATCTCGCCCAGCTGGTGGACTTCACCTTCAGCAGCGCCAACGTCATGGACTACGTGAAGATCCTCCGGGACAAGAGCCTCCTGCGGGGCCTGAGCCGGGCGGCGGGGGAGATCGACACCATGGTCCAGGAGGGCCTGGGGGAGGCCTCCGCCATCCTGGAGGCGGCGGAGCAGAAGGTCTACGCCATCCGCCGGGGCCGCAGCGCCCAGGAGCTGGTGCCCATCAGCCAGCTGATCGTGCCCTTCCTGGACCGCCTGGGGGAGCTCAGCGAGGGGAAATCGGGCCTGCCGGGCCTGCCCAGCGGCTTTTCCGCCGTGGACCAGAAGATCCACGGGCTCAACAAGTCGGACCTGGTGCTCCTCGCCGCCCGGCCCGGCGTGGGCAAGAGCTCCTTTGCCCTGAACATGGCCCTCAACGTGGCCAAGCAGAGCGGCAAGACCGTGGCCATCTTCTCCCTGGAGATGAGCCGGGAGCAGCTCCTGGTGCGCCTGATGTCCTCGGAGGGCCTGGTGGACCTGGGCCGCCTCATGACCGGGCGGCTGAGCCCCTCGGACTGGGGGAAGATCACTCAGGCGGGCCGGGTCCTTCGGGAGACGGACATCCGCATCGACGACAACCCCATGCTCACCGCCGCGGACATGAACGCCAAGTGCCGCCGCCTGGAGAACCTGGGCCTGGTCATCGTCGACTATCTCCAGCTCATGACCTCCTCCGGGGGGAAGGGCTACGCTGGGGAGAACCGCCAGCAGGCGGTCAGCGACATCTCCCGGATGCTCAAGATCATGGCCAAGGAGCTGGATGTGCCGGTGCTGTGCCTCAGCCAGCTCAGCCGCGCCAACGAGAAGCGGGAGGACAAGCGCCCTATGCTCTCGGACCTGCGGGATTCCGGCGCCATCGAGCAGGACGCGGATATCGTCATGTTTCTATACCGGGAGGACTACTATAAGGACGACACGGACAAGAAGAACATCGCCGAGTGCATTGTGGCCAAGAACCGCCACGGAGAGACCGGCAAGGTCCCCCTGCGGTGGTCCCCGGAGTACACCACCTTCAGCACCGTGGAGATGCGCTACGATGAGGACGACTATTGACCCCCTGGTCCGGCAGGTCCGGGCCTTCTGCGGGAAGCACGATATGCTCCCCCAAGGGGGGACGGTGCTCTGCGCCGTCTCCGGGGGGCGGGATTCCATGGCCCTGCTCCACCTGTTGGGCGTCCTCGGGGCGGAGGAGGGGTTCCAGGTGGCCGCCGCCCACTTCAACCACCGCCTCCGCCCCACAGCGGACCGGGACGAGGCCTTTGTCCGCTCCTGGTGCGCCGGGCGGGGCATCCCCCTCCTCTGCGGGAGCGGGGACGTGTCCGCCTTTGCCCGGGAGGCCGGGCGGAGCGTGGAGGACGCGGCCCGGGAGCTCCGCTACCGCTTTCTGGAGGAGACGGCGGAGGACCTGGGCGCGGACCGCATCGCCGCCGCCCACCACCGGGAGGACAACGCGGAGACGGTGCTCCTGCACCTCCTGCGGGGCGCGGCCCTCCAGGGGCTGGGGGGCATCCCGCCGGTGCGGGGACGGATCGTCCGGCCCCTGCTGGAGACAGCGCGGGAGGATATCAATCAGTATATTCGACGGCATTCTATCCCCTTCGTAGAGGATGAGACCAATTCCGACACCGCCTTCACCCGCAACCGCCTGCGGCTGGAGGTCCTGCCGGTGCTGGAGGAGCTGTTCCCCGGGTGCGGGGCGCGTCTCGCCGGGACGGCGGGGCTCCTCCGGGAGGAGAACGGCCATCTCCAGCGGGAGGCGGAGGCCCTTCTGCCCCGGGAGGGGACGGAGGTACCCTCCTCCCTCCTGGCGGCCCAGGACGGGGCCATGGCGCGCCGTCTGGTAGAAACTTTGGGGGCCCGTCTGGGGGCGTCCCTGGACCGGCGGCAGGTGGAGGCGGTGCTGGACCTGGGGGCCGGCGGGCACCTGGACCTGGGCGGCGGGCTGTACGCCGTCCGCCGGTCCGGGGCGCTGGTCCTGGGCCGGAAGGAGGTCCCCCCGCCGCCGCTGGAGCTCCGGGAGGGCGTCCAGCGCTGGGGGCCCTGGTCCGTCGCGGTGCGCAGGGGGACCGGCGCGCCGCCGGAGAGGGCCGGGGCGGTCCTCCGGGGGGACTTGGAGGGGGCGCTGACCATCGCCGCCTGGGACGGCAGGGGCCGTCTTGCGGTGGCCAACGGGAGCCGGACCATCAAGCGCCTCCTTGCCGGCCGGGGCGTCCCGGTGGACCGCCGGGGGGAACACCCCGTGCTCCTCCGGGCGGGACGGACTGTCGCAGTATTGGACGTGGCCGTGGACTGGGAGCTTCTGCCTGTCGAGGGAGGGCCCTGGGTGGCGGTGGACATCTCCCGGGAGGAGGAATCGGGTTGAAAAAATGGAAAAAGGCCCTGCTGGGCGTTGGGCTCGTTGTCCTGGGGCTGTGGATGGCTCTATTTGTGCTCCGGGACGGGACCGGTCCCTGGATGGACCATATCCAGGACGACGCCCGGAAAAGCCAGCGCATTGAGGAGGCGTGGCTTGCGGAGGAGGGCGGCGGCGAGGAGCTGACGGCCCTGGTCTTCTATCCGGAGGACCGGAGCCGGTCGGTGTTCTCCATATACCGGAAGGACCGGATGCCTCTGTTCGGGTGGCACTTCCGGGCAGGCGGAGGCGTCCCGGCGCTGGACGAAGGCGTGGCGGAGTTTACGGCAGAGGGCTTTCATGAGCGGGCCTATGTGTCCTTGAACCCTCTGGGCGCGTGTCGGGCGGAGCTGGGCAACGGCGAGACCGTGGCGCTGGACCCGGAGCGGCCCTTCGCCATCGTGACGCCCTGCGGGGCCGTGTTCTACGATGAAGAAGGGGCTCTGATCGAGAGTACGCACTACGGGATGTAGCGATAGCGGTCTTCAAAATGCTGCAGGGGCGGATATCATCCGCCCGCACGATATCGCGCAGGGTCAAGTCAGGACGGGCGGGTGATACCTGCCCGTACGGGATTGCACAAAGAAAAAAAGCAGGAATGCCTAAAAAGAAAGAGGAGGAGAGAAACTATGGGCAGGATGGATGACGACATTTTGAAGGTACTTTACACAGAGGAGGAGATCGCCGCGCGGATCCGTGAGATGGGCGCGGCGATGTACCGGGATCTGGAGGGCAAGGACCCGCTGTTCATCAGCGTACTGCGGGGGGCGTTCGTGTTTATGGCGGACATCGTGCGGGCCTGTCAGGTGCGCAGCGATGTGGAGTTTATCGCCGTTTCGTCTTACGGCAGCGCCACCAAGTCCTCCGGCGCGGTGCAGATCACCCACGACATCCAGCAGGACATCACCGGGCGGCACCTGGTGGTGATCGAGGACATCTTAGATTCCGGCAACACCCTGGCGTTTTTGAAGCAGTACTTCCTCACCAAGGGGGCGGCGTCGGTGACCATCTGTACCCTCCTGGACAAGCCCAGCCGCCGGACCAAGGCCGTCCACGCTGACTACGTGGGCTTCGAGGTGCCCGACGAGTTCGTGGTGGGCTACGGCCTGGACTACGCTCAGAAATACCGCAACCTGCCCTACATCGGCGTGCTCAAGCCGGAGGTGTACGGG
Source organism: uncultured Oscillospiraceae bacterium (assembly GCA_910587785.1). Lineage (GTDB taxonomy): Bacteria > Bacillota > Clostridia > Oscillospirales > Oscillospiraceae > Pelethomonas. Next base: position 29,952 of record CAJUOA010000021.1, on the reverse strand, counting down.
GGCTGAGGGGGGCCGGTCATTTGCAGGCCGGGGCACGGCGGTCCGTAGGGGCGGCAAGCGTTCCGGCAAGAGCGGACAAGAACCATTAAAGGAGTGAACGATATTTGACCAGACAGGGAAAACGCCCGTTTTTCGGGATCTATTTCGCCATAGTGCTCCTGCTCCTGGCGGCCTACTACCTCTACGAGAGCATGGGGACCACCATGATCACCTATGCCCAGGTGCAGGACCTCTTCCGCAGCGAGCAGGTGGAGAGCTTCTACGTCAAGGACGGGGACAGCCTGTACCTGAGCCTCCGCGGGGGCCTGCTGGTGCGCAACGAGCTGGGGAGCGTCGCGGCCTTCCGGGAGGACCTGGGGGAGCTTATCGCGGACCAGCGCGCCCGGGGCATCCTCAAGGACTACGACTATGCCCCCGTCTACACCCCGCCCTGGTGGAGCGAAATTCTGATGTACGTGGTGATGATCGGCATCATCTTCCTCTTCTTCCAGTACATGGTGGGCCGGGCCCAGGGGGGCGGCGGCATGGACCAGGGGCGGCGCTTCGGCAAGGCCCGCATCCGCTACGGCTCGGAGAGCGAGGGGAAGGTCAGCTTCTCCGACGTGGCGGGGGCCAAGGAGGAGAAGGCGGAGCTCCAGGAGATCGTGGGCTTCCTCCAGCACCCGGGCAAGTACCTGGACCTGGGGGCCCGCATCCCCAAGGGGGTGCTGCTGGTGGGCCCTCCGGGCACGGGCAAGACTCTGCTGGCCAAGGCGGTGGCCGGGGAGGCGGGGGTGCAGTTCCTCTCCATCTCCGGCTCCGACTTTGTGGAGCTTTACGTGGGCGTGGGCGCAAGCCGGGTCCGGGACCTCTTTGACGAGGCCAAGAAAGCGGCTCCCGCGGTGATCTTCATCGACGAGATTGACGCCGTGGGCCGTCAGCGGGGCGCTGGGCTCGGCGGCGGACACGACGAGCGGGAGCAGACCCTCAACCAGCTACTGGTGGAGATGGACGGCTTCACCCAGAACGAGGGGGTGGTGGTCCTCGCGGCCACCAACCGGGCGGACATCCTGGACCCGGCCCTGCTGCGGCCCGGGCGGTTCGACCGGCAGGTGTTCGTGGGCCGTCCCGACAGCCGGGGCCGGGAGGAGATCCTGGCGGTCCATGTGCGCAACAAGCCGCTCGCCGAGGACGTGGACCTGCGGGTCCTGGCCCAGGGGACCAGCGGCTTCACCGGCGCGGACCTGGAGAACCTGGTCAACGAGGGGGCCCTTCTGGCCGCCCGGAAGGACGAGAAATTCATCACCATGGCGGACCTCCAGGAGGCGGTGATCAAGGTCATCGCCGGGCCGGAGAAGAAGAGCCGGGTGGTGCCGGAACACGAGCGGCGGCTGACCGCCTACCACGAGGCGGGCCACGCGGTGATGCACCACTGCCTTGCCAGTGTGGACCCGGTCCATCAGATCACCATCATCCCCCGCGGGCAGGCGGGGGGCATGACCATCTCCCTGCCCGGGGGGGACCGGGGATACTACTCCAAGCGGTACATGGAGGAGGAGATTGCGGCGCTGCTGGGGGGGCGCGCGGCGGAGGAGCTTTTCCTGAGCGACATCTCCACCGGCGCGTCCAACGACATCCAGCGCTCCAGCGATCTTGCCCGGAAGATGGTGACGGTCTACGGCATGAGCGCCCGCCTGGGCGCGGTGAGCTACGACTCCGGCCACGACGAGGTCTTCATCGGCCGCTCCATGGCCCAGGCCAAGACCTACTCCGAGGAGGTGGCGGCGGAGATCGACGAGGAGGTCAAGGCCATCATCGACGCGGCCTACCACCGCTGTCAGGAGGTGCTGGAGGCCCACCGGACGGAGATGGAGGCCGTGGCGGCCTATCTTCTGGAGCACGAGAGCATGTCCGGGGAGGACTTCTCGGCGGTCATGGGCTTCCCCAAGGCCGCGCCGGACCAGGGGTGAGGGCCTCTGCCGCCGGACGTCAAAAGCCCTCCGCAGGAGTTCGCGCCCGCAGGCGCGCAAAAAATGGGATCACTTTTCCGGCGGCGTGTACGCCGGAAAAGTACTTTGCGGGCCGCACTCGGCCCGGTCCCTCCCCCCCCCCTCCCCAAAGATGCGATGCATCTTTGGGAAAAAGAAACTGCCGGCGGACCCCCGCCGGCAGTTTCAGGTGTTACGCGGATCGTTCAGAGGAGATGTAGTGCTCCTCCGCCTCCCAGAGGGCGGACAGCAGGAGCTCCCCTGCCCGCTTGACGATGGGATCGTCGGGGGCGCAGCTCTCCAGAATGGAGAGGACGCGGTCGATCTGGGCGACCAGGTTGGCGTATTCCTTCTGATAATCCATGTGATGTACCTCCATCTCATTTCCCGCCGCAGGGCGGGTTTTGCGTGATGAACTCCGGCGGGGCCGGATATCTTGGCGGCGACAGGGGAAATATGTGTTGATGTGTCGCTCTCTGTCGGAAAGTATAGCGCGTCGGAAGCGCGAAGTAACGGGAAATTTGTCGAATGGGAAAATAAAATTTATGAAAACCACCACCTGGAGTGGAACCCGGCGGGGCTATTCCTACAAGATGTAGTGGCATGTGACAAGATCAAATATGCGGGCAAAATGAGCAAAATAGTTTGGGAAAAAGGCCGGCCCCGCCGTTTGGGCGGGGACCGGGACACATGACCAATGGTTGAAGGCTATGTAAGGACCCACTGGACCAGGAGCAGGAGCCCCAGACCCGGCACCCCCAGGACCAGCGTCACCAGGGCGTTGAAGAGGTTGAAGCCCAGGCTGACGCCGGTGAGGGGGGCGGTGAGGTTGACCAGGAGCAGGGCTCCCAGACCCAGCAGGGAGTTGGCCCCCGCCCGGGTGATCTGCCGGAGGGGGGCGGCGCGGAGGACCGGCAGGACGGCCAAGATCAGCAGCACAGCCAGTCCGGGAAGGAGCAGGCGGCTCAGATCCATCGCACCCGGCCTCCCCCCTGGACGCCGGCGGCGGTGGCGGCGCAGGTCTCCAGCTCCTTGATCTGCCGGACGAGGTAGTTCATGCGGGACTGGAGGGCCCGGATCTCGAAGATGCAGGCCTCGGTGAGCTCCGGGTCACTGGCGTAGTCAAAGGCTGTGTAGGCGTTGTTCAGGGCGCTCTGGGTGGTTTGCAGGCTTGTTTTGAGCTCCAGCAGGGCGGGGGCGTCCGTCTGCCGGGTGCGGATGGGGGAAATGCGTTTCATGGTACAACCCTCCTCAGTTACCAGTCTACGAATAGTTTGGACAAATATTCCAGCATTTATAACGCGGAGAAGAATTTCTCTGCGGAGGGCGTCCCGCCCTGCAAAATTGTCTAAAAGGAGGAAGCGCCATGCACGAGCGGTATATGCGGGAGGCCCTGGTCCTCGCGGCGGAGGCGGCGGAGGCGGGGGAGGTCCCGGTAGGGTGCGTCATCGTCCGGGACGGACAGGTGGTGGGCCGGGGGCGGAACCGGCGGGAGGAGCGGCGCAGCGCCCTGTCCCACGCGGAGACGGAGGCCATCGCCCAGGCCAACCGGGCGCTGGGGGACTGGCGGCTGGCCGGCTGCACGCTGTACGTGACCCTGGAGCCCTGCCCCATGTGCGCGGGGGCGATTCTGAACGCCCGGATTCCCCGGGTGTTCTTCGGGGCCCGGGACCGGGTCATGGGGGCCTGCGGGGGCGTGATGAACCTCTTTATGGAGGACTTCCCCGGGCGCACCGCCATTGTGGGCGGGGTGCTGGAGGAGGCGTGCCGGGGGGTGCTGGAGGAATTCTTCCGGGGGCTGCGGTGAGGGGGCGGACGGCCTTTGAAAAAGATCTTGTTATCCTGTGATATTTAATACTTTTGTAACAACCAGTGCTGGTTTTGTTAATACCTTTCCGATATCCTTAGTCTTGCAAGAGACAACAACTTCTTTTCATCCAATCTTCCAAACATTCGCAAAGAGGCGAGAGGGTCAAACCTCTCGCCTCTTTGTGCGTTTTCAAAACAGGCGGCGCCAGCGGCAGGGGCGATAGTATCCGCCCCTGCAAAAAGGAGGCGGGAGGGGTGGTCCTCCCGCCTCCTTGTGCTGTCTATTACGCTTCTTCTGCGGGGAGACCAACCTCAGGCAGGGGGCCGGTCCGGCGGAGGCAGAGGAAGACGGTCAGCAGGAGCGCCGCGCCGCCGAAGAGGAAGCGCCGCGCCAGACCGCCGTCCGCCAGGGCCGCGAGGCAGAGGAGGACCGCAAGATCTCCCCAGAGGACGAAAGCGCGGACACTGCCCTCCCCCCGGAGGAGTCCCGCGAGCCGGGAGAAGGCGCAGGCGGTGCCCACCGCCGCAAGGAGGGGGATATAGAACCGGGCCAAAACCGGGTCGCTGGAGCTGGGCAGGTAGACCTCCAGCACCAGGAACACGCCCAGGAACATGGCGGGCAGGGCGGGGGTCACGCCGGGGGCATCGCCGGAGCGGGCCTGCCGGACCAGCAGCACCATCCCCGCGCCGGAGGCCAGGGAGAGAAGGCCCGTCACGCCGCCTGCGACCTCGCGGGCGGGGATGGCTGTGAGGAGCATGAGCAGGCCCCCGGCGGCCCAGAGCATCCCGCCCAGGACTGCGGCAGCGGCGGCTCCGTCCCCCGGGGGGGCGAAATGGCGGGTGAAACCGGCCTCCTCCCTGCGGGTGCGCAGGCACCACACCAGCTCTGCCGCCGCGAAGAGGGCGAGGAGGATGGGGAGCGCCGTGCCGGGGGTGCGGGGTACGGTGAGGCCCGTTTCCGGGTCGAAGCCGGTGCGCAGCTGGGCGAAGCGCAGGGTGAAGAGCAGGAGTCCCTGGCACCAGAGGCGGGCGCACCGAAGCCAAACGGTTTGATTCATAGGAGCGGCTCCTTTCGCGGGAAGATTTTTGTCCGAGGCGGGGACGCCGCCCCGCCGGTCCCACCAGTATACCACGTCCCGGCCGTTTTGTCATCATTTTTTGGACAAGCGGTGCATAAACTGGTGGGCAAGGAGGAGATATACCATGGGGAGACATTTTGCGCTGTCGCTGATTTTGATTTTTCTGCTGTTTTTTCTGCCGTGGCTCTGGGGGGAGCCCACCCGGGCGGTGCAGGAGGAGCCCCCGGCGGGGGACACGGAGCCCGGCGGGGAGGAGGAGCCTCCGGAGGCACCGCCCGAGGAGCCAAGTGCCGCCGCCTCCATCGACAAGAACCGGAAGCTGAACATTCTCGCCGGAGGCCAGCTGCGGCAGACGGATATGGAGAGCTATCTCATGGGGGTGGTGCGGGCGGAGATGCCCGCGGCCTTTGAGCTGGAGGCGCTGAAGGCCCAGGCCGTGGCGGCGCGGACGTATACGCTCCACAAGATGCAAAACGGTGGCAGTGCCAACCATCCGGAGGCGGACGCCTGTGATGATATCACCTGCTGTCAGGCGTATCTGTCCCAAGAGGAGGCGGCGCAGAACTGGGGGGATCAGGCTCCGGCCTGGGAGGAGAAGGTCCGGGCGGCGGTGACGGGCACGGACGGGGAGTGTGTTCTCTACGAGGGCGCGCCGGTGCTGGCGGTGTTCCATTCGTCCTCTGTGGGGGCCACTCAGGATGCTGCGGTGGTGTGGAGCGCGCCGGTGCCCTATCTCCGGAGTGTGGAGACGCCGGAGAGTGAGGAGACGGTGCCCGGGTACCGGTCCACGGCGTCCTTCACGGCGGGGGAGCTGAAGGAGCGGCTTCTGTCCGGCCTGCCGGAGGCCCGGCTGGAGGGCAGTCCCTCCAACTGGTTTACCAATATCCACCAGCAGGCAAGCGGCGTAGTGGATTCCCTCACGGTAGGGGGTGTGGACGTAGCGGGGAACCGGCTGAGGACGATTTTGGATTTGCGCAGCGCGTGTTTTACCATCTCCTTTGAGGGGGAGACGGTGTCCTTCTCTGTCACAGGCTATGGCCACGGGGTAGGGATGAGTCAATACGGGGCCAATATTTTGGCTGGGGACGGCATGGACTACCGGGAGATCCTCTCCTGGTATTACACGGGTGCCACGGTGGAGCGGTACGAGGGCTAAATACGGCTGCCCGGGGCATACTACCCGGGGAGGTGATAGGATGAAGGACCCGAAGAAGGACCACCGGAGCGAGCCCCCGGAGCGGAAGCCCGGCTTTCCGGCGGGGGATGACGATGTCATCAACAAGTACGGGACGTATGAGGTCCAGCGCACCTGCGGCATGGAGAACCCCTATCCGATGATTGCGCAGGGGTTAGCCACTGAGCTCTCCAGGGAGCAGATGGAGGATGCGGAGGAGTGGAAAAAGCGGCGCTGAATGGGGCGGTGACGTAAGGAAACCGTTTCAGCGGGGACTGGCACAGCGTTAAGCTGCGGCGGTCCTCGCATTCTTTTGGGCTGCGCAGTTTGGGCCTGCTCCCGCGCTCCCTCAAAATCCGACGCATCCATGTCTGTTTTGCCGTATTACTCCTAAAGTTTTGGTAGAATTTGCCGATATAAGTTACAATACAAGTCTTGCAGCGCAGACATGAGTATCAAAATCAGGAAGGGGATCATATGATATGCAGATCAGCGGAGTCAATAATCCACTAGAGGCTGCCAAGCGGGGAAAAACGCCTATGATCCAGAAAAAGGCGGTTGAAGCGTCTAAAAATGGAATGACGGATGATTTTGTTAAGAAGCTCCAGGAGTTAGCGCGGAGAGACGCTCAAAAAGGTACTGGTATGAGCCAAGAGGCGATAGACCTCCGTTATGCACAGATGGCCAAGTATGTTTCTCCTGACCGTTCTGCTCCGATCGCACAGATGTCCCGGGAGCTGCAGAAAGCAGCACAGGAGCATAGAGAGGAGCAGGACCCTGCATTGGAGTTTCTGGATAGGGTGATAGAGCGGCTCAAAGGAAGACCGAGCCGTATTGTGAAATCTTTCAGCGGGCTTGCGGGCGGCTGTTCCGGCAATCTTCATAGTACCCCCGAAAACCAGGTTGCTACGGTATATTCGCCCGATGGGGAAGAAATCGCGCAATATAATACAAGCGGCGGCGGTTGGATGAATTTAACTACCAGGGCAGAAAATCAGTTTCTTGGGGATTCCAGTGCTATTTATATGCAAGCTTATGATGCTGCGCGTGCCGAGATGAATGCCCCCAAAGCTTCCGCGCAATCTGCCGCTTTCCGCGAATCAACTGTGGATTTTCGCGCTTAATGAAACGGCCTGGACGCATGGGTTTATGTGTCCAGGCCGTTTATTGTGCTGTAAGACTTGGCCTCTTCCAATCAACACAGGGTCTCCAGGAACTCGCTGGACATCCAGATTTCCGCGCCCACGTTGGCCATATCCAGGAGGTTGGCCTGTTGGATTTCCTCGGAGTTGGAGGAACAGCAGTCCTCCAGGACCACCACGCGGTAGTCCAGGGAGATGGCGTCGTAGCAGGTGGTACGGATGCAGTTTGGGGTAGTGGTACCGGTAAGGATGAGGGTATCTGCGCCCAAGCGGCGCAGGAGGAGGTCCAAGGGTGTTTGGAAGAAAGCGGAGTAGCGGGGCTTGATGATCTCGTAGTCAGTATTGGTTTTTCCGAACTCCGGGGGGTTCTCCACGGAGAGGGGGCCGGTACTGCCGGGGGTAAGGGGCTTGCCGCCCCGCTCCCACACTGCTTTTCGCGTGTGTTCCACGTCGCTGCCGTCGGCGCGGTAGGCGCGGTTTACGAAAATCACAGGGATGCTTTTTGCCCGGCAGGCGGCGATAGTTTCCGCGCAGGCGGGGACGGTGGCTTTTGCCCCCTTGATGCAGAGAGGGGATTCCGGATTTATGAAGCCGTTTTGCATGTCGATGATAATTAACACTGGGTGCATGGTCTTGGTCCTCCTCTATTTTTTTCTTCCGAATGAATGCCATCTCCGACGAAGGCCCGGGGCTCCTCGCCCCGGACCCCGGTGACTTTTTGTACGGACAAAAAGTCACCAAAAAGCCGCCAAGGGGGCTTTGCCCCCTCTGGACTCCCCCACTCCTCTTGGGCCGGAGGGGCCCGGAAGTGCGCAGTACGACAAGATGGCGCCCTTCCTCCGAACTTCTGCGCGCTCCCCTGGCAAGATTGGCAGAATGTTATTCTCCGCCTGCCGGCCCTCCATGTAGAACTCCCTGCCGAACTGCGCAGCGGATGCGCCATGCGTACAGGACAAGAAGAGCAGTCTCGCCCGCACCGTGCCGGTGGCCCGGTAGTCTCTCAAAAGAATCGTGCTTCTCGGAGGCGAACCCAACGATGGGCACCGTAGGGCCAGGGAGTTGCGGCGGAGATTCGACTGCCATCGGCCCAGGGAAGTGATTGGGAAAAAGAGTCAAACAGGTCGTAGCGTAAACAAAAAACCCCCGTAATCAAGGAAGATTCTCAAGAAACGTAGTTTCTTGAGCGTCTTTTTGGTGACTTTTTCCACGCGGAAAAAGTCACCGAGGGTCCGGGGGCGCGAAGCCCCCGGGACTCCCGAAGAGAAATCATTTTGTCATTGCCCGGTGGAGCAACACCGCCATATCCGCCCTGGTCAAGGGCGCGGCCGGCGCAAGCTGCCCGTAGACGTCAGGCAGAAGCCCCTGCTCCACCATACAGGCCACGCCGCCGACGGCGTAAGTAGCCACCTGCTGACCATCAGGATAGTTGGTCAGCACCCCGGCGTTGCCGTCCGCAGCGGGAAGCCCCGCAGTGCGCAGGGTCCGCTGGACCATCAGCGACGCGTCCTGCCGGGAGAGGGTCCCGTCCGGCATGAAGAGGTTCCCCCCTACGCCGTCAACGATCCCGAGGGACCGCAGCGTGTTCACCGCCTGGGCGTAGTAGGCATCCCCCGGCACGTCCCGGAAGGACTGGGTGGACCCCGCCCCCGCAAACTGGAAGGCCCTAAAGAGCATCAGGCAGAAGTCCCCGCGGCGGATGGACAACTGGGGCCCATACTGCCCGGGACTCATGCCGTTGACGACCTCCTGGGTGTAGAGGAAGTCCACAGCGGCAAGGGTGTCCGTGTTCGCGCCGTAGAGGTCGTTGAAATAGGACGAGTACAGGGGCGTGTCCACGTTGATCACTACCTGCCCCGTATACTGGGTGCCGTCAGAGTTGGTGGCGGTGTAGGGCAGCGTCACCGTGCCCCGATATCCCGCCTTGGGCACAAAGGAGAGAGAACTCACCGGATTCTGCCCGCTCATGGCGTAGTCCACCGTGGTGGAGGCGAGAGCCCCATAGAGAATGGGCGTCTGGTACTGATAAAAGAGCTTTCCGGAGAGATTATCCTTGTCGCTGACCGCGCTGAAGCGGATGGAGGCGGGCCGGTTGCTCCCGGCCACGGCGAGGAAGTCCTCCGCCTTGAACTTCACCGGCGAGCCGAACGTCTCATACCGGACCGAGGTCCCGGCGGTGGCGTTGCGCACGCTGATACGCACCGTCCCCTGAAACTGACCGCCGGAGATGGAACAGCCCTCAAAGGGGATATCCACGTCCCCGGAGAACCCGGCGCTGGGAACAAACGTGATCTTCCCCACCGAGTACTGCCCGTTGAGATAATAGCTGGTGTCGTCGCTGACCGCCGTGGGGGCGTCCTCGGACTGGTAGTTGTAATAGAGCATCCCCTGGTTGGCCGCCGGAGGCGTGAAACGCACGTAGTTGAGCGCCGCGTTGGACGCGGAACGGCTGAATGCCTCAAAATCCGCCCCCTGGAACTTCACCGGCTGACGCCCGCTGGTGGTATAGGTCACAGCGCTGGGAGCGCTGGTGCTGGTCCCCTGCCCGCCGGAGGTGCTAATGACCATCAGACCGCTGAAAGTGGAGCCGGAGACCGACGCGCCGTTGAAGGGGATCTCCACACTCCCCTGGAAGTTGTCCGTGGCCCAGAAGGACAGGTGGGTCAGATAGGGCGTGGTGCTCTGGTAGTACTTGATATCCCGGCCTACCCGGGTGCCGATGCCATTGGTGCTGGTCTTGTTATGGTAGAGCGTGCCCACCGTCAGGTCCGGCAGGGAGGGGAACGTGATATAGTGGAGCCGTCCGCCGGTGAGGGTTTGACAGAGGTTGTTGAAGTCCGTTACCGAGAGCTTGACAAAATCTCCGGGCTTGCAGACATAGGTGATGTCCCCGCTGGAGCTGGTGCTGGACTGGAAATGGAGCTCTACCGTGCCGTTGAAGGGGTTGGCGGCCAGGTCAAAGCCCGCAAAGGGAATGCGCACCGTGCCGCTGAACCCGTCCGCCGCCGCGAAGGACAGGGCGGAGAGGTCGGAGAGCTTATATTCCTTGTTCTCCTCCGCCGCCGCGCCGCCGTAGTAGAGCGTTCCCTGGGAGTAGGCGGGGAGGGTGAACTTCACATAGTCGATGGACCCGCCGGTGGCCGCGCCGCAGAAGCGGGAGAAGTCCTCCGCCCGGAAGCCGATCCGCCGGGAGCCGTTGTCATTGTAGGAGATGGCCGCATCCAAGGACTGGGTGACGTTGACGATGAGCTCGCCGTTGAACTTCTGTCCCCCGGCGCTGTAACCGGCGTAGCCGATGGTCACCCTGCCCACATAGCCGTTGGCGGGGACGAAGGTCACCGTGTTGATATCCCGGGTCTTGTACTGGTCCGTGGCATTGACCTTGGAGCCGTAGTTGAGGTTATTGACATAGTCCCGGTACAGGGCGCCCTGGTTGGCGTTGGGCAGGGTGAAGATCACATAGTCCAGGCTGGTGCCGGTGGTGTCCTGACAGAGCTTGTCAAACATAGTGCCCGAGAGCTTCACTGGGTTCCCATGGTCGGCGGTGATGGTGAGGTCCGTGCTCGCGGCCTCCAGGGTCACCAGGATCTTGCCCTTGAAGGTCCGGCCCCCGGCGGAGGTGCCGGTAAAGGTGATAGTGGCCGTCTCCCCCCGGTAGAGGGCATTGGGCACGAAGACCAGGTCCGAGATGTAGGGCCCCCGGGCCGCAGAGGCGGGGTAGTAGGTCACCGCCGAGCCCGCTCCCGCGCCCGGGTCCTCCGGTGACTTGTAATTGAGATACAAAATGCCCTCGTTGGGGCTCACCCGTACGCCGGTGATGGAGGCGAGGGTGTTGTTCTCTCCGCTGATGAGCTCCTTGCACTGGGCGGCAATCTTGGACTCCAGCGTGGAGAACTTCAGGGGATTGGTGGTGCTTGCGTCGCCCCGGATGGGCTCGGCCTCGTTGCTCTCCACGGTCACGGAGAAGGACTTCTGATAGCTCTTGCTCCCCACGGTGGAGGTGATGGTAATGCGGGCGATACCGGGCGCTACACCATCTACGGTGAGGTTTGCGAGCGTGCGGCCCGTGGCCCGGGCCACATTGGCCTTGTCCGTGGCGATGGTGAAGCTGGCGTTGCCGTCCACCGCGCCGAAGGTCTGGAGCCCCAGCTCCGCCACGTTGGCAAGGAGCACGGCCTCGTTCTCCTTGATGGTGATGGAATCGGTGGCGGTGACGATGCCGCTGACCGTTACCTCAAAGTTCACCGGCGTGATGCCGTCGGCGCTGACGGTCACCGTGGCCTTGCCGGGGTTGAGGCCCTTGATAAAGCCAGTGCGGCCGTCCGTGGAGCTGGTCACGGAGACGATGTTGGAGTCCGAGGACCGCCAGGCCAGGGGCCGGTTGTCGTCATTGGGCTGGATGGCGGCCAGGGCGGTGCGGCTCTCCTCCGGGTCCAGCAGCAGGCCGCTGGAGCCCATGGTCTGCCCGTTCACCGTGACCCGCAGGGCCAGGGGGGCGTCTGAAGCCTGGGCCCAGGTGCAAAGCGCCAGCACCAGCAGACACGCCAGAGTCAGGGATGTGAATACTTTTTTCATACTGCGCTCCTTTTTACATATCGCAGGTTCTCTCCCTGCACAGGGATGCGGGAGCGGGCTGTGCCCGCCCCCGCAGAGTGGTTGGTGATTTATTCGTCCACAACGAAGTAGAAGCCGTTCAGCTCGAGGTTATTGGGATTGTCAATAGGCCCGTAGACCAAGCGAAGCGTCAGCTTCTTCTCGTCGGAGTTGCCGCTGGAGTTGGCAATCCAACCGCTGTTGAAGAGGACGATTGTGCTGTTGAGCTTGAGATTTGTAAAGGACAGGGAGAAGCTGCTGGCCGCAGAGGTCTGGTTGTTGGTCGGATTGTTGACCTTCAGGCCTGTGGCACTGCCGCCCAGGTCGGCTGTGATGCTCATCCACCCCGAACCGCCGCCTTCGCGGTTGACCACCGGTGTTGCGGAGCCGGATGAGCGGTCCGCCGACCAGTAGACCGGCTTGTCAAATCCAAAGGACACCGTTCCGGTAACGGTAGCTGTCGTGGGGTCTGTACCTTCCTGCTTGATGATAACTGTGCTGACCTTTCCGACCAGCTTCGGAGCCACAGTATCCGGAATGACGATGTTCTCCTGGGCCCGGTAGGAATCGTAGGCCAAACCCTGGTCCGTATTTTTGTGGTGGGCCACGGCCAGGATATAGTGGGTGTCATTGGGCTTCATCCCGTCAGTCTTGGTCTTCTGGGAGATGTTGGCATCCAGCCGGAAGGTCTCCTTGGAGAGGACCTGGGAGGTGGGGAAGTTCTGGCGGATATAGTTCTGGATACTGTTTTTCACATTGTCGCTGGCGTACACGTCAAAGATCGAGTAGCCGTTCCACTCGGGGCCGAAGTTCGTGTCGCCCGAGATACTGGAGTTATAGGGCTCAATGAGGGCCTTGAGGACGGTGTAGCCCGAGTAGGCGGAGGGAACGGGGAACTTGCTGTGATCGTTGAGCATATAGCTGTCGCCGAATTCTGCCGCCTTTTTCAGCTCTGTGCTGGTGAGAATGACATAGTTGAGTACAGAGTCCTTGTCTGTGGACACGTCCACAACGCCTACACCGCCGTGATCCAGTGTGATACGGGGCCGGTCCACCTTGGCGGTAGTGAACTTATAGACATACACCGGAGAAAGGTTTTGAGAGGAACCGCGCAGGACGAAGTAGACGTAATAGTCCGTGCTGGGCTCCAGGTCTTTGGGGATGATGGTCTCCACCTCTCCGTTACCGCCGTAGTTGACCACACCCTTCTTAATTCTGGGGTTGTTATAACCTTGGCGGTAGATGTCCATATTGCCCGGAAGCCGCACTGCGGGGACGGGCGGCTCGGGATAGGGGCCGCTCTCCGGGATATAGGGTTTGAGTTCCTCGTTGATCTTCTCTCCGCCGCCGGAGCCAATATCCGCCGCCGTGTGGATGACGCCTACCGGGGCCGCCACCCAGTAGATGGTGCCCGCCCGGGTCATCTGCACGTCGATCTCAGCAGAGGTGTCACTGGGCGTGATGAAAGGATTTGGGGTGATGAATTCCGGCAGGCGGGTGTCGCTGAAGGAGGCCTTCATCTGCAGCTCCTTGCCGCCGCCCTGGATACTTCCGATAGAGGCGCCGCCGTTGTTTGCAATGCCATTTGCCTGGAAATCATCCCATTTTTTCCGTGTAAGGCCCGTCGCCAGGTTATTCAGGTTGCTCCGGGTTCCGGCAGAGACATCGACGTAGAAGTTGACGTCTCCGGTCCAGCTGCTGCGCTCGGTGGGCTCCGCATCGGAATCCTCCAGGCGGGTGACGGAAACGGCGAACTCGTAACCCTTCTTCTCAAACGTATTAAGCGCCGGAATCTGTGATGCAGTACGCGTGTAGAAGTCCAGGTTCAGGCTCTTGCCGCCCAGCGTCTCATCCTGGGCGGGGATGCTCAGGCTGCTGTTATTGATCTTCTGCCAGGTCTTCTCCCCGTTAACCCGGATATAGAGGTCGTAGTACATATCCCGGTCGGCCCACATCAGGAAGTCGTAGCCCATGCCGTCGGCCACCTTCTCGGTGGAGACAGGGGTGGCCCGGAAGGCAAAATCGACAGGCACATCGTTCCCCTGGGCGTCCTTGGGCAAATCGGTGATGGCGAACTGCCGCAGGGACACCTGGGCAAACACCGTGGTAAAGACCGGCAGTACATGCCCGGCCTTCACGGAGTCGTCATCATGTCCGGCGGGATTGGGCTCGATCTTGTTCTGCTTGAGGGATGTGTCGGTGACATCGTGGATCTCGAAGTAGTAGATGCCGCCGCTGTCCAGGTTCACCGCGCTCTTGGGGATCGTGACCTCCACCTTGCCGTTGATGTTTTCCACCTTCGCCTGGGTGAAGTCCAGGACCCAGTCCTTGGTCTGGTTCTCCTTGACCGGCTCGGTATTGACCGTGACCTTCACCGGCTTGGGCTCGTCGCCCTGCTGGTAGAGCCAGATCGCGCCCGCAAGGGAGGTGGCCAGATCGCGGATGGCGTCCTCCTTCTCGGTGCCGGTGGAGGTCTTCACCTTCTCATAGAGCTGGACGAAGCCCTCGCCGCCGCCGGTGCCGTCATAGCGGACGTTCTCGCTGAACTCCAGGATGATGTCCGTATCGGGCAGGGGGTCCTTGGTCTGGTCGCCGTTGTAGTCGCTGAAGCGCTGCTTGACGATGGGCATCCCCTCATCCTCCGTGTGGATGGTCAGGTACTCCACGCCCACGGAGTAGTTCCCCGCGGTGTCCTGGGCCACGTAGTAGAGCACATAGCTCTTCTCCGGCTCCAGTCCGGTGACGTTGATGTTCCCTTGGAGGTTGTTGCCGCTGACACGGACGCTGCCGTTTTTCAGCGCCCCCAGTCCGGAGATGATCTGCAGGATGGAGTACTCGTCATTGAGGTCCACGCTGCTCTGATCCATACCGGGGCGGGGCTTGGGGTAGTCGGTGCCCTCCTCGACCACGGCCCAGTAGACCGTGCCCGGCTCGCTGAGGCCGAAGGTCAGCCCCACGCTGTTGTTGGCCACCTTGTTGACGGTGGGAGCCATGGTGAAATAGGGCGGCGTCTCGTCGGAGGTGGTAAAGCTCAGCTTGGTAACCGCGCCCTTATTCATGCCGTCGGCGTCCACCAGCCAGAGGTAGAGGTCATAGGTGGTCTGCTCCTCCAGCGTCACGTCGTTGACGCCGAAGATGGTCTCCACGTTCTTGGTGACGTCCATGACGCCGTATCCCAGAGCGCCGGAGACGCTGGCATTGCGGAACTCCTCCTCCGTGGGCTGCTGGGCCCCGGCGGGCAGGAGGGCGTAATAAAGCTTGCAGTCCTTGGTGGGCATGACAACCACCTGGCTCATGGTGGGCGGCGTGTCCACGGTGGACATGTAGGGGTAGCCGTTGGCAAAGGCGGGGACGGAATCATCCGGCGTGGTGAAGGAGACCACCTTCGTCGGGCTCTGGACGCCCCGGTCGTCCACCAGGACGGCGGAGAGGTAGTAGTTGGTGCCGGGCTTGAGGCCGGTGATGCGTACGCTCACCTCGTCGTTGCCCTTGGGGATGGCCACGTTGCCGTTCTTGACGGCGATGGAGCCGTAGGTGGGGTTCTTGATGAGGTCCTCGGTGGCGATGGAGCCGTCGTTCATGTCGCTGACGCCCCAGTAGACGGTGCCCTTCTTGTTGGTGGCGAAGATGGCCTCAACAGAGGTGGGGGCCACGTCGGCGGCCTCGGGATACCCGGCGAGGATCAGGGGATCGAGGGTGGACTCCTCCGCGCCCACGGCGTCCATCTCCTCGCCGTGGATGATGGCAGTGATGCCGGGACGGATGATGATCTCGTCGGGGAGCTGCTCCACGGTACAGCCGGGGGCGTTGACCACCAGCTTCGTAATATCGCCCTCGCCGGTGACATCGGTGGCGGTGTCAAGGTTGAGCTCCTTGACCACTGCGCCCCGGGAGATGAGCACGTCGGAATCCGTGGCAGCCTCGTCCACGGTGAGCTTTTTCACCGTGCCCTTTGCGGCCTGGACCAGGGAGTTGGGGGTCTTGTTGACGACCTCCTCAATGCGGCCGGCCACATCCAGGCGCAGGCCGCCCTCCTCCTCGCCGGTGCCCTCAAGGGAGATGTACTTCAACCCCATGCCGTCAGGGGTGTTGTCCTCGATGTAGGCGTTGGTGCGCACGGTGGTGCGGCCGATCTCGGTGATGCCGTCGGCCTGGACGGTGACGGTGTTCTCGTTGAGGTTGTCCACCAGAAGCTCGTCGGCGGTGACGTTCCGCAGGAGGATACTGGCCTGACCGCTCTCGCTCTCGCCGCCGCCGCTTGCGATGATGCGGCCCAGGACGGTGACGTTCTCCAGCTTCACGTCCCCGAGCCCCACGCCGCCGGTGATGTAGAGGTCACCGCTGATGATGGAGTCCCGGAGGGTCACGCCGGGGGAGGTGATGGTGACATTGCCGTACACGCCGCCCAGGGCGTAGTCGCCCTCCTCCTGGAGGGGGGTGCCGATGATGCGGGTGAGCATGGCGGCCATCTCGCCCCAGGAGATCTCCTTCTGGGGGCGGAAGGTGCCGTCGTCATAGCCGCCGATGAGGTAGTGCTCCAGGGAGGCCTTGACCGTGCCGTGGGCCCAGGAGCTGATGTCCCGGGCGTCGGTGAAGTCCAGGAGCTCCCCCGGGGACTCCTGGAGCATCATATTGCGCCCCAGGACGGTGGCCGCGGTCTCCCGGGTGAGGGTGTCGTTAGGGGAGGCCGTGGTGGGCGAGGTGCCCAGGATGTACTTGGCGTTGTAGGCGATGCCCACATCGTCATAGAACCAGTCGTCCTCCTCCACGTCGGTGAAGGGGGTGGGGCCCGGCTCGTGGTAGCCGTAGGCCCGGTTGGTAATAGCCATGAAGTCGGCCCGGGTGAGGGCCTGGTCGGGGTTCCCGGTCTGGTCGGAGCGGATGACGCCCCACTCCACCAGCTGGGACAGATAGTCGTCCGCCCAGTGGGCCCGCGCCGTGCCCACGAGGCCGGGGACGCCCGGAAGCAGGCCCAGCGTCAGCGCCGCGGCCAGCAGGAGGGACACCGCCCGGACCCGCAGGGACCGGCCTGTCACATGCTGTGTTTTTTGCATAGAGTGCTCCTTTCTGTTCGTTGGGGTGCGATCTATCAAAAAAGTGGCCGCGCCGCTTTTTTGAACAAAAAATAACTGAGTTCAACGGCAGAGGGGCCGTAGGGGCCCCATCAACGGGGAACCGCTCTCACCGCACGCCGCCCACCTGGATATTGAACACCGCCTTGCGGATAAAGAACTCCTCGTCCTGGATGAGGTCGACGAACTTGGCGGCGTAGAGGGGCCGCTCGTCTCCGCTGGGGAGCTGCCGCAGGACCCGGAAGCGGACCAGCAGCGGCTCGTCCGTGACCACCAGCACCATCTCGGCCACCTCGCCGATGTCCAGGGGCTGGGCGCAGTAGAAGGCCACCCCGCCGCAGCTGAGGTCGTAGCCCCACACGGTCCGCCGCCCCTGCCAGGCGCCGGAGACGGGGTAGATGACGCTCCTGAAATTGGTCTGGATGCGCAGGTTCTCCCTTGCCTCGGGCCCAAGGTCCGCCGTGGTGCGCACGGCCAGACGGTTCCCCCGGCGGCGGGTGACGACGCCCCGGTGGGCGATGGAGCTGTCGTCCAGGCCCACCATCTGCACCTCCGCCCCGCCGGCAAGGCCGGGGAGGGCGGCGAGCTCCTCCCCGTTCTCCTCCGGCAGCCGGAACTGGAGGGTGGAGGCGTTGGGCAGGTTCTCCAGCACCCCCTGGGTCAGGGGGACGCCCTCGGCGTCCAGAATCAGATAGAGCAGTTCCATCAGCTCTCTCCTTTCTCTGCGGCCTCCACAGCCGCGGCGGCGGCCCGGGCCTCGGCCTCCTCAGCCTGGGCAGCGGCGATGGCCGCCTCCTTCATGGCCTGCCGCTCCCGGCGGGCCTTGTCCGGGTCCGCGGGGTCGAAATTGAGGAAGTACACATAGATCTCCACGATGGCCCGGTACAGGGAATCAGGGATCTCCTGCCCCAGGGACAGCTGGGACAGCATGGTGGCCAGGGAGGTATCCTCGTAGACGGGCACCCCGCTCTCGGAAGCGACCTCTACAATCTTCTCCGCCAGATAACCCATGCCGGAGGCCACCACCACCGGCGCGCCGCCGCCGTCGTAGCGCAGGGCCACCGCCCTGCCGGAGGCGTCGCGGGAACGATCACGCCTTGACATCGATACTGCTCCCTCCTTCAAAGATTTTGGGGAAGACCGCGGAGATGGGCAGCGGCTTCTCCATGGGCCGCACCTGGACGCTCATGGCGGTCATGCCGTTGTCGGTGAGGATGCGCGTCAGCTCCGCCTGCACCGTACTTGCGAAGGGGGCCATGGCGTAGGGGCAGTAGAGCTGGAGGTCCACGTTCTCCTTTTGGCAGGAGAGGACCATGTCCAGAAAGCCCAGCCCCTGGATATCCATCTTAAAGAGGAAGCGGATGGTGTTGTCCCGGCCCTCCCGGCCCTGCTTGAGGTTCTCCTCCGCGTCCGGGTCCACCCACAGCTCGCTGAACATCAGCTTCCCCTCCCAGTCCAGGGGGATAATCATGTGGTTGAGGGGCATATAGACGCTCTGGTTGATGAGGAAGGCGGAGACGATGTTGCGAAAGGAGTCCTGGGCGTCGGCCCCCGCGCCGCCCCGGAGGGCCCGCTGGGCCGCCTTGGCAAGCTGGTTTGCGAACTGGTCGGTCTCCGATGCCTTGGTGAAGGTGTTGTGCTCCACCGCGTGGAGGAGGGCCGCGTCGCTGAGGTCCCCCAGCTTCTCCCGGATGGGGGCGTGGGCGCTGAGCTGGTGGAAGGTCTGGAGGAGGCTCTCCCGGGACCCGTTCTCATACCGGGCCACGTCCAGGGCGAGCATGGAGATCAGCGTCCGGGACAGGCCCATGTCGTTGGTCCGGGAGGTGTAGTTGGAGAGGAAGGGGAGGATGCTCCCCTGGAGGAGCTTGAGGGCGGCGGTCCGGTCCCCGGAGGAGAAGTGCTCCTGGAGCTCGGAGACCATGGGCAAAAGCTTATTGCCGAAGCTCGCGGGCACCGCCCGGGTGAGCCGGGTGAGGGTCCGCAGGAGGTTGCCCTGAATGTGCTGGGAGGAGGAGTAGTCGCTGTAGCGCTTCAAAAACTGGAGGATGGAGCCGCGCAGCACCTCCGACTGGCTCTTCCCGTAGGCCTCCCGCAGCACATTGAAAAGGGGCCCGGTGAAGCGGTTGCCGGACTGGACCTGGTTCTGGAGGAAGGCGGCGAATTCGCCCTCGTCCATCTTCAGCATGGCCATGAGCTCGGCCATGTCCACGGCCATGCCCTCCCCCATGCCGGAGGAGACCACGGTGCCCTGATAGGCCCGCATGAGCTCGGTCATGGAGGCGGCCATGTCGGGGCTGTCGGCCAAACGCTGGAGGAAGGCGGCGAAGTTGGAGTCGTATCGTAACGTGCGGCCGCTGCCGGCGGCGTCGCCGGCGTCCTGCCGCTCGGTGCGGTTGTCGCCCCGGGTCACCCGGGTGGGGTCCGCGGCGTTTTGCAGGCGGGGGTCGTTGGGGATCACCGGCATGTTCCGGTTGATATTGGCATTTTCGTGCCCGGGTACCGGGTTGGTCACGCCCAGCAGGTCTGGCATATGTGACACTCCAATCCAAAATAAAAATATAACGCGGTCAGAAAGCGGGATACCCTAACAGGATACCCCTTTTTGACCGAGCCGTCAATAAAAGTTTGCAGGCGTCTTAATTTTTTGTCCGGTCCTGCCGATATCCACTTTGACGAAGTCATCGCGGGGGTCACTATGCCCTTTTTTGAGACGCCCCCCGCGGGAACACCAAAAGAATTCAATCTTTATGAAGAGGTGGCTTATATGGGCAGTGGCAACGACAGCATCCTGGATATGTATTTGTATGAGACGAACACGCTTCTCGAGCAGCTCGACGGGATCCTGCTGGCGGCCGAGCAGGCGGATACGTTCTCCGACGACAGCGTCAACGAGATCTTCCGTATCATGCACACGATCAAGGGTTCCTCGGCCATGATGGAGTTCAACTCCCTCATGACGGTGGCCCACCGGATCGAGGATCTCTTCTTCATCATCCGGGAGAAGACCATCGACGTGGTGCCGGAGGCCCTGCGGCCGGAGCTGTTCGACATGATCTTCCAGGCCGTGGACTTCTTCCGCGGGGAGATCGAGAAGGTAGAAAACGGGGAACCCCTCTCCGTGTCTATCGACAGTATTGTGGACAAAATTAATAGTCTGATTGATAAAATTCAGGGTGGAGGCGGCGCGGAAAAACCCGCCGAGGCGCCCCCCGCCCCCGCCGGGGCCCCCCCGTCCGCCGGGGAGGAGCCCCCTGCGGAGAGTCCTGCGGGAGAGGCCCCCGTCCCCTCGGACAAGGCCTACCCCTTCGGCATCCACGCCTTCTTCGACGAGGGCAGCGGCATGGAGAACCTGCGGGCCTTCATGATGCTCAACGGCATCCGGGACTACTGCTCCGATTTCATCTGCTATCCGGAGAACGTGGAGAGCGACTCCTCCACGGCGGAGATCATCGCGGACCAGGGCTTTGTGGTGTGGTTCCGCACCAAGGAGGACCGGGACGGCGTGGTGCCGGCGGTGAAGAACGCGGGGAGCGTGCGCTCCTACCAGAGCGTAGACGCCAAGGCCGAAGAGCCCAAGAGCGCCGCCGCTCCCGCACCCGCCCAGGAGGCCGCGGCCCCCGCCGCCGCCCCTGCCCCCGCCGCACCTGCGGCAAAAGCCGCCCCCGCACCCGCCGCGGCTTCCGCCGGGGCCCCCCACCCCAAGGAGAGCCTTATCAGCGTCAACCTCTCCAAGCTGGACCAGCTCATGGCCGTGGTCAGCGAGATCGTTATTACCGAGTCCATGGTCACCTCCTCCCCGGACCTCAAGGGGCTGCGGCTGGACAACTTTACCAAGTCCGCCCGGGACCTGCGTAAGCTCACCGACGACCTCCAGGACGTGTCCATGTCCCTTCGCATGGTCCCCGTCTCCAGCACCTTCCAGAAGATGAACCGCATCGTGCGGGACATGAGCAAGAAGCTGGGCAAGCGGGCCAAGCTGACCCTGATCGGCGAGAATACCGAGGTGGATAAGACCATCGTCGACGGCATCGGCGACCCCATCATGCACATCGTGCGCAACTCCATGGACCACGGCCTGGAGGAGACGGAGGCCGAGCGCATCGCCGCCGGGAAGGACCCGGTGGGGGAGATCATCCTCTCCGCCCGCCACACCGGCAGCGAGGTCATCATCGAGATCAAGGACGACGGCAAGGGGGCCGACACCCAGGCCATTTTGAACAAGGCCATCCGTCAGGGCCTGGCCGACCCGGACCACGAGTACAGTCAGAAGGACATCCTGGGCTTCATGATGATGCCCGGCTTCTCCACCAACACCCAGGTCACCGAGTTCTCCGGCAGAGGCGTGGGCATGGACGTGGTGAAAAAGAACGTGGCCGATGTGGGCGGCACGGTCTCCATCTCCAGCGAGTGGGGCCGCGGCATGACCACCACCCTGAAGATCCCTCTGACCATGGCCATCATGGACGGCATGGAGGTCTCCGTGGGCTCCACCCTCTTCACCATCCCCATCAACAGCATCATCTCCAGCATCAAGGTCACGGAGGCCGACATCATCTACGACCCCGCCCGGGGCGAGATGACCAAGCAGCGGGACAACTACTACCCCGTGGTCCGGGCCAAGGACCTCTTCCAGATCCCCGACGGACGGGACAACGTGGAGGAGGGCATCCTCATCTGGGTGGAGGCCGGGGAGAAGAGCTACTGCCTCTTCGTCGACGAGCTCCTGGGCGAGCAGCAGATCGTGGTCAAGCCCCTGCCGCCCTATGTCAACAGCTTCAACGTGAAGGATTACGGCATCTCCGGGTGCAGCATCCTGGGAGACGGCAGCATCAGCCTCATTCTGGACATGGCCAACGTCTACAACGGCAATGTCCAGGGGGCGTTCTAAGAAGGCGAAGAAGGGAGTTAGGCAAATATGTCTGAACATACGGAAAACAATATGGACCTTACGCCGGCGGCCGCCGGCGTCACGGACGAGGATCTGGAGAGCCAAAGCACCCGCTATATGATCGGCATCTCCGACGGCCTGCGCTACGGCATCGACGCGGAGAAGGTGGAGACCATCCTCACCGACCACACCATCACCCATATGCCCTGCGTGCCCGAGTACGTGCGGGGCATTGTGAACCTGCGGGGGCAGATTCTGCCGGTCATCGACCTGCGCCTGCGCCTGGGCAAGCCCCCCAAGGACGGGTGCATCATCATGGTAGTCAATGTGGGCAGCGAGTCGGTGAGCATCCTGGTGGACTCGGTGGAGAAGATGGTCGCCGTGCCCCACAGCATCATCCTCCCCATGCCCACCCAGAACCATCAGAAGATTATCTCCGGCATGTGCTCCCTGCCGGAGGGCGGCACGCTGCTGATCTTGGACTGCGAGCTGCTCCTGCACGGATGATCCGCCGGGAGAAAGAAAGGATGCAACTATGCCGCTGACCGCCATTGCAGAGGAGGATTTCCGCCGCCTCGTTAAATTCATCCACCAGTACTACGGGATCGACCTGAGCCAAAAGAGGCAGCTGGTCACCAGCCGGCTCAGCTCCTTCGTCTCCCAGAAGGGATACCGGGACTTCGGCCCCTTTGTGACGGCCCTCCTTAAGGAGAAGAACCCCGCGGATATGGAGGCGGTGCTCAACCGCCTGACCACCAACTACACCTTTTTCATGCGGGAGACGGAGCACTTCGAGTTCTTTAAGAGCACAGTGCTCCCGGAGCTGGTGCGCCGCCATCAGAAGGACAAAGTGATGGCCATCTGGAGCGCCGGGTGCTCCAGCGGGGAGGAGCCTTACAACCTCTCCATCTACATCAAGGAGTTCCTGGGGGCCCAGGCGGCCCAGTGGGACACCCGTATCCTCGCCACCGACATCTCTCAGAAGGCCCTGACTACCGCCAAAAAGGGGGTCTACGAGCTGCCGGACACAATCCCCGCCCCCTGGAAGAAGCGCTATTTCACCCCCGTGCCGGGGGGCAGTCAGTTTATGGTGGCCCCGGACATCAAAAATAATGTCATCTTCCAGACCTTCAACCTCATGGACCCCATCAGGTTCCGGCGGAAGTTCGACGTGATCTTCTGCCGCAACGTGATGATCTACTTCGACCAGCCCACCAAGGACGCGCTGGTGCAGCGCTTTTACGACGCCACCGTCCCCGGCGGCTACCTGATGATCAGCCACTCGGAGAACCTGGGGAAGAACAACCCGTACAAGACCGTCGCACCCTCCACGTTTCAGAAGAAGTAGGCCTGGAGATGGAGAAAACATTCAAACCAGAAGGAGGGAGCGCACATGTGGCCATCCAATAAAAAGGTCCGCGTCATGGTGGTGGACGACTCCATCCTCGCCCGCACCATGATCGCCCAGGGCCTGGCCAAGCACCCCAGGATCGAGGTAGTGGGCACCGGCTTCAACGCCACGGACGCCATGGCCAAGGTGGCCCAGCTCAAGCCGGACGTCATCACCTCCGACGTGGAGATGCCGGGCATGAGCGGCATCGAGTTCCTCAAGCAGCTGCTGCCCCGGTACCCGCTGCCGGTGATCCTGGTGTCGTCCCTGAACCTGCGGGTGTTCGACGCGCTGAGCGCCGGGGCGGTGGACTTTGTCCGCAAGCCGGAGCCCGGGCAGAACGACGCCTTTATCGCGGGGCTGACCCAGAAGGTCCTCTCCGCCGCCGGGGCCAAGGTCCGGCGGAGCCCCGCCGCTCTGACCCAGCCGGGGGCCATGGCGGCCTCCGCCCCCCTGGGGGCCCAGCCGGGGCTGGACCGGATTATCATCGGCCTGGGGGCCTCCACCGGGGGCACCGAGGCCACGCTGGAGGTGCTCAAGCGCCTGCCGGCGGACATCCCCGGGATGCTGATCGTACAGCATATGCCTGTGGGCTTCACCCAGATGTACGCAGACCGGCTCAACCGCCTGTGCCAAATGGAGGTGCGGGAGGCCAAGCACGGCGACGAGATCCGCCGGGGCCTGGCGCTTCTCGCCCCCGCAGACTACCAGATGCGGGTGGTGCGCAGCGGGACCCGCTATACCGTCTCCTGCATCCAGGGGGGCGAGAAGGTCAGCGGACACAGGCCCTCTGTGGACGCCCTCTTCATGTCCATGGCGGAGCAGGTGCGCTGCAAGATGGTGGGCATCATCATGACCGGCATGGGCCGGGACGGGGCCGACGGCCTCCTCCAGATGCGCAAGGCCGGGGCCTACACCATCGGGCAGGATAAGGAGTCCAGCGTGGTCTACGGGATGCCCATGGTGGCGTATAACATCGGCGCGGTGCAGATCCAGGCGTCCTGCGAGAACATCGCCAACGTCCTGCTGCGGCAGTTAAAGACCATGTAGGCACTGCCGCAATTGGCGCGTAGCGCGAAATAAAAGTTTCGTCCACCTTTTCAAAGGTGGTGGGGTCCAGGGGCAAAGCCCCGGCGGAGTCCAGAGGCAGAGCCTCTGGTGGGTCTGGGCGAAGCCCAGCATTCATTCATAAAACAAAAAGCGGAGGTGCAAATGCACCTCCGCTTTTTGCATCCCCCATCAGGCGTACACGTCAAAATTGTACTGGCTGGGGGCGGGGATAGAATCCATCATCTCGACGAACGCCATGGCCTGCTGCTCCATGGCGTCCATGGACTTTTTGACCATAGCCGTGTCATAAGCGGTCTCAAACTGGAGACGGCTCATGCTCATGCTGGCGGCGGCAATGCTGTCTGCGATGCCCATAGAATTTCTCCTTTCCCCGGACCGGGGCCCGGAAGACTTCAATTAAAATATCGGCCTCCGGCGGGAAAGCATAAGGGCGCTGAGGGGAATTTTTGTTATCCAATGAACATCTGGGTCCAATAATTCCCGGCCTCGTGGTAGCCCACGCCAATCTGGGTATAGGAGCTGCTGAGGATGTTGGCCCGGTGGCCGCTGGAGTTCATCCAGGCGTTGACCACGGCGGCGGGGGTGCGCTGTCCGTAGGCGATGTTCTCCCCGGCGGAGCGGAAGGAGATGCCGAAGCTGCGCATCATCTGGTAGGGGGAGCCGTAGGTGGGGCTCTCGTGGGAGAAGTAGCGGCGGGAGGCCATGTCTGCGGATTTGTAGCGGGCCACCCGGCTGAGCTCCCAGTTCTCGGCGAGGGGTTTGAGGCCGTTCTGGGCCCGCTGGGCGTTGACCAGCCGGACCACCTCCTGCTCGTAGGCGCGGACCGCCTGGGAGACCTGGGGGATGTTCAGCACCTGTCCCGGGTAGATGAGGTTGGGGTTCTCCACCTGGGGGTTGGCGGCGATGATCTCGCCGGTGCCCACCTGGTATTGGACGGCAAGCTTCCACATGGTGTCCCCGGGGGAGACCTTGTGGGTCAGGCCGGCGGCCGCAGCCGTGGGCGCGGACAGGGCGGCGGTGAGCAGGAGTGCGGCGGCGGTGGCGGCGATCTTTTTCATGGTAGCTCCTTTCCAGCAGTTACGGTTGTTTCTTCTCTTGGCGGTTCCTGTCGGAACAGGTCAATTGTAACCCTTTTGTAACTATTTTGCAAATGCAATTGCTGGAAGAGGGGGCGGACCAAAAATTTTTTCAAAAACCCTATTGACATTCCCACAGTGTGAGGGTTTATCCTATGCTCAAGGACCGGTCCTGCAACAAAACAAGGAGGAATGCCATGCTGACCATCGGCGAATTTTCCCGCCTGACCCGCACAACGCCCCGGATGCTGCGCCACTACGACGCCCTGGGGCTGCTGCACCCCGATACGGTGGGTGAAAACGGGTACCGTTACTACCGTCAGGAGCAGCTATCGGACCTGGTGCGCATCCAGTGGCTGAGCGGCTACGGGTTTGCGCTCCATGAGATCGGCCCCTTGCTGGGGCTGGAGGACGGGGCGCTCCTGTCCCGCCTGCACCAGCGCCGGGAGGCCCTCCGCCGGGAGCTGGAGCAGAGAGGGGACCTCCTTCGCCGTCTGGAGGCGGACATCCTCCGCATGGAAGGAGTTTCAACTATGGAAACAACGTATCATGTCATTTTGGTGGAGGACCCGGAGCAGAAGGTGTTCTCCATCCGCAGAACCACCGGCGTGGAGGGGTACCACCAGCTCTTCGAGGACCTCCGGCGGGAGGCGGCGGCGCGGGGCCTCACCCAGGCGGGGCCCATCCAGATGCTCTACCACGACCAGGACTTCCACCCGGAGCGCTCCGACGTGGAGGCCCAGATGGTGGTGGCCCAGGAGGGCCCGGGCGTCACGGTCAAGCCCCGGTGTACCTGCGCTGCGGTCCGGCACAGGGGCCCCTATGACAAGCTCCACCTTGCCTACGAGGCCCTGTGCGCGTGGCTTGCGGAGCACACGGAGTACCGCCCCTGCGGCCCGGCCATGGACCGGTACCTGAACGAGCCCCACGGGACGCCCCCCGGAGACCTGGAGACCGGGGTCCTTTTCCCCGTGGAGCGGGTGAAGGACTAAAGGCGCGAAAATGGACGGTGCCGGGCGGCACCGTCCATTTTATTGAAAATCACTACGTTGACGTGCGGGCGCACAATGTGCGCCCCTACACAGCCCCTGCGTCTAACGCACCTTTCCGCCGTCTCCACACATACAGCCCAACGGAATAGGCGAGGCCGATACCCAGCAGGCCCGCCGGTACCGCTTTACGGGTGAGGTTTTTCGCCCGGGCCTGATGCCGGAAATTGGGATATTTCCGGCTCCCGTCTCTGGAGAGCTCGTAATAGGTATCTGTTTTTTCCGCATAGATGGAGCTTGACATCTCATGGTCTGTGAGTATGATATCCACCCGTTCCGCGTCCTGCGTTGTGTAGGTGATATACAGGAACTCTCCGTCCGCCGCGTCTGAGACATCGCGGAGGGCGGCGCACTTGTAAAGATACTGCGGCAGTGCCTCAGAAGAATAGCGCGTCCCGCCGATACGATCCGTGCCCGCTGGGGTACAGTAGGCCAAAACCTCGCCCACCGTGGGATCACGGTCCTCCACATCCGGGAGCGTGATACGGTACGCCGCATAACGCGCGGTCTCCTCCGCGGACAGCGGCAGGGAGATCAGCCTGTCTGATGTGATCTTACCATAGATGAGCATCCCGACCAGGATACACTCCACCACAAGCGCCGCAAGGAAGAGCGCCCGGTTGATCTTTGCCCGGTCCAGCATCGACCTCACCCCTTTCCCCAAATGTTCTGGTACCATCATACCACAGATCCGCCTCCTCCGCAAGGGGCGGCGTCCAAAAAAGCAAAAGCGGACGGCGCCGCACCGGCACCGTCCGTTTTTCGCGCATCTGAAGTTATTGCTTGAAGTTATGGGCTTCCTGGAGGACCATGTCCTTGACCTTCATGAGGCGGGTGATGTTGCCGCGCTCATTCTCGTCCAGCTTCATGGAGATGTAGCGAATGGTCTCCTGGAAGTTGGGGATCATCACGTACTCCAGGGCGTTGACCCGGCGGCGGGTCTTCTCGATATCCTCGGCGAGAAGCTGCATGGTCTTCTCCACCTCCGCCAGCTCCAGCATGTCGTGGAAGACATTGGAGAGAGCCTCCAGGGCGGCGTCCAGCTCGCCGGAGGTCTGGGCGAAGCCGTAGGGATAGATCTCCGTGGGGTCCTCGTTCCTGGTGTGGAAGGAGTATACCGGCACGTTGACGCTCATGACGTTCTTGAACTTCATGTCCAGCTCCACGCTCTGCTTGGGGTAGAGCAGGGCCTGCTCCACCATCTCCGGCCCCATGAGGGCGGCGGCCACGGTGAAAGCGGCGTTGGCCTGCTCCAGGCCCTTTTCCACCTTGGCACGGAGCTCCCGGTTGCGCCGGACGATCTCCAGGAACTGCTTCATCAGCTCGTCCCGCTTATCCTTGAGGAGCTTGTGGCCCCGGGTGGCGGTCTTCAGGCGGCCCTTCAGCCGGGTCAGCTCCATTCTGGTGGGGTTTATGGTCTTAGAGGCCATCAGTTCACCTCTTTCCTAGTCATACCGGCGCTCACTCGTCCTTGGGGAGGTACTTGTCGATCATCTCGCTCTTAATACGCTTGAGCTCGCTCTTGGGCAGGATCTTCAGCAGCTCCCAGCCCAGGTCCAGGGTCTCGATGACGCTGCGGTTGGTCTCGTAGCCCTGGGAGACGTAGCGCTTTTCAAACTCGTCGGCGAACTTGGCGTACAGCAGGTCTGTGGGGCTCAGCGCGGCCTCGCCCAGGATGGTCATCAGCTCCTTGGCCTCCTTGCCGGAGGCGTAGGCGGCGAAGAGCTGGTTCATGGTGGAGGCGTGGTCCTCCCGGGTCTTGCCCACGCCAACGCCCTTGTCCTTCAGACGGGAGAGGCTGGGCAGAACGTCCACCGGGGGATTGATGCCCTTGCGGAAGAGCTCCTGGGACAGGATGATCTGCCCCTCCGTGATATAGCCGGTCAGGTCGGGAATGGGGTGGGTCTTGTCGTTTTCCGGCATGGTCAGGATGGGGATCATGGTGATGGAGCCGGGCTTGCCCAGCTGACGGCCGGCCCGCTCGTACATCTGGGCCAGGTCGGTGTAGAGGTAGCCGGGGTAGCCGCGGCGGCCGGGGACTTCCTTCTTGGCCGCGGACACCTCGCGGAGGGCCTCGGCGTAGTTGGTGATGTCCGTGAGGATGACCAGCACGTGCATCCCCTTCTCAAAGGCCAGGTACTCCGCCGCCGTCAGGGCCATACGGGGGGTGGAGATGCGCTCGACAGCGGGGTCGTCGGCCAGGTTGGTAAAGAGCACGGTGCGGTCGATGGCGCCGGTGCGCTTAAACTCGTTGACAAAGTACTCCGACTCCTCGAAGGTGATGCCGATGGCGGCGAAGACCACGGCGAAGTTGGAGGCGGCGTCCCCCAGCACCTTGGCCTGGCGGGCGATCTGAGCCGCCAGCTGGGCGTGGGGCAGGCCGTTGCCAGAGAAGATGGGCAGCTTCTGCCCGCGGACCAGGGTGTTCAGCCCGTCGATGGAGCTGACGCCGGTCTGGATGAACTCATTGGGGTAGTCCCGGGCGGCGGGGTTGATGGGCTGTCCGTTGATGTCCCGGCTTGCCTCGGGCAGGATGGCCGGACCGTCGTCGATGGGCTGTCCCATGCCGTTGAACACGCGGCCCAGCATATCGCCGGACACCGCCAGCTCCAGGGGGTGGCCCAGGAAGCGGATCTTGGAGTCCCGCAGGTTGATGCCGGCGGAGGACTCGAACAGCTGCACCACGGCCTTGTCGCCGTTGACCTCCAGGACCTTGCAGCGGCGGATGCTGCCGTCTCTGAGCTCGATCTCCGCCAGCTCGTCGTAGGTGACGCCGTCCACATGCTCGACCACCATCAGCGGGCCAGAGATCTCGTGTATGGTACGGTATTCCTTCATCATAAGTCAGCACCTGCTTTCTCCACGATCTCGGCGATCTCCCGCTCCATCTCCTCAGCGATGGCGGCGTACTCCGCCACGTACTTATCGGCCTCCACGAACTTGGCGCGGCCGATCTTCTCCTTGGCGGGGATGTCCAGCATGGGGGCCAGGGAGGCACCCTTGGAGATGGCGTCCCGGGCCAGCTTGTCGAACTCCAGGATCATGGCCAGCATCCGCATCTGACGGTCGTGGCTGGAGTAGCTGTCCACGTCCATGAAGGCGTTTTGCTGGAGGAAGTCCTCGCGGACCATCTTGGCGGTCTCCAGGGTCAGCTGGTCGTTGGGGCTCAGGGAGTCCTTGCCCACCAGCTGGACGATCTCGTTGAGGTTGTCCTCCTCCTGGAGGAGGCTCATGGCCTTGTTCCGGTTGTCCATGAAGGCGGGGCCGTAGTGCTCGTCGAACCAGGGCTTCATGGTGTCCAGATAGAGGGAGTAGGAGTTCAGCCAGTTGATGGCGGGGAAGTGGCGGCGGTAGGCCAGGGAGGCGTCCAGGGACCAGAACACCTTGACGATGCGCATGGTGCCCTGGGAGACGGGCTCGGACAGGTCGCCGCCCGGAGGCGACACGGCGCCCACGGCGGTCAGGGAGCCCACGCGGTCCTCGCTGCCCATGCACTGCACCACGCCGGCCCGCTCGTAGAACTGGGCCAGACGGGAGGCCAGGTAGGCGGGGTAGCCCTCCTCACCGGGCATCTCCTCCAGACGGCCGCTCATCTCGCGCAGGGCCTCGGCCCAGCGGGAGGTGGAGTCGGCGATGACGGCCACG